>CAMWSY010000204.1 GCA_947176995.1 uncultured Porphyromonadaceae bacterium | reverse complement strand
TTACGCTCGACAACGCGGGGGTCGCGGGTCATGAAGCCTTCGACGCGGAGTGCGTGCTTGTCCTCGGGGTTGATCTTGACGAGGGCGCGGGCGATAGCGAGACGCAGTGCCTCAGCCTGACCCTTGTAGCCGCCGCCGTCGAGGTTGACGAGGATGTCATACTTCTCGGCTGAGTCGAGGGTGAGCAGGGGCTGCTTCACGATGTACTGAAGGATGGACGAGGGGAAGTATACGTCGAGGGGACGCTTGTTGATGGTGATTTGACCGTTGCCTTCCTTAACGATCACGCGGGCCACGGCAGCCTTGCGGCGACCCACAGCATTAACTGATTCCATTCTTCAATTATTTGATTTTGTTAATATCGATGAGTTCGGGGTTCTGAGCCTCGTGGGGATGGTTGGGACCGTTGTAGACGTGCATGTTCTCGATGATGGCACGACCGAGACGGTTCTTGGGGAGCATGCCCTTTACCACCTTGATGAAGAGGGGATTGTAGCCGGGCTTGAGGTGCTTGTTGAACGACTTCTTGAGGAGAACCTCGGGAGTCGATACGCGCTGACCGCCGGGATAGCCGGTGTAGCGGAGGTACTCGCGGTCGGTCCACTTCTTGCCGGTGAGGCGCACCTTGTCGGCGTTGATGACGATCACGTTGTCGCCACACTCGATGTTGGGAGAGTAGCTGGGCTTGTTCTTGCCGCGCAGGATAAGCGCGATGGTGGCGCAAAGACGACCGAGCACCTGGTCGGTAGCGTCGATAACCACCCACTTGTGCTCAACGCTCTCGGCGTTGGGCGTAATGGTCTTGTAGCTTAAAGTATCCACTTTTTAATGCTTGGTTAATAGATAGTTACTTGCGGTTCGGAACAGCCGTACCTGGCCAAAAGTCCGGGCAATTCCTTGCCGCCGTTTTAATGTGAGGATATAATCGGCGTGCAAAGGTAGTGATTTCCAGTTATTATAATAGTGTGATTAAGTATTATTAACACTTTGTCGCTGTCGGCTGCTTTTGTCGGCTGCTGATTTGTAAATTTTTTTCACTTTTAGTTTTATCTATTTTTCAAGGTGTTTACACTTTTTTATAGGCGGGGGCGCAATGTAGGTTGCGAATGTAAAGCGCCGCGTTAGTGTGGTGTGGTAATGGGGTGACTGACGGGAGACGGGGCTCTTTGCGGATGAAGTTTTTTTACATATTTTTGCACTGAAAATCTAATGTTAATATGGGCTTTATCGGAAAAAAACTCTGGATGTCCTCGCGCGACTATGTCATGATCGTGGTGGGCATTCTGCTCTTCGGCTTCGGTTTCTCAGCTTTTATCCTGCCCGAGAAGGTGGTGATCGGCGGTGTGACCGGTCTCGGCACGATCGTCTATCTGCTCACCGGCAAGACGTATATGATCGGTGTGACACAGTATGCCATCAACCTGGCGCTGCTGTTCATGGCTTATTTTGTGCTGGGTAAGGATTTCGTGATAAAAACTATCTTTGGCGCTACGGTGATAGCCATTGTCGTGACTATTTTGCCACCGTTGTTCCCTCATTCGCTTGTGCCGTCACAGCCGTTGCTCGGAGTATGTTTCGGAGCCATGCTGACGGGTATCGGCCTGGGGCTTGTGTTCGTGCATAACGGCAGCACGGGTGGCACGGATATCGTGTCTGCCATGGTGGCTAAGCGCACCACGGTGTCGATAGGTCGCACGATGCTCTGTGTGGATTTCGCTATCATTTCATCGTCTTATTTTCTGACTCATGATATAGTCAGGGTGCTCTATGGCTTGTTTACGCTGATAATCACTTCTTATATGGTGGACGTGATCATCAATTCCAACCGTCAGGCAGTGCAGTTTCTGATCATTTCGCCAAAATGGGAGCGCATCGCCAATGCTGTCAATCATTATGCGCGTCGCGGTGTGACGGTGATGGACGGTATGGGATGGTACACCAAACATTCGGTGAAGATACTTCTTATAGTGTGTCGTAAAATCGAGTCGGTGACCATATTTCGCATAGTGAAGAGTATCGATGCCGGTGCATTCATCACTCAGGCTAATGTCAACGGTGTGTATGGTCAGGGCTTCGATGAGATGAAGGTAAAGCAGGACATGAAACTATGTGAGAAGATCGAGCACGACGAGGCTCTGAGCCATCTGAACGAAACAGTAAACTCATAACGAAGATACATTGCCCCGAAAGGGGTACATAAGAACAAAAGAAACACAAGAGACATTAGAATTAAATCAGTCTCGCAATGACTTGACTGAAAATTTCCTAATGTCTCTTGTGTTTCTTTTGTCCTTATGTGGCCTTCGGGCTTTGGGTTTACTTGTTGAGGATGCCGTATTTGTTGAACACGCGGGTGATGGTCTCCAGTGCGCGGTCAACCTGCTCCATGGAGTGGGTAGCCATGAGCGAGAAGCGGATCAGGGTGTCGGTGGGAGCGACAGCGGGCGAAACGACGGGGTTGACGAAGATGCCTTCCTCGAGCAGGTCGCGGGTGATGGCGAATGTCTTGAAGTCGTCGCGGATATACAAGGGGATGATGGGGGTGGAAGTGTGACC
>CAMWSY010000203.1 GCA_947176995.1 uncultured Porphyromonadaceae bacterium | reverse complement strand
TTGTTGATCTGATCTTTAGTGAACGGAGTTCCGTCGGCATTAACCTGTTCGCGCAGTTCCTTCGGGGTCTCGAGCTCAACAACGTAGCCGCTCATGCCGTTGTCGTAGAACTGGTTGAAGATGCCCTCGAAGTCAATTTCGCCACTTTCACCGATAACAAAGTCATCCTTGATGTGGAGAAGCTCGATGCGGTTGGGGTATTTCTTGAGGTATTCAACGGGAGACTTGCCGCCCTTTGTGCACCAGAAAACGTCAAGCTCATAGCAAACGAGATCGGGATCGGTGTTCTCAACCAGATACTCCCACATGATGTCGTCGCTATCCTTGAGTTTCTCAAACTCGCGAGCGTGGTTGTGATAGCCGAGTTTGAGGTCATACTCTTTGGCGATCTTGCCCACACGGTTGAAGTAGTCAGCCATCTGCTTGATGCTGTCGGTTGTGTAGCCGACACGGTAGCTGGGAATAACGAAGTACTCACCACCGCAAGCTTTCTGGATCTCAAAGAGGTTGCGCCAACGTGCCATGACTTCTTCTTCTTTCTCGGGGTCTTCCTGAATGCTCGAGTGTGTCGAGATGATATCGAAGCCAAGGCTGTCGCAGATAGCCTTGAAGTCCTCGGCGGGCATACCGAACACTTTGGGATCGCCGCCCCACTGGACGAGCTCAAGAACGTTGTAGCCCATGTCGGCGAGCTTCTGAAGCGAACCCTGAGGATCCTGATTCATTGCATCCATCACAGAATAGAGCTGAATGCCGATCTGCTTAGCGGGTTCTTTCTGCGGTGCGGAGCTGCAACTCGACACGGCATACATGGCTGTAGCAAGGAGTGTGAAAACCAGTGCTTTGAATGAAATAGCCTTAGTCATAAGTTTTAGGAATTGGATTTGTTTAGGCAACGGCTCATGCAACCTGTAGAACCGCATGGGCCAAATGCTCGGAATTTGGCGTTAAATATAGTGAAAATACCTGTTTCGGGAGGTAATCTTCTTAAAAAAATTCACTGCCGACACAAAAACAGACCGCAGCCGGACGAATGTCCAACCGCGGGGTCTGAGTATCGTTTCGATGAAAAGGTTTCTTACTTGAGAAGATCCTTAACAGCTTCGTTGGGAACCATGTCCTCCTTGAAAGTATAGGCACCGGTCTTGGGTGACTTTACCATGCGGATGACCTTGCTATAGGTACGGCCTTCACCCTTTTGGAGCGAGGCAACGGTTTTCTTTGCCATATCTTAAGAAATAAAGGGTGTAACTGGATTATTTAATTTCCTTGTGAACAGTGACCTTCTTGAGGATGGGGTTGTATTTCTTCAACTCCAGACGCTCGGTAGTGTTCTTGCGGTTCTTAGTTGTGATGTAGCGGGAAGTACCGGGCATTCCGCTTGCTTTATGTTCGGTGCATTCGAGTATAACCTGCACACGATTGCCTTTAGCTTTCTTTGCCATGACTTAGTATTCGAGATATTTGATTTCGGTGAGATATCCCTTCTCGGCTGCCTGACGGATAGCGGCATCGAGACCGAGCTTGTTGATGGTGCGCAGGCCTGCGGCGGTGATTGTGAGGAGAATCCACGTGTCTTGCTCTACCCAGTAGAATTTTTTGGTAAAGATGTTCACGTGGAAACGACGCTTAGTGCGACGCTTCGAGTGCGATACGTTGTTGCCGGTCATCGCTTTCTTGCCTGTAATCTGACAAATCTTTGACATGGCTGGTTTAAAAATATTCGGTTTTAATTTCTTATTCCTATCACTGCAAGCGAGTTCCGGTCTCATATCGCCCCGGGCGCATCACTTCCCGAGAGCTTTCCGCGGCACGCTCCGCATTTTTCAGGGTGCAAAGTAACTACTTTTTTTCTGTATAACCAACAAAATCAGCAAAAATGTAAAAAATATTTTTCTACAGCATGGCTATACATAAGTGCGATGTGCAAAGAGATACCGGCACAACTCCGCCGATCTAAACCTGAATGAGGTCGCGCATAACGGCGTCGGAACGGAGCCACAGAGCCTCGGGGATGGCAACGCGGCCACCGTGAACGACGACAAGCGTTCCGGCCAGAAGATGACGCCTGACTGCTTCGGAAAGAGCCGAAGGCGCATCGACAGGGAGAAGAAACCCACGCGATGTGCGCAGCGATGTGATAATATCGTCGTTGAGCCTGTCGAGCGGCGTGCTTTCCTCAACTTCAAGCGGCAACTTACCTAAGGAAAGGTCACTGATGTATTGCGACACTGAAGCGGGATTGCTTGCACGGTTAACGCCGTCGAAACTATGAGCCGAGCAGCCGAGACCGATGTAGGGCGTGCCGTCCCAATAGGAGGAATTATGCTTTGCCTCACTGCCGGGGAGGGCGAAATTGGAAACTTCGTAATGATGATAACCTGCACAAGCCGCTTCGCTGCACAGAATGTGATACATTTCTTCGGCCATTTCCTCGGACGCTTCGACGGTCTTTCCTGCCATGAATCGGGCGTAGAGGCGCGTGCCGGGCTCGTAGGAGAGCAGATAAGCAGAAAAGTGGGGCGGCCGGATCTCAAACATACGGCGCAAAGCATCATGCCAGCCGTCGACAGTCTGCCCCCGAAGCCCATAAATA
>CAMWSY010000202.1 GCA_947176995.1 uncultured Porphyromonadaceae bacterium | reverse complement strand
ATGATCATAAACCCGACCTCGCGGGCCCATAGAAGACTGTAATTCTTTGGTTGAATAACAGTAGACAGTGCCTTATGAACAGAAGAGGTGACGCACTCCCCACCAGTCGCAAAGACGGATGATAGTGCCGAGATTGCCCGGATCCTGAACAGCATCGAGCGCCACAGTGAGTTGTGAGGCTATTTCACCGACAGGTGGCAGGGGAGTCTCGGGAATGGCAAATGCGGCAATAACAGGCTGCGGGGTGGACAGAGTGGATATGCGGTCAATGTCGGTTTTTTTTGCCACATACCTGACGACGCCGGATGTAACCGGAAAGTCGGGGTGCTCTTCCCACCACGCGGTTGTGGCAATGATTTCGCGCATCGCACCCGGCATAGCCGAGTTCATCTCAGCTACGGCACGCAGACCCTCGACAAGGAAAAGCCCGGTTGCCTTGCGCCCTTTGCCAGCCGAGAGTGTGGCAAGCAGCTTGCGATGGTTGACAGTCAGTTCGTTCATTTAGATTCTTTCTTTAGTGTGACGAGCAGAACGACGGTGAGAATGACGCTCAAGGTGATAGCGACAAGAGACGTCGTAGAAGTGAAGGGGTCGGCTCCAATCGAGTCTATGGAACACTCCTGCCCGGAACGGCCCTCGATCCACTTTGAGACGACTACAATCGAGTTATTGACTGCATGAACTATTATCGGAATCCACAGGCAGCGCGTCCACCACACAAGATAACCGAAGTATGCTCCGAGAATCATGCGTGGCACGAAGCCAAAGAACTGGAAATGCACGGCACTGAAGATAAAAGCGGCAAGCCATATCGCTACATGCGGATTCATGCGTGTAAGCGTCAGGAGCTTCTGCAATGCGCCACGGAAGAAAAGTTCCTCAGACAGTCCGGCGAGCACGCCGACAATGAGAATCGAGAGGATAAGCGAGAATACCGACGAGGAGGAGAGGATGGAGTCGAAAGTAGAACCGGCCGCATCCTCAAGTGAGCGCAGATGTGTCTCGAGCTCAGAGTAGGCAGCAGGGAGATGGATATTCTCATTCCATGCCACAATGCAGTTGAGCAGTGGACAAGCGGCCAAAAGCGTAGCTACGGCAAGCAGAAGCAGGGAAGGGCGGGGTGGGTTGTCGATATCGAGAAACTTTGCAGGAAGGCGTGTCATTATGACCGCTGTGGCTACGGCGGGGATGATGAAGACAAACACATCCTGAATCACAATGGATATGCGCATCGCAGCTCCGCTTTTCTCCATGGCAGTTCCGGCTGCTGTCATGTGCGTTATGAGGAAAGAGACAATAACCGAAGTAATGACTGAGCAGAAGATGAAGATACAGGCGAGCAGGAGAAGCCCTTTCGCCGGACTGACACTGAGTCCAAGCGGACTGTTATTTTTTCTTATCATAGAGGAGAAACGGATGTGTGAGTCGTTGATAGGCGGGAGTGAAGTAACCAGAGGCGTCGCGGATATCAATAAGTTCCGGCTCAGGCGGAGTGTGGGACTCCCGGCGTGACAGCTGCACAAGTGCGAGCGACGGAGTTTTTCCCTCGCGCGCGGCAATGTGGGCGATGCGTGAGAATGAGAGGGATGCAAGTGAGGCGGGTAGTGAAAGTTGCCTGAGATGGTCAAATGGAATGACAAGTGCCAGAGTCCCGTCGGGGGTGAGAATACGTCCGGCAATTGAGATTATCGCGGCCGCACTCAGCGATCCAGCATGACGGGCATCGGCTCGTGAAGCATCGGGTGAGCGGAGTGTTTCGGTGAAATAGGGCGGGTTGCAGATAATCATGTCGACCGGTGACTCCAGTGATGTGATCCAGTCGTTTATGTCGGCGCAGACGGTGTGGAGGCGTGAGTGCCACGGGGAGGATCGGAAATTGTCGTCGGCTTCGTCGCAGGCACCGGGGTTATTGTCGATGGCGGTAATGCCGGCGTCGGGAAAACGCTGGGCGCACATCAGTGCAAGTATTCCGCAGCCGCATCCGGCATCAATGATAGTCTGCACCGGTGCGTCGGGGCGTACCCAAGCTCCGAGCAGCAGGCTGTCGGTAGTGAGTTTCATGCCGCTTCCGCCATGTTTCAACTCAAACTGCTTAAACCTGAACACTGACTGCATGAAGGATGTGGGGGTGGAATGAATTATTCAAATTTCTTACGGTAGAACACAAATTCACGTCCGAGATATTTCTCGCGCACGACGGGGTTAACCGAAAGCTCCTCGCTTGTGCCCTGAAAGAGTATCTTGCCTTCAAACAGAAGATAGGCGCGGTCGGTGATGCGCAATGTCTCCTGCGCGTTGTGGTCGGTGATGAGTATGCCTATGTTTTTTTTCTTGAGGTTGTAGACAACTCCCTGAATTTCCTCGACGTTGATTGGGTCGACTCCGGCAAAGGGCTCGTCGAGCATGATGAAGTCTGGGCTGATGGCGAGACAGCGTGCTATCTCGGTGCGTCGGCGCTCACCTCCCGAGAGGCGTTCACCGAGATTCTTCCGCACATGCCCGAGGTTGAACTCGTCGATAAGGCTGTCGAGTTTATCGCGCTGTTCGGCCGGAGTAAGGTTGGCAATCTGCAAGACGGCTTTGAGGTTGTCCTCAAC
>CAMWSY010000201.1 GCA_947176995.1 uncultured Porphyromonadaceae bacterium | reverse complement strand
ACCACCGCAGGACAACGCTTCAAGTTTATAGCTCTTGTCCCAGAGGGATTAAGCTTCAAAGGCAACAACGACACGACCGTCGAGGACGCTTTCTGTGCATCTCCAGAATAGATAAAATCTTCACAACATGAAAATTGCAATAGCATTAGTCTTAGGTATGACCATGACGCTTGCCACACACCATCTTAACGCTCAAAATACCGTTCACAATAATCCGGTGGGAGCGGTCTTTGCCCGACAAGGCGGAGAAATGCCTGAAGGGATTTTCAGATTCACTTCGTCAGGCTATGAAGTATATACGCTCCAGTGTTCCGATGATCCCGACATGGCTCACAAAACATCGCTCTTCTATGGGAAAAACGACAGCGACAAAGCAAAAGTAGATGCAATAATCGCACCCGACGGGCGCGTGCCGTCGGCCATGAACTGCTTTCTTGTGAAAACCGGCAATGACTACATCATGTTTGACACCGGATTGGGTGGTGGTGTCCGTGGAAAAGCAGCCGAGCGCCTGTCACTACTCGCTGTGCAGCCGGGCTATATAAAAACGATCTATATAACCCACGCCCACGGCGACCATATTGGCGGCCTCATCGACAGCAATGGCAAAGCCGTCTTCGACAATGCCACACTCTACATTCCCGCCAAAGAAAAAGACTTCATGGCATCGAAACAGCCCGAAACCTATGCTGCGATCATGCGGGAATACGACGGACGTATACAGTGGGTGAACGGCGGTGAAATTGTGGATGACGTGCTGTGCATCGACGCACCGGGACACACACCGGGGCACATGGTCTATCGCCTCGGCAATCTGCTTTTTGCAGGCGACATAATGCATGGTGCAGCCCTTCAGCTTATCGACCCCACGATATGCGCCCGCTACGATAGCGACCCCGGGCAGTCGATAAAGACCCGAAACACCATCCTCGATTACGCCGTAGCCAACTCCCTGACCGTCCTCGGCGCCCACATACCTGCCAACGGCGTCCTTTTCTGACTCCTGTTGATCGTTACAGTTCTAAGCTCTGCCATCTTTCATGCTGGCAGAGTTTTGTTTTTTTAAGGGGAGGTGGATTAAACCTTGGGGCGTATGGGTGGTCTAATTAACCGTTTTACTGCGGTATCTATCGACCGTGAATACACCTTTTACCAAATCGAAAATAATGAGACGTTTTTTCAGAATAAACCGTATTATCCCCGCTCTGGCAGTCATTGCATTGCTGGCTGCGGGGTGCTCCACTACCGATGCTCCGTTCATTGAGGAGCCGCCACAAGGTGGTGGCATACCCGGTGGAAATCAACCGGGTGGCTATGATGTCGATGACGCGGGGACTCCTGATTTCGACACACCCATTCAGGATTATAACGGTCAGCTTGCCAACGACGGCAACAAGGACGTCGTCGGAACTGACAAGGATATCTATTGGGAAACCAACAAGTTTGACACGAAAATATCGGTTGACTATAATGGCGCGACTGCCACTGTGAGCGGATGCGATGCTTCGGTACATCGTCTCGATGGCGCTCACGTGGTGCTTGATCTTGCATCCGGCAACCTCAGCGGTGTCGAGATCGTTCTGTCGGGAAAAAGCGACGATGGTTCGCTTAAAATCTACAGCAACAACAAGTTGAAACTCACTCTCGATGGCGTGGAGCTAACCTCGTCGCGCGGTCCGGCCATCAACAGCCAGTGCAAGAAACGCATATTCGTGAACCTCACCGCCGGAACTGTCAACAAGCTTACCGACGCCAAGAACTATGCCGACGATATATGGTACACGGGCAATGCTTCTGCCGAGACGGAGGATCGCAAAGGCACTTTGTTCAGTGAAGGGCATCTCATCTTCAGCGGTACGGGCTCACTGCTCGTGGCCGGACGGCAGAAACATGCCATCGCCTCCGACGGTTACATGGTCACCCGTCCCGGGGTGACAATAGCAGTAACCGAAGCTGCAAAAAATGCAATTCACATCAAGGGCGATACCGACGAGAACACTGGCATCCGCATCATGGGCGGACTCATTTACGCCAATGTTTCATCGGAGGCCGGAAAAGCTATTAAAACCGACGTCAATGTAGAAATCTCAGGTGGTTCAATCGATCTAAACACTTCCGGAACATCAATCTATGATTCTACCGAAAGAGATACCTCCTCCCCGGCCGGTATAAAGGCCGACGGTAATATTACGATTTCCGGCGGCACGGTCTCGGTGAAAAGCACAGGGGCAGGTGGAAAGGGGCTGAATGCCGACGGTGCAATCTCCATAACAGGCGGAAATACCACACTCGTAACCTCCGGTATCACCTACCGTTACAATGCTTCCCTGTCATCATCACCCAAAGCCATGAAAGCCGACGGCGACATCGTGATCGACGATGGTGTTCTGAATGTGGCAGTAACCGGCACTGGCGATGGCTCGGAAGGGATAGAGAGCAAATCGGCCCTTACGGTCAATGGAGGTGAAATCTATGTCCACGCCTACGATGATGCGATCAATGCCGCTACCGGCATTACTGTCAACGGCGGACGCATTTTCGCCTACTCGTCGGCCAACGATGCCATAGACTCCAACGGCTTCCTGCAATTCATCGGAGGTGTGG
>CAMWSY010000200.1 GCA_947176995.1 uncultured Porphyromonadaceae bacterium | reverse complement strand
ATGCAGAGAGTATCTACGGTCTGATCGCTGCCGACCGGCCGCTTCTCGTGCTCGTCGATCCGGCAGGCATAGCCACCGGTAAGGATTTTGAAGACTCCAACTATTCAGCCAACAAATTGCTTCTCGGTGAAGATCCCCGTTATCTCATCGACATAAAGGCTGCGCGTGAGGCGGGGGTGAAACCGCTTGCAGCTCCGCAGAAAGATGCTGAAACCGTGTCGACTGAACCAACGGAAGAAACGGAGGACAAATGCAAGGAGCTTTTGGGGGGCTTGGTTGCACTAAACGAGACGCTGACTGCAAATGTGGCTGCAAGCGATCTGATTGGGCCCGCGCGTGCTGACTCGTTCGCCGTTAAGGCTATAATGGAGGCTGGGAGGGGAGTGTCGTTTGTGCTTGACGCGCCTGCCGGTACTGACAGGGATGCGGTCATAGCCTCAATAATTGCCAACGCGTCGGCCAAGGGGCGGCGTGTAAGGTATATAGCGTCCGATGAAGAAACTAAAGAGGGAGTGCGTCGCTGTCTTGAAAGCATCTCGCCGGATAATCATGACTACAAACAAATCGGTTACCCCGAGAAGGAACGGGAACTGCTTGAGACTGCATTTGAAGCCACGCATCGCAAGGATTCCGACAGACTGTCGGTGAACGATGTGATTGACAGGTATTTTGCCATTGAAGGTGAGGAAATGCGCATGTCGGAATCAAAGTCTGCCCGTCTTGACATGAACCACGCGGCAGAGGTCGCCGACTCTCTTGCATCGCTCGACGATTTCACGCGTATGTTCGGTAAACATCCGTCGAAGTTGCCGCTGACGGGAATTTACCCGAGAGTGAAAACGAGCAGGGGACAGGCACGCATCGAGGCTTTTCTTGAGGAATTTCCGCGATTTGAGAAGCGCGTGCGGCGTCGTGAACGTGGCCTGCTGAACCGATGGCTGTTTCACCACGATGCGATGCACTATCTCGAGCGTATAGAGCAGTGGAACACGTTTAGGCGTCTTGTGGTGCTTGATGACAAGCTTACAGCCAATATCGACACTATATCGGAGGCTGTGTCGCGTTGGCACGCCAACCGGCATCTGTTTGCCGACTGGGAGCCTTATGCCGAAGCAGTGGTATCGCTAAACCGGCTCGGAGCACTCGGTACGCTTGACTATTTCCTCGCAGGAAACAGTGGTAAAGCAGCAGCCGACGCATTCCTGAAAGGTTTTTATAAAGCAAGGGTGGCCAATGCGATAAAGAAAAGCGGTCTGTTGCATGAGCTGTCGTCGGAAAAATGCGAAGAGGCGGTCGAAGTGTGCTGTAATTCAGCAGCGTCGGGAGGGATTCAGTGCGTGGATATGCGTAACGTAGAGATGCTTACGGTAGGAAATGCTTGCGATAGTAAGAACTTTGATATACAGATAATTGACGGCACATCACGCATCCCGCGCAAGATGGTAGAGACGTTGCTGTCGGCTGACGCGCAGACTATCTTTGTCGATGATAATGCGATGGCTGATAGGACTTCGGCGCTTGCCGCGGGCGTAGATGCCGGGTTGCCGGAGTATGATTTGAAGTTTATTACCCGTCCTCGCCATGAGCGGCTTGTGGCGTTCCGCAACAAGACTTTCTATGACGGAAAACTGTTCACTTTCCCATCGGCCGACGACTGCCGGATGGTTGTGCGTCATGTCGATCCGTCAGGATGCTTCGATACAGAAACCCGGACAAATGAGACCGAGGCACAGGCCGTTGTGGAAATAGTCGCACAATATCTCAGCCGGAGTGGTGAGAAGCCTATGACAGTAGGAATCGTGGCGTTTACTCAGGCTCAGTGTGAGCTTATAGACCGGTTGTGGCAGGAGAATCCTGCTTCAAAGCAGTCGAAGCCGGTGTTTGTGAAGACACCTGAGACAATGACAGGCGCAGAGGTGTGCGATGTGCTTGTGCTTTCGGTGTCGTATGCCCCTGATGGCTCGGGGCGGGTACGCGCGGAGTTCGGATGCTTTGAACACCGTGGCGGTGAGCAGCTTCTAAACAGGGCTATTTCGCCGGTATGCCGTGAGATGACGGTTGTAAGTTCGCTATGTCCATCGCATATTCCTGAGGATGAGGCAATGCCGTATGGGGTTCGGGTGCTTCGCCGAATGATTGCTCATGCGATCGATCCCTATTGTCCGTTGCGCGGGGAGACATCAAAAACGGCTGCCTCGGCTACGGTCAAGAGCATTGCCTCTGAGTTGAAATCTCGGGGATTCGACGTTGCCACAAACGTGGGTGAGGGGCCTTTCAAGGTTGATATCGCTGTTAAAGATACAGCCGGAGCCGACAGCTATATGTTTGGGGTGATTGTTGACGGAAAGAACAGTGAGGCATTACCCGCCGAGACAGACCGGGATGTCGTAGTTCCGGGAATACTGTCGGGACTCGGATGGAAAATAAAGCGCATAAGAGCCGTCGACTGGTTCACTGACCGCAACGGAGTACTCGCGAAGTTACTGGACGGAATCGGCTGACTGTAAAGAGGCAAATATAAAGCAGGCGTGCCGAAGATCACTCTCCAGCACGCCTTTATCAAATCTAAAGCCTAAATATTTGTATTGCCTTTTCTAAATCAGATAACGCCTTGACCCATCATGGCGT
>CAMWSY010000199.1 GCA_947176995.1 uncultured Porphyromonadaceae bacterium | reverse complement strand
TGACTTCCACCGTGGGCAGTGGCGGTGCTGGTAGGACTTCGGCATGGGCGCCCTCGGTGACTGGGGTGCGCACATCCTCGACACGGCGCACGAGTTCCTTGAATTAGGTCTCCCCTACGAGGTGAATATGCTCTATGCCAACGGACATAACGATTACTTCTTCCCCTACTCGTCGACAATACTTTTCCGTTTCCCCGCCCGTGGCAGTATGCCTCCGGTGGATGTGACTTGGTATGACGGTCTTGACAATCTTCCGCCGCTCCCGGCCGGCTATGGTGGCGATGTTGCAACCGCCGACGTGCCCGCATCGGGATTCAACGACGGTCCGGCTGCAAAGCTCCGTCCCGGCAAGATCATCTACTCGAAGGATCTTATCTTCAAGGGTGGCAGCCACGGCAGCACTCTCTCCATTATCCCGGAGGAGAAGGCTAAAGAGATGGCCGACAAGCTTCCGGAAGTACCCCAGAGCCCGTCGAACCACTTTGAAAACTTCCTGCTCGCCTGTCAGGGCAAGGAGAAAACCCGCTCACCGTTTGAGATCAACGGCGTGCTGAGTCAGGTGTTCTGTCTGGGTGTGCTTGCACAGCGCCTCAACACCCAGCTGTTCTTCGACCCGCGCACAAAGCAGATTACCAACAATGCGTTTGCCAACGCCATGCTCACCGGCACACCACCGCGCAAGGGCTGGGATCAGTACTACAAGATGGTGTAAGGCTATAAACTGAAAAATTAAACGATGAAGAAGATATATATGCTCTTGCCGCTTGCAGTGCTCGCCGCTTCCTGCTCAAACAGCAGTCAGCATAAGAGCTGCTGCGAGGAAGCTGCTTTAGAAACGGCAAAACTGTTTCCCTCATTTCCCTCGCAGGGACAGCCCGACAACACACTGTCGGAGCAGGATGTCGCCGACGGATGGAAACTTCTGTGGGACGGCAAGACCACTGAGGGATGGCGTGGAGCTAAACTCGACAAGTTTCCTGAAAGCGGCTGGGTGATAGACGACGGAGTCCTGAAGGTGATAAAGTCGGATGGTGCCGAATCGGCCAACGGTGGCGATATCGTGACTACCGACCAATATGGCGACTTCGTGCTGTCGGTTGATTTCAAGATCACTCCGGGTGCCAACAGCGGTATAAAATACTTTGTTGACCCCGACATGAACAAGGGTGAGGGATCGGCGATCGGATGTGAGTTTCAAGTGCTCGACGATGATCTGCACCCCGACGCCAAGCTGGGAGTGAAAGGCAACCGCACCTGCGCTTCGCTCTACGACCTTATCCCCGCTCCTGAGACCAAACCGATGCATAAGGAGGACTGGAACACGGCTGTGGTATTTGTCAACGGCAATCATGTGGAACACTGGCTCAACGGTGAGAAGGTGATCGAATATGAGCGCGACAACGCGGAGTGGAACGCTCTTGTGGCTTACAGCAAATACCGTGACTGGCCCAATTTCGGCAACGCCAAGAAGGGGCATATCCTGCTACAGGATCACGGCGATGAGGTGTGGTTTAAGAACGTAAAAATCAAACCGCTATAAATATTCATAATATACATTTGTTTAGATGATGAGGGCTGCGCTGCGTGATGCAGGGCAGCTTTTTTGTTCACCTGCGAGAGGTTTGGACAGAAAGTGTCTCTCTGATCTCTGAGGTTTGATATTACAGAGATAAGGAGGTGATATTACTTTTATATGTCTTTTGGAACTGGCGTTCCGAGAAGCCGGAGGAGCCGGAAATATCGGGAAAAAGGGAAATGGGAGCATCGGATAAACATTATTTAACATTTAGCTAAAACGACCGCTACAAGGGGATTTCGGATGGGGCGAGGGGCACAAACACCCGTGAAAAAGTCAGGAAATTTTTTTTGTCGTAAACAAAACCCTACCTTTGTAACGTTATACCAACAAAGTTGTCACAGAGGTGACAAAAAGCCGAAAATCGGCAGGCACATGTGACATGATTCTGTAACAACCTCGGAAAGTCACACGAGTTTCATAGCGCGGGATGCACGATTGAAACGAGTGTCATAAAAAAACAACTTACTTAACTTGATGTAATGAAGAGAACAATCTTTGGGATTGTCGGGTTCTTTGCACTACTGCTCGCCTCCTCAGCTTTCACAGAGAGAATCACAGCACCGGCTGTGGGTTATATGGCTCCAGCGCTTTCGGTAAGCAATGATGACTCCTCGGAAGAGATCGCATCGCTCTCCGCACTCCGCGGAAATTACGTCCTTCTCTCGTTCTGGGACAGCTCACGAGCTGATTCACGACTTGCAATGAATCAATACCAGCACTGGTTTGACTCACGCCTGTCGGCAACCCCTGATCACAAGATCGCAATGATAGGTGTCAACCTTGATTCAAATACACGGATGTTTGAGGAAATCGTGAAACGCGATCGTTTGAACCGGGCCAATCAGTTTAACATCGCAGGCGAAAAGGCTTCATTTGTGGTAGAGAACTTCCAGCTGTAGGATCAGCCCAAGTCATTTCTGATAGATCCGGAAGGCCGCATAATCGCCGTAAACCCGACCCCCGACCAACTCAACCGAATCTGACAATGACAAATTCACACCGAACCTTCCTATTATACCCATCTCCGAGCCCACGAGACGCTCATGAATATCGTT
>CAMWSY010000198.1 GCA_947176995.1 uncultured Porphyromonadaceae bacterium | reverse complement strand
CATCCAGCTTGCTCAGGACATACTTGACTACGCCAACAAATTTATCGGTACACGCTACCGTCGCGGCGGCAAAACCACAAAAGGATTTGACTGCTCGGGGTTCACAACCCATATTTTCAAGGAATTCGGTTACTCGCTCGGCTCATCGTCGCGCGACCAGTACCTTCAGGGAGTGGAGATTGACCAGAAATCTGACATCCTCCCCGGCGACCTTCTCTTTTTTGGCGGACGCGCCGGAGGCACTACGAGAGTAGGCCATGTGGGTATAGCGATCGACTATGATCCGGAGACCGACGAAGTTACTTTCATCCACTCAGCCACTTCAGGCGGAGTCAGGATCGACACCACTTCAGCACCATATTACAAACGCCGCTACATCGGCGCACGCCGAGTGATCGGCACAATGTGAACACGCGCCGCATAAAGCGGCGTTTTTGTTTCAATCAGGCTTAAGCATTTCATCAACGACCTCAACCCCGATAATGTCACCCCAACAGCGCGCCGAGGAACTACGCCGTATCATCAATGCCCACAACTACCGGTACTACGTCCTGAACGATCCGACGGTTTCCGACCGCGATTTCGACCGTCTGCTCAAGGAGCTAGAGCAGCTTGAGAAGGAGCATCCCGAGGTTGATGATCCCCTCTCCCCTACCCACCGCGTCGGCTCAGATCTCACCAAGGGCTTTGAACAGGCTCTCCACATACGCCCGATGCTCTCGCTCGGCAACACCTACAGCATCGAGGAGGTGGATGCATTTTTCAACCGCGTCAAGGAAGGACTCGAGGGAGAGCAGTTTCAGATCGTGGGAGAGATGAAATTTGACGGCACATCGATTTCGCTCATCTATGAGGACGGACGACTGGTGCGCGCTGTGACACGCGGCGACGGCACACGCGGCGACATAGTCACCGACAACATCAAGACCATACGCAGCATCCCCCTGACGCTTCAGGGCGAAGGATGGCCACGGAATCTTGAGATACGCGGCGAGGTGCTGCTCCCGTGGAAAGAATTTGAACGCCTCAATGCCGAACGGGCTTTCAACGAAGAGCCGCTGTTCGCCAATCCGCGCAACGCAGCGTCGGGCACACTGAAGCTTCTTGACCCCAAAGAGGTGTCGAAGCGCGGTCTTGATGCGATCTTCTATTATGTTCTGGGCGACACACTCCCCTACGACAACCATTACGATAACCTCATGGCAGCCCGGTCATGGGGATTCAAGGTTTCTGAACACGTGCGTCTGCTCGACTCGCTTGAGCAGGTGAATGAATATATCACCTACTGGGACACCGGTCGCAAGGCACTCCCTGTGGCTACCGATGGCCTCGTTTTCAAGGTTAACTCACTGAAACAGCAGCTCAATCTCGGCTTTACAGCCAAGTCTCCGCGTTGGGCTATCGCCTATAAGTTCCCGGCCGAAAGAGCCTTGACACGTCTGCGCTACGTTTCATTTGAGGTAGGACGCATGGGGCTTATAACCCCCGTCTCCAATCTTGAGCCGGTGCTTCTCTCAGGCACTGTCGTGAAACGCGCATCACTCCACAATCAGGACATAATGCAGCGTCTCGACCTGCATGAACATGATATGCTGTGGGTGGAGAAAGGGGGTGAAATCATACCGAAGATCACAGGTGTCGACGAGGCGCAACGCCTCCCCGATGCACAACGTGTGCAATTCGTCACTCAATGCCCGTCGTGCGGCACACCGCTTGTGAGAATCGAGGGTGAAGCCGCATGGATATGCCCCAACAAATCGGGGTGCGTGCCGCAAATTGCCGGACGCATCGAGCATTTTGTGGGACGGCGCATGATGAATATCGAAGGCATAGGCGAGGAGATGGTGATGCAGCTTGTCACAACCGGACTTGTTAAGGACATCGCTGACATATATGACCTCACCGTAGAGAAACTGACAGCACTCGAAGGAGTCGCCGACAAGGGAGCCAACCGCATCATCAAAGGGATAGATGAAAGCCGTCAGGTGCCGTTTGAGCGCGTTGTTTATGCCCTCTCGATCCCCTATGTGGGTGAAACCGGATCAAAGAAACTCGCAAGAGCGCTTGGCGACATTGACACAATAGCCACCGCCCCCTATGAGCGTCTTGTAGAAATCGAGGACATAGGGCCACGCATCGCCGAGAGCATCATACAGTATTTCGGCAATCAGGAAAACCGCATTATAATCGACCGTTTGCGTCAGGCAGGAGTGCAGATGGCGATGCCTGCCGGACATGACACCTCGCTTTCCGACACATTTGCCGGTAAAACCATTGTCATAAGCGGCACTTTCACACATCACTCACGCGACGAATACAAAGCTATCATCGAAGCACATGGCGGCAAGAACGGCAGTTCTGTGTCGAAAAACACCGACTTCATACTTGCCGGTGACAACATGGGACCGGCAAAACTTCAGAAAGCCGAGAAACTCGGAGTCCCGGTAATCGACGAAGATGCCTTCCTTGCCATGCTTCCCAATTAATTCACAATACACTATCCAATGAGCCGACTTGTCGAAAAGAAATATCTTCTCCCGTTTGTACTCATCACCTCACTGTTTTTCATGTGGGGTTTCGCACGCGCCACGCTCGACGTGCTCAACAAGCATTTTCAGGAATCACTGTCGATTTCCATCACACAGTCCACACTG
>CAMWSY010000197.1 GCA_947176995.1 uncultured Porphyromonadaceae bacterium | reverse complement strand
ATCCAGAATTCAGCCAGACTTAGGTAAGCATCAGGATTGACGGGTGCATTGATTCTCTCTTTCAGCTCCGGTTCGGCGGTGTAAAGCTGGTAGAGTTTCACCAGTGCTTCCTCTGGGCCTGAGTGTGCGGGCACGATATTGTGTTTAGGCGCCGGGCCCATGTAGTCGCTCATGAGATTGGCAACTTTTGTAGCGACTTCAAGCAGCTTTGTCTCGCCGGTAGCTTTGTAATAGTGCACACCTGCCTCGACGAGCATACCGGAGTTATACACATCGTGCATCCAGCGCAGCAGGCCTCCGTTCTCACCCCAGCGGTGATCGTTTTCAGTCAGCTGAGTGTATGTGTTTATGAAGCCCTCGGGTTCCGATGCCTGTGCAAGCGCAATGCGGTCGACGAGACTGTCGACCCTTGCTTTCAGAGCCGGGTCGGGATTGGTCACCATCAGGTCGGAAATGCCGCGTATGCTCTCGTAGATCAGTCCGTCAAACCACGGGAGTCCCGCATGATTGTGGGTGTCGCGGTCTCCGTTGGCCACTTTATTGAAATTCTCGGGCACATTACGCTCTGCAAATTTGTTGAGCACGTCATTGGCTGTCACTGAGCCCCATTGCTGTAGCTTAGGCTGCCAGAACGCATCGGTCACGGTCACGTCTTTCAGCTCCACAAACTGCATCTTGTCGCTCCCGTTGTTGCTGTTGTTGCAGCCGGTTACGACCGCGGCCGCAGCTATCATGTATGCGAAAAATGAATATTTCATCAGATTTATATATTTTTATTCCAGTTGCAAAAGCTGTGATGTCAGTTGTTTAGCCGCAGCTTTTGTGCAAAGATGCAAAAATTTTTCCAAAAAAACATCGTTTCTCCGAACCATTTTAGGGTCATGTTGTTATAAAGGTATAAAGATTACTTTTTCCATTGCAAGAAATGTGATAATGATTGGTTTATTAACGGATTGGGCGACCGGGAGGCCGCTCTTTTTGTTAAGTTGGCTTTGAAGTTTCACATAAAGCGTTATATTTGCGGATGGAAGAGGTCTTCACGATGATAGACTAACTAAAACAAAACACATACACACACCATTTATTTATGAAAACTTCAGGAGTAAAAAAATTCGCAAGCGATTTTAAGGATTTCGCTGTTAAGGGCAACGTGGTGGATATGGCTGTCGGTGTGATCATCGGCGCAGCTTTCGGCAAGATTGTGACCTCGCTTGTCAACGATGTCCTCATGCCTGTCATCGGCTACTTTACCGGTGGCGTGAACTTCTCAGAGCACCGTTGGGTGATTCAGAAAGCCGTCAACGATGCGGCCGGTGAGATTATCACTCCTGAGGTCGCAGTGTCGTGGGGCGCTTTTGTGCAGACGGGTATTGACTTCATCATCATCGCTTTCTGTATCTTCGTCATGGTTAAGTTCATCATGAATCTCAAGCGCAAGAAAGAAGAAGAGCCCGCTCCCGCCGCACCAGCCGAGCCCACTGAAGAGGTTAAGCTCCTCACCCAGATACGTGACCTTCTTGAGAAGGAGAACAAGTAACGAGGGCAGATACTGTGCGCCCTATTTTCCTTATAGGCTTCATGGGGTCGGGCAAGTCGACCCTCGGCAGGCTTGTATCGCGTGCTACCGGAATAGCCTTCATCGACCTTGACAACTATATCGAGGGAAGATTCTCACGAAGTATCTCGACGATATTTGCCGAGAGCGGAGAGGACGGTTTCCGCGACATAGAGCGCCGTATGCTCCATGAAGTGGCAGAAATGGAGGATGTGCTCGTCGCCTGTGGCGGCGGCACACCCTGCTTTTTCGATAATATCGACTACATGAACTCAAAAGGCACCACTGTGTGGCTCAGTGCCGACAACTCGGTGCTTCATTCGCGGCTTATGCGCGGACGTCACAAGCGCCCGCTTATCGCTTCACTCGACAGTGACGGTCTCACTCGGTTTATTGTCGATGCGCTTGCACGCCGTGATCCGTTTTATTCAAGAGCGTCATGCCGCTTCGAGACATCGCTGCTTGAGACTGAGACCGACCGTGAGGACACTGCGGCACGGTTTATCGAACAATATATAACCCCCTCAATAACTCCCCGAACGTGAACTTTGATCTTGGTTTAAGCCCCGCCGAACTCGTTGAGGCTATCGAGGCGCGTCATTCTGTGCGCGCCTATCATGCTGACCGCCCGCTGGCACCCGAAATAGTCGGCAGACTCTATGATGCGGTCAGGCATCTGAGTGATGAAGTCGACGGATTGCGTATGCAGCTTATCGTCAACGAACCACGCGCTTTTGGCGGCCGTTGGGCAAGCTACGGCAATTTCAAAGGAGTTGAAAACTATGTTGTGATCTCCACCCGTCGCGGTAGTGATGTCGATATTCAGGTGGGGGAGCAGGGAGAGAAGATTGTGCTGCTTGCACAGCATCTCGGACTAAATTCATGTTGGGTCGGATTGACCTATAACAACATTCCAGAGGTGTTCGCGATACCGGCAAATGAGAAAGTGCGATGTGTGATCGCTTTGGGATATGGCATTGAAAATGCTATCCGCCACCACAAGATCAAGACGCCGCAGCAGGTGAGCAACATTGAGCCTGATTTCCCCGACTGGTTCAAGGAGGGGGTGCGTCTTGCGCTTCTTGCACCTACGGCTGTAAATCAGCAGAAATTCTATTTTCGGCTTATGCCAGATGGGGTGACCGTGCGGTCGACTACACGCTTCTCGCTTGTGGGCTACACACGTATTGACCTTGGTATCGCCCGCCTCCATTTTGCGATAGGAGCC
>CAMWSY010000196.1 GCA_947176995.1 uncultured Porphyromonadaceae bacterium | reverse complement strand
AACACGCCAACCGAGAGAGATGAGCGTCTCGTGGTCTCGGAGATGTGTATTAGACACTCGACCCGGAGTGCGTGAAGCCGATCTACACGACTCTGCCGGGATGGAAGACTGATCTGACTCATGCTACAAAGGCTTCTGATCTGCCTAAGGCTTTCATGGACTATGTGGCATTTCTCGAGGCTCAGCTCGGTGCGCCGATCGTGATCGTTTCGGTTGGGCCTGACCGTAGCCAGACGATAGAGATAGGGTAAGGACGGGGAGAAATCAGAGAACTCGGAGACCTCGGAGGGTGGGCGTGCTTTCGCGCGCCCCTACAAAGATAGCTGACCTCTTCGAGGCCAAGATGGGGGGGCATCGTTTACCCCACACCATCGCCTTCGGCTCGATGTGGGGCTTGGTATTATTAGCCGTCTTCGACGGCGGCTGGGGCGGACGCACGAGCCGTGCGTCCCTACTCTAAGGTTGTTTCGCAGCTCCGCAGCTCATAGGAGATGTGCAGCTCACACCGGGTTCCCTGCGGTCACCCGGTGCTGACGGTTGTAATGCCCGTTTCACGGGCAGTTGGAAGGACGCACGAGCCGTGCGTCCCTACGTTGCGCTTAAAATATAAATATCTTCTTAAAAACTACGCCATGGCTAAAGTAAAACCTTTCAAGGGTGTGCGTCCTCCAAAGGAGATGGTTACGGAAGTGGCCTCGCGTCCCTACGACGTGCTTAACTCGGAAGAAGCACGCAAGGAGGCTGAGGGAAACCTCAAGTCGCTCTATCATATCATCAAACCTGAGATCGATTTCGAACCGGGTACGGATGAACATGACCCCAAAGTGTATGTGAAAGCTGCTGAGAATTTCCAAGCGTTTCAGGACAACGGGTGGCTGGTGCAGGATGACAAGGAACATTACTACATCTATGCCCAGACGATGGACGGCCGCACACAATATGGTATCGTGATCGCTGCCAATGTTGCCGACTACATGGAGGAGCGTATCAAGAAGCATGAGCTGACACGACGTGACAAGGAGGAGGACCGCATGAAGCATGTGCGCGTGAATAACGCCAATATCGAACCGGTGTTTTTCGCGTTTCCCGACAATGAGGTGCTCCAGAAGGTGATAGACACGGTGACGGCTGCTCCGGCGGAATATGATTTCGTTGCTCCCGATGGCTTCGGACACCACTTCTGGGTGATCGAGGATGAGGAGCTTATTGACACGGTGACGCGCGAGTTTGAGAAGATGCCGGCGCTCTATATAGCTGACGGTCATCACCGCACGGCTGCCGCTGCCCTCGTGGGTCACGAGAAGGCGCAAAACAACGCCGATCACTGTGGCGACGAGGAGTACAATTATTTCCTTGCAGTGGCTTTCCCGGCCTCACACCTGAAGATCATAGACTACAACCGTGTGGTGCGTGATCTCAACGGTCTGACTCCCGAGGAGTTTATCGGCCGCCTCAAGGAGAATTTCATCGTGGAGGATATGGGCACGGAGGAGTATCATCCCACGGGTCTGCATAATTTCTCGATGTATCTGGGCGGTCACTGGTATTCGCTCACTGCGAAGGAGGGCACTTACAATGATCAGGACCCGATAGGGGTGCTGGACGTGACGGTGTCGAGCGACCTGATTCTGCGTGATATCCTCGGAATAACGGATCTGCGCAGCGACAAGCGTATTGATTTCGTGGGCGGCATACGTGGTCTCGGCGAACTGAAACGCCGCGTCGACAGTGGCGAGATGGTTGTGGCTCTGGCTCTCTATCCTGTGACGATGAAGCAGCTTATGGATATTGCGGACACGGGCAATATCATGCCTCCGAAAACGACATGGTTTGAGCCTAAACTCCGCTCGGGGCTGGTGATACATAAGTTGTCGTAAGAGAAAAATATAATCATAACCGGGAGCAGCGATACAATAATCTAAGGTTGTTTCGCTGCTCCCGGTGATATTGGAGGACTCGGAGGGAGGGCGGACGCACCGTGGTGCGTCCCTACAAAGTGGGGGGGAGAGAACTCAGAGAACTCGGAGAGCTCGGAGATCGCTGAGGATGGGCGTGTTTTCGCGCGCCCCTACAAATTGGGGTGGTTGGTTGTTATAATGGAAAAGTTTTTAATGTTATGATAGTAAATACAGCACGTTTTGTTACTTCGAGTCCCGATCTGGAGAAGTGTCCGGCGGAGACACTGCGGCATGAGTATGCTTTTATCGGGCGCAGTAATGTGGGTAAGTCCTCGCTGATCAATATGCTGACGGGGCGCAAGGATCTTGCCAAGACGTCGTCGAAACCGGGTAAGACGGCTCAGATCAATTATTTTCTTGTCAACGATGAATGGTATCTTGTGGATCTGCCGGGCTACGGGTATGCTGAGCGAAGCAAGAGCGACCGCGTGGCGTTTGAAAGGATGATAAGGGAATATATCCTCGGGCGGGCGCAGATGACGAATCTGTTTCTGCTGATCGACGGCCGTCACAAACCGCAACGCAGCGACATGGAGTTTATGGAATGGCTTGGTGAAAATGGTGTGCCTTTCAGCATCGTGTTCACGAAGCTCGATAAAATGTCGTCGAACGCGGCGAAGACGTCGGTTGCGTTGTATCTCGCGGCGCTTCTTGAGCGTTGGGAGGAGCTGCCGCCGGTGTTCCGCACATCGAGTTTCGACGGGCGGGGAAAGAACGAAATCCTGAGCTATATCGAGGAAATGAATAAGTTGCCGATGGAGTGACACGGGCGGGGGAGGACCGGTTGTTTCGCAGCTCCGCAGCTCATAGGAGATGTGCATCTTACACCGGGTTCCC
>CAMWSY010000195.1 GCA_947176995.1 uncultured Porphyromonadaceae bacterium | reverse complement strand
TGGAGGTTTCTGTTTTAGAAATTTTTTGTTTCGCAGCTCCGCAGCTCAAGGATAATACGCACGTTTTCACCGGGTTCCCTTCGCTCACCCGGTGCTATTGTTGTATCGCCCGTTTCACGGGCGCGGAGAGGAGGGCGCGGAGAGGAGGGCGCGGAGAGGAGGGCGCGGAGTACGCGGAGGCGTGGGGTACGCGGAGGCGTGGGGTAAGGGTAAATGACCTCTTGCGAGGTCAAATGTTTTTATCACCTAACTCACCCCATGCTGCGGCTTCGTCGCGAGCACGGGGTTTACCACTAAAGCTGTCTACGACAGCAGTGGGGGTGCTTTTGCGCGCCCATACAGACAGGTTATGCTGATGGCTAGTACATGCATAGCCTCTACGACGATTATGAAACAGCTTTCTACAATATGATGGATAAGCGATATAAATGGGAGGGTGGGTTGTTATAAGTAGAAAACGGATGATTATGAAGCAGACTATTGTAATGAAACGGGCTTATGACCCGGCATCGGCCGAGGACGGATTCAGGGTTTACATCGACAGGCTCTGGCCACGAGGACTATCACACGAGACTTTCCACTATGATCTATGGGACAAGGAGATCGCTCCATCGACCGAACTGCGGGAGTGGTTTCATGCCGACCCAGATAACCGCTGGGAAAAGTTTGCGGAGCGATACAAAAAGGAGCTTGCCGGAAGCGTGGCATTCAGTGCTCTGCGCACCACACTATCCGACAAGCCCAAAGTGACGTTGCTTTATTCCTCACACGACCGCGAGCACAACAACGCCGTTGTGGTCGCAGACGCGCTGACCAGCTCAGCAGAGTAAGATGTAGATATAGAAGACGCCCACTGCAAGGGCAGCTCCTACCATCGGGCCGAGAATGGGCACCCAAGCGTAGTCCCACTGACTGCTCCCCTTCCCTTTTATCGGGAGAAGGTGGTGAGCCGTGCGCGGGCCGAGATCACGGGCTGGATTGATGGCATAGCCGGTCGTGCCGCCGAGAGCCATGCCTATGACCACAACAAGAAGTGCGACGGGTAGCGCTCCTATAGATCCAAGTCCAACTTCAGCGGTGTTTCCGCTTTCTGATAGAAAAAGGATCACCAGAATAAGCACGAATGTGCCCACGATCTCAGAAATGAAATTGCGGGTGTGGTTCTTTATCGCAGGTATGGTCGCGAATACTCCGAGCTTGGTATCCTGATCATCAGTCACGTCGAAGTGATCTTTGTAGAACAGATAGACAACCAATGCGCCGAGGAATGCCCCGATAAACTGCGAAATCATGTAGGGTACTACAAGCGCCCACTCAAATTTTCCGGCGAGAGCCAAACCGAACGAGACGGCGGGGTTGAGATGCGCCCCCGTGAACGGGCCGGCGATAAACACGCCGCACATCACGGCAAGACCCCACGCGATGGTCACCACGATCCATCCGCCGCCATTGCCTTTGGAACCTTTAAGACCTGTGCAGGCAACCACTCCACAACCGAGAAGTATCATCACAAACGTGCCCAGAAACTCAAAGAAGCACTGAAGCATTACTGAATTTTCCATTGTCCTGATTTTGTATAAAAGTAGTTACATAAGGCAGCGGCGTACAGCCTCTTTCCAGCCGTCGAGTTTCTCTACGACCGATTCAGGGGATGCCTCCGGCGTGAATTTACGTTCGATCTGCCACTGCGCGTTGATCTGCTCCACATTCTCCCAATAGCCTACGGCGAGTCCGGCAAGATAGGCCGCCCCGAGAGCGGTAGTTTCTGTCACGCGCGGGCGGAGCACTTCGGTGTCGAGCAGATCGCTCTGGAACTGCATGAGCAGATTGTTGCGCGACGCACCGCCGTCGACTTTCAGTTCGGTTATGTTCAGCCCTGAATCGAGCTCCATCGCCTTCACGATGTCGTAGACCTGAAAAGCGATCCCCTCAAGAGCGGCACGAGCTATATGCGCAGAGGTCGTTCCACGGGAAATGCCGGAAATCAGTCCGCGGGCATACTGATCCCAGTACGGAGCTCCGAGACCGGTGAGTGCGGGCACAAAATAGACTCCACCGGTATCGGGCACTGACTCGGCGAGTTCCTCCACCTCGGCAGACGAGGTTATGCACTTGAGGCCGTCGCGAAGCCACTGCACCACCGATCCGCCAACAAATATCGACCCCTCGAGAGCATAGGTCACCTTATCGCCGATTTTCCAAGCTATAGTGGTGAGCAGACGGTTTTTCGACACAATGGGCTTGTCGCCTGAGTTCATCAGCAGGAAGCAGCCCGTGCCGTAGGTGTTTTTCACCGCGCCGGGGCGCACGCACATCTGACCAAACAGAGCCGCCTGCTGGTCACCCGCCACACCGGCAATAGGTAGCGAATGTGCAAATATCGTGGTTGTGGTGTGAGCCATGATGCCGCTGCTCGGTTTCACCTCCGGCAGCATCGACGCCGGGATTGTGAACAGCTCCAGCAGTTCTTTATCCCACTCGAGAGTGTGGATATTGAAAAGCATGGTGCGCGACGCATTGGTCACGTCGGTGACATGAGCCGTGTGCCGCGTAAGGCATGAGATAAGCCATGTATCGACTGTTCCGAACCGCAATTTTCCCGCTTCGGCTTTCTCACGCGCCCCTTCCACATGATCAAGAATCCATTTAACTTTTGTAGCACTGAAATATGCATCGAGAATCAGGCCGGTTTTTTCCCGGATCATTGCGGCATGTCCGGCCTCACGCAGCGAGTCGCAGTATTCCGACGTGCGGCGATCCTGCCAAACAATGGCATTGTAGACAGGCTCGCCAGTCTCAGCGTCCCACACG
>CAMWSY010000194.1 GCA_947176995.1 uncultured Porphyromonadaceae bacterium | reverse complement strand
TAGCAGCCTTTTTCAGATCGACTTCCATGTTGCCGGGTACCACGCAAACAAAATACCCTACTTTGTCGCCATGAAGCACAAGGGTCTTGAAAACGCGGTTAATGTCCTCACCGAGAGTGTCGGCGATATGCGATGCTGCAAGATTATTCTCATCGACCGGATAAGGCACAAGCTCGTAGGCGATATGTGCGCTGTCGAGCAACCGGGCTGCGTTGGTGCGGTGTGGAGCTGCCATTGATCTATGTGTCAGTCGAGTTTAAGCACTGCAAGAAACGCTTTCTGCGGCACTTCGACCGATCCGATATGCTTCATGCGCTTCTTACCTTTCTTCTGTTTCTCAAGCAGTTTGCGCTTACGTGAGATATCACCACCGTAACACTTGGCCGTCACGTCCTTGCGCACAGCCTTGATGGTCTCGCGGGCAATAATCTTAGCTCCTATCGCAGCCTGAATCGCTATGTCGAACTGCTGACGCGGTATAAGCTCCTTGAGTTTCTCACACATGCGGCGGCCGAATGTCACGGCATTATCGGCATGGGTGAGCGTAGAAAGCGCATCGACGCTCTCACCGTTGAGAAGTATATCGAGTTTAACGAGGCGCGAGTGGCGGAAGCCGTTGATGTGGTAATCAAACGAAGCATAACCCTTGGAAATGCTCTTGAGCTTGTCGTAGAAATCTATCACGATCTCACCGAGCGGCATATCGAAAATCAACTCAACACGATTGCCGGATATAAATTCCTGCTTCACAAGTTCGCCACGCTTGCCGAGACAAAGAGTCATGATCGGCCCGATAAACTCGGCTGTGGTGATGATGGAAGCGCGGATATAAGGCTCCTCGATGTGGTCGATGAGCGTGATATCGGGCAGCCCTGAAGGATTATGCACTTCGGTCATTACGCCTTTCTTGTCGAACACGCGGTAGGACACGTTGGGGACTGTGGTAATGACATCCATGTCGAACTCACGACCAAGCCGCTCCTGAATGATCTCCATGTGGAGCAGCCCGAGGAAGCCGCAACGGAATCCGAAACCGAGAGCCACCGATGACTCAGGCTGGAATGTGAGCGACGCATCGTTGAGCTGAAGCTTCTCAAGCGAAGCACGCAGATTCTCAAAATCCTCAGTCTCGATGGGATAGACACCGGCAAACACCATAGGCTTCACTTCCTCGAAACCGTCGATAGCCTTGTCGCAGGGATTCTGAACATGGGTAATGGTGTCGCCCACCTTCACCTCCTTAGAGGTCTTGATGCCTGAAATGATATATCCGACGTTGCCCGCCGAAAGTTCCTCGCGGGGCGACATATCGAGCTTGAGCACTCCGATCTCGTCGGCGTGATACTCCTTGCCTGTCGAAACGAATTTGACGAAGTCGTTTTTGCGTATTGTGCCGTTCTCAATCTTGAAGTAAGCGATAATGCCGCGGAAAGGATTGAAAACCGAGTCAAAAATGAGTGCCTGCAAAGGTGCTTCGGGATCACCAACGGGTGCCGGAATACGCTTTACAATGGCTTCAAGGATTTCATCGACTCCCATGCCTGTCTTGCCGCTCGCACGCAAAATCTCGGAGCGGTCGCAACCGAGAAGGTCGACAATCTGATCCTCCACTTCGTCGGGGTTGGCGCTGTCGAGGTCGCACTTGTTGAGAACCGGGATAATTTCCAGATCGTTGTCGATAGCCATGTAGAGGTTGGAAATCGTCTGTGCCTGAATGCCCTGCGAAGCATCGACAATCAGTAGCGCTCCCTCGCAGGCAGCAATAGAACGTGACACCTCGTAGGAGAAGTCAACGTGTCCCGGAGTGTCAATGAGATTCAGGGTATATTTTTCTCCATCAAGCATATATTCCATTTGTATGGCATGGCTCTTGATGGTAATGCCACGTTCGCGCTCCAAATCCATATCATCGAGAACCTGCGCTTCCATGTCCTTGGCTGATACGGTGTTTGTGCGTTCAAGCAGACGGTCGGCAAGAGTGGACTTACCGTGGTCTATATGTGCTATAATGCAGAAATTGCGTATATTCTTCATCTAAATACCGATATTTTAGTACAAATATACGAAGAATATTTGATGATTGGTATGTGGCTGTGTCATAATTGTATTTTGCTGAATGCACGTGTCAGGTCCAGCATCATAATTGCCTGAAAATAAATAGGGACGCACGATCGTGCGTCCCAACTCTCTTTTGATTACAACTTATTATTTCTGGATGTTCAGCAGCCGCAGATTGTCCAAAACGGTGTTTTGCCCTACCTGTTGCAAAAATTCAGCATCGGGAGGGGTGAGCCCGGCATCGAAATCAGTCTGAAAATGACGAGGGTACATGGTTGTGTAGATTGTGACGGCGTTGAGATAAGTTCCTGCAACTGCGGGATGGAATGTATCCTGCTTATAGAGAATGATGTCAGGTCGCTTCTCACGTACCTCAGCCCATGCCATACCCACGGGAGCGCAGATAGCGTCGTTCTGATAGGTCATTTCAAGATAGGAAGTTTTGAGGCGCTCCTGCATACCCTCGTAAGTGTCGCACAGCGGATAGCCTTTGCGCGGACGGATGTTACCGTACTTGTGCCCCCATGTCATGTAGAAAACCACCTTGACATCAGGTGTGCCGGCGTGTGCCAGACTGTCGATTGTGTGCGCGTAAGGATACACCTCGCGGCTCACGAAATCAGTGTCGTAGGCAGGGAGCGAGCTGTTTTCCTGCACAACCACATAATCCCAGCCTCCTTTTTTGAGCAGTTCGGTGAGACGTGGATTTTCGAGATGTCCTTTCAGGCGTTCGCCGCCCTTCAGCACCTCGGTCTATGCCATTTTCACCCCGTTTGTCTTGGCTATGTTCTGCACCATAGCAGGCAGG
>CAMWSY010000193.1 GCA_947176995.1 uncultured Porphyromonadaceae bacterium | reverse complement strand
GAGAGGAAGTATTTGAAGCGTGCGCTGTCGAGTGCGCCGCCCATGCCGATGATGCGGTTCTTGGGAAGACCGGATGTCTTGTGGATAAGGTAAGTCATTGTGTCCATGGGGTTAGACACGCAGACGATGACAGCGTTGGGAGAGTACTTGAGGATGCTGTCGGTAACCGACTTAACGATCTTAGCGTTTGTGCCGATGAGCTCCTCGCGTGTCATGCCGGGCTTACGGGGGATACCGGAAGTGATGACAACAACGTCGCTGCCAGCAGTCTTCTCGTAGTCGTTGGTCACGCCGGTGAGACGTGTCTCAAGACCGAGAATGTTGACAGTCTGGTTGATGTCCATAGCCTTGCCCTCGGAAAGACCTTCCTTGATGTCGATGAGCACTACCTCGTCGGCCACACCGGTCGTAACGAGAACATTGGCGCAAGTGGCACCTACGTTACCGGCGCCAACCACTGTTACCTTTGACATAATTTTTTTATTTTATAGAGTTAAGTTTTAATTCCGGCGGGATCATGGCGGGTATGCTGCCACATCGGGCTGCCACTCCGTCACGTCCTACATGATGAACAACAATGCAAAAATAGAAAAATCTCTGAATTGGTTGCTAATTTTAATTAAAAATTTAGTGATGTTGCGAAGCAAAGTGCGTTATGTTTGGAGTTTTGAAGTAAAATATACATCTTTGCAAAATTCAATCCAATCATTTGAAAATTGTAGGTAAAACAGGTTGTATCTAAAAAATATGAAAGAACTGAAACCACTGACGCTTGGCGGTAAGCCGATCGAGCATCCTATAATAATATCGGGCCCGTGCAGCGCGGAGACCGAGGAACAGACTCTTGAAACGGCCAAAGAGCTGGCTGCAAACGGTATAAAAATTTTCCGCGCGGGAATATGGAAACCGCGCACGAAACCGGGCGGCTTCGAGGGAATAGGTGAAGAGGGACTTGAGTGGCTCAAGAAGGTGAAGGAGCAGACGGGAATGTTCACGGCTACTGAGGTGGCAACCCGCGCTCACGTGGAGGCTGCTCTTGCCGCCGGAACGGATATGCTCTGGATCGGTGCACGCACGTCGGCCAACCCGTTTGCAATGCAGGAGATAGCTGATGCGCTCAAGGATAGCGGAGCTGATATCCCGGTGCTTGTGAAGAATCCTGTAAATCCTGATCTGGAGCTGTGGATCGGCGCGCTCGAGCGCCTGTATAATGCCGGAATAAAGCAACTTGGCGCAATACACCGCGGTTTCAGTGCATACGGTAAGCATCTATACCGAAATCTGCCGCAGTGGCACATACCTATCGAGTTACGCCGCCGCTGGCCGAATCTGCCCATAATCCATGACCCTAGCCACATCGGTGGCAAGAGGGAGCTTGTGGCTCCGCTGTCGCAGCAGGCTATCGACATGGGTTTTGACGGTCTGATAATCGAGAGCCATTGTGACCCTGACAATGCATGGAGCGACAAGGCTCAGCAGGTGACGCCTGATGTGCTCAACTACATACTGAACACGCTCGTGTACCGCGATGAGAAGCAGTCGACGGAGAACCTGAAGATACTGCGCCAGCAGATCGACGAGCTCGACAATGAGCTTGTGGAGGTGCTGAACAAGCGTATGAGAGTCGCCCGTGAAATTGGCCAATACAAGAAGGAACATAGAATGCCTGTGCTCCAGATAGGCCGTCACGACGAGATCATGCAGTCGCGCGCTGCTCTGGCAGAGGAGATGGGTATGAGTGGTGATTTCATGCGTACGGTTCTCTCGGTGATACATGAGGAGTCGGTGCGCCAGCAGATCGAAGTGTTCAACAAGCGTTAAGAGCATCATGAAGATACTGATACTCGGGGCAGGGAAAATGGGGACATTTTTCTGTGATCTGCTGTCGTTTGAGCATGAGGTGGGTGTGTATGACCCCGATCCCAAGAGGCTGCGTTTCACCTACAATACCCAGCGGTTTTCAAATCTCGAGGAGGTGAAGGACTTTGCTCCGGCTCTTGTGATAAATGCCGCTACGGTGAAATATACGCTGGATGCTTTCAAGGCTGTGCTTCCGTATCTGCCTGAAACGACTATACTGAGCGATATAGCGTCGGTAAAGACGGGTCTGCCGGAGTTTTATGATACCTGCGGGCATCCGTTCGTGTCGACGCATCCGATGTTCGGCCCGACGTTTGCCTCGCTGAGCAATCTCGCCAATGAGAATGCTGTGATCATATCGGAGGGTGATCACTTGGGAAAGGTGTTCTTCAAGGATCTTTACAACCGTCTCGGGCTGCATATAGAGGAGTACACGTTTGCAGAACATGACGAAACGATAGCCTACTCGCTTTCGATACCGTTTGCATCGACGCTTGTGTTTGCGTCGGTGATGAAGCATCAGGATGCTCCCGGGACGACTTTCAAGCGTCACATGGGCATAGCCAGGGGACTGATGAGCGAGGATGACTATCTGCTGAGTGAAATACTCTTTAATCCGCACACAACGGATCAATTGGGGAGAATCATGGAGCAGCTTTCGGAACTGCGCGATATAGTGCAAAGCCGTGACAGCGAAAGAATGAAACGCTATCTCGAGCGGGTGAGGGAGAATCTGAAGTGATAAAGTGGGACGCCATGCGTCCCGCTTTTTTTGGGGGGATAGCTTTTATAGCTTGGGGTAGCTTTTATGGCTGATGTGGGCAGGGGAGCTGTCGGTTTTGTGGAGTGGGAATAAAAAAGTAGGAGGGAAGGTGAGGTTTATCGGGTTATTTTTTTAATTTTGTGGGTGAGAAGGGGGAGATGAGATAGGAATTAAATTCAAGTTTATATAACCAAATATCACATTAAGCAAAATGAAAAGAATCGGCACGGCCGCTCTTGTCATGCTCGCTCTTGGCGCATACGAGATGAG
>CAMWSY010000192.1 GCA_947176995.1 uncultured Porphyromonadaceae bacterium | reverse complement strand
GGACGCAAGATTTTCATTCTTGAAAGAGGAGTTCGATTCTCCTATGGGCTACCAAAATACAAAAGGATTTAAAATAAGAAGAATTATCCATAGTAATGGCAAATCATAAGTCATCGCTGAAAAGAATTCGCCAGACGGAGGTTCGTCGTCTGCGCAATCGCTATTATGCCAAGACAGCTCGTAACGCTGTCCGCAACCTCCGCAAGGTTACTGACAAGGCAGAGGCAGAAACTGAGTACAAGCGCGTTAGCTCGCTTCTTGACCGCATCGCCGGCAAGCACGTGATCTCGAAGAACAAAGCTTCGAACCTTAAGAGCAAGCTCGCCCGCATGATCAATAAGCTCGGTGCCTGATAGCTTCCTTTGAAAAAAACATAAAAGAGTGCCGCATTCATCATGCGGCACTCTTTTTTGTGTAGAGGTGGTAATAGATATCTCGGAGTACTCCGAGATATCCGAGTGCTCCGAGAGATCTTGAGTGGTGGTCGGTTATTTTGCGGCGGTGAGGAGCTCGAGCACCATCACGGGTTCGCCTTCGGTGGCTTCGGGAAGCTGCAGCTGCACGCCATGTTTCCACTGGTCGAACTTCACCGGTGTGCCGTCGATAAAGAGTTTTGCCGATTTCACTTTGCAGTAGAGGGGCAGATAGAGCTCGTCGCCGGGACGGCGGGTGATGTGTACAAACAGTCGGTCGCCTTTGCGGGTCGATGAGCCCCAGCTTCCCGACACATCGCCTTTGTCGGTCTCATAGATGGTCTCGCCGTATTTGTCGAGCCATTTGCCCAGTCCGCGCAACGATTCGGCTGCAGGGCCGGGGATCGATCCGTTGGGGCGCGGGCCGATGTTGAGAAGCAGATTGGCGCCCTTGCCTGCGGTGGCAACAAGTGTGCCGATGAGTTCGGCGGGGGATTTGCAGTTCATTTTATTCACATGATAGCCCCATGAGCCGTTCACGATCTGCTGGCAGGTCTCGAGCGGGAGTTCGCTCACGCCGCCGGCTGTGCCGAAGCCCGATTTGTTCTCGCCGGGGAGATCACGCTCAAATATCTGGAAATCCTCGCCGTACTGAATCTGGCGGTGGTGATTGTTGGCGATCAGGCACTCCGGCTGCAACTTGTGCACGAGGTCAAACTGCTCGGGGAAATGCCAGTCCATGCTGTCGCGGCGGTGGTCAAACACGCCGTCAAACCAGATGCCGCCGATCTTGCCGTAGTTGGTGAGAAGTTCGGTCAGCTGGTTGTTCATGAAATTGAAATATGGCTCGTAGGGCACGTCGTCGTGCTTCTTGAGGTTGGGGTACTCGCCTGCGCTCCAGCCCGTGGGGTAGTCGTCGCGGTACCAGTCGACGTGTGAGTAGTAGAGATTCAGTCCGAAGTCCTGCTTGTGGCATTCGTCGGCAAGCTCCTTGAGCACGTCGCGCTTGAAGGGGGTTGCGTCCACGATGTCGTAGTCGGTGTATTTGCTGTCGAACATCGAGAAACCGTCGTGATGGCGGGTGGTGAACACCATGTATTTGGCACCCGCCTCCTTGAAGAGGTCAATCCACTCTTTGGCGTCGAACTTCGAGGGGTAGAAGCCCGAGGCGAGCTCCACATACTCGTCGAAGGGCACGTTGCTGCGCGTGAGCACCCATTCGCCCTGACCCGGCATACTGTAGAAGCCCCAGTGGATGAAGATGCCGAAACGCTTTTTCTCAAATTCCTTGCGCGCTTCGAGGTTCTCTTTGGTGGGGACATATTCACGCTGTGCGCCGCTGTCGATCGCTTTTTTGGCAAACTCGCTCTGAAGATTGCTTTCAACATTCTGCGCGAGCGCGGTTGCAGGGAGGAGCGTTGCCGCAGCCACCATGCACCGGCTTAAAATTCGGTTGATTGTCATCTGATAATTTATGGTAATTGATTTGAGTGGGTTAAAGATACCACACTTTTTCCGATAATGACGCCGATTGACCCGGCTAATTCAATTTTTCTGACCGCCCCACATGCAGGAAACCACGCCGCGTGCCGGTATGGGGCAGACAAACGTGCGGTCGCCGTTGGTCACGTTCACCTCTCGGTCGTGCCCGGTGCTGTTGCTCAGAAGCAGCCCGCATGAGCCGTCGGGGTTGCTGAAAGCCGTAGCCTGCAGCCCCTCGGTGCTGTCGGTGCCGTCTATGGCGATGCGGTGTGCGCCCGGCTGTGCGGCAACCGAAGCGTGAGCCATTATGTAGTAGTGCGAATTGCGGTTTACGGTGGTCATGTCGGGGCTGAGATCCACGGCGCCGTAGCAGGTCTGGCATCCGCCGTCGCGGTTGGGTCCCCGGTTGTTGTCGAGCATCAGGTTCCACGCTATCGCGCCGCGGCACCAGCGGTTCACAGTGCCTATCACCACCTCGTTCATGTCGTCGATAAGACGCTTGCCGAGATTGCGGCCGTCGTTCCAAGTGCCTATCGAGGTTTCGGTGAACACTAGTTCCTTCTCCGGCGCGAGATCATGTATTTTCAGCAGCTCATCCTTGTTGCCGCCGTAGTTGTGATAGGCCGCTCCTGCGAGATAGTCGCCTGCTTCGCCGGCATAGATGTTGGCGGGATATGCGTCCTGATCCTTCATGTTGTCGTAGTTGTAGTTGTGGTCGAACGCATAGACCTTTACCCCGGTATTGGCCTTTTTCAGAGCCGGGCCGAGCGAGCGGTTCAGGAAATCGCGCTGCTCCTCCCACCCCATGAAGCATGAGGCGCTGTTGCCGCGGTTAAGAGGTTCGTTCTGCATCGTGATGGCATAGATATTCAGCCCGTGATCACCGAATGCCTTTATCCACTTCACGAAATACTCGGCATAATCGTCGTAATATCTCGGATTGACGTGCCCCGACGTCCACTTGTCGTGAGGTTTCAGCTCCTCAAGATTGTTCACCTTCATCCACCGCGGGGGCGTCCACGGCGACCCCATGATC
>CAMWSY010000191.1 GCA_947176995.1 uncultured Porphyromonadaceae bacterium | reverse complement strand
CATGAACGATGACTGGAAAACCTTCACACGCGACATTATACCCATCTTGCTCCATTTGTCGGCCTGAGTGTAGCATCCGAGCGGTGTCATGCCCACGCGGTTGCCTATGATGAAAGAATAGATATTCTGAAAAAGGGTGTTGAGGAATGAGGTGAAAAGCATCGATCCTCCTATTGCAAAAAAGCTGCGCAGAGCCTGCCATGACATACGCAACATCGGACTCCATTTTCCCGCATACCAGAGCAAGATGCTTTTTAGCGCGCCAAGTGTGATTGTCTGCCACACGAGCGCCCATGCCCCGTAACCGGTAAAAGCACACCAGATACCGACGACAGCTCCAGCAATGAGTCCGACGGCATTGGCCAAAGCAACAGGGCGCAGATTAAGCTGCTTGTTGAACCGGTTGGCGGGAACGAGCGCAGTGGCATTGATGATGAAAGAGAGGAACATGACTCTTGCAAGCGGAATGAGCCGATTTTCTCCTCCATACCAATCGGCAATGAGCGGTGAGGCGAAGTAGAGGATCGTGTAAATGACAATGGAAACGAGAATGTTGAACCAGAGCACGCTGCTGTAGTCAAGGCGCGTGGGTGCCTTGCGCTGCATGAGCGCAGGCATGAAACCGCTGTCGACCAACAGTGAAGCAAACGCCTGAAAGACAAGTATAGCACCGACAAGTGCAAAATCTTCGACCGAAAGGAGACGTGCAAGTATGATGCCTGTAACGCCGTAGAGCAACTGGGTGCCTACGCGGTCAAAGATGTTCCACTTGACGGATCTTGCCGTCAGGGTCTTCATGTCGGATCGTTCCGAACTCATTTAGAATCGACGGGCACAAGTTTTATACCTGCACTTTTGCTTTTGATTTCAGTGGGAGTGCCAGTGTAGAGGATTGTGCCTGATCCAGCTCCTGTAACAGACAGTACTCCCGAAACGTTGCAGTCGATCGTGCCTGTGCCGAACAGGGTGCATTTGATGTCTTTTGCGGCGAGATCACCGGCAGAGATGGCGCCTGTGCCTGTGCAGTTGAGCTTGGCAAGCTCGCAGGAGCCATTGACGGTTACCGATCCATGGCCGAGTTTGGTGGATATCTCCACCTGATTTGCCGTGATGTCGCGGACGGATATTGTTCCGTTGCCCGTCTGCTTTGCCTTGAATACAGGGCAAGAGTTTACGCCGAGGACACGCACGGCAGAATCCCCCTCGTTCTCGACCGAGACAAGCTGACGTGAGCGCACGGTGACACGTCCTATTTTCCCCGCAAAATCACGCGGCTCGAGCGAGATGGTGAGTTTCCCTTTTGTGGTAAGGTCAAAGGTGAGTGCTTCGGTAAGCTCTTTTGTGCCGGTGAAGGTGATGAAGCCGCTTGAATCGTTGCTGCATACGTAATCGACCGGAATGCCGTGGCGGATGCGCAGTTGTGTGAATTCGCCGAGATTAACAGAATAGGGAGCTTCGGGTGACTGACTGAAGGCAGTTGTGAACGAAGCTGCGAGAATGAGGAGGAGAAGTATTTTTTTCATGATTGTAAAGTTTCCTGAATGTGAGATATGATATCAAGCAAAGCGTCGAGTGTGTTGGCCTGAAGCATGGCGATGCGTGTGGGCCGGAACGACGGAATGCCTTTGAAAACGGGTGAGGCGGCAAGATGGCGGCGTATGTGAAGGATGCCTCGGTACTCGTCGATGCGCGAAACGCTCTCGATGATCTGACGCCGCAACAGGTCAAACCGACCGGCGAGATCGGGTATGGGGATATTTCTCTCGGGGTGAACGGCAGCCTGAATTTCAGAGAAGATCCATGGCGCGCCGATCGATGCACGGCCGACAAGGATGCCGTCGACACCACAGCGGTCGAAGGCTTCTTTTGCTTTGGCGGGAGTGGTGATGTCGCCATTGCCAATGACCGGGATGTGGAGACGTGGATTGTCCTTGACGCGGGCGATCTCTTCCCAGTCGGCCTCACCGGTGTACATCTGCGACCGGGTGCGCCCGTGCACGGTGAGTGCCTGTATGCCACAGTCCTGAAGCTGCTCGGCAAGTTCAACGATAATCTTGCTGTTGCAATCCCAACCGAGGCGGGTCTTGACAGTGACTGGCAGATCGACAGCTTTAACCACGGCACGGGTGATCTCAAGCATTTTGGGGACGTCGCGCAGCAGACCGGCTCCAGCACCTTTACCGGCTACTTTCTTGACCGGGCAGCCGAAATTGATGTCGATAAAGTCGGGGCGAGCTTCAGCAGCCATGCGTGCGGCTTCGGCCATAGGCTCAGGCTCGCGTCCGTATATCTGAATGGCAGCCGGACGCTCATCTCCGTTGATCGACAATTTGCGCAGTGTCGAGGGGATATTGCGCACCAGAGCCTCGGCCGATACAAACTCGGTGTAGACCATGTCGGCCCCCTGCTCACGGCAGATGAGCCGGAAAGAGGGATCGGTAACGTCCTCCATCGGGGCAAGACCTACAGGGCGGTCTCCGAGATCGATGTTTCCTATTTTCATTGTTGAGCTTTCGGCTTGTCAGTTTGAAGAATTGCGCCTGAACATGGCAAGGCAAACGGCACATGCAGTGGCTACGTTGAGCGACTCGACGTGATCGGCAGGGGCGAAGGAGGGGATAGTGAGCCGACGGGTCACAAGCTGCTCTATTCCGGGTGAAATGCCGTTGCCCTCGTTGCCGAGCACGAGCATAGCTCCGGGGTCGGGGAGCGGGGAGTGCAAAATGTCGTCACCCTGCATGAATGTGCCGCAGACCGGCACATCGTATTCCTTCAGTTCTACGATAAGTTCCGGAAGGTTGACGCGATGAACAGCAACACGCCCGAGCGCGCACATAGAAGACTGGACTACTTTGGGTGAATAACAGTCGACAGTGCCTGATGAACAGAAGAGGTGACGCACTCCCCACCAGTCGCAAAGACGGATGATAGTGC
>CAMWSY010000190.1 GCA_947176995.1 uncultured Porphyromonadaceae bacterium | reverse complement strand
CATCAGGGATGAGGTTGCTGATGTCGGTTATCAACGGCAACCTAAGGGAGGACAGGAAGTTCTCTATTTCGACGCGTGACACATGGAGCAGAGGCCGGATAAATCGGCGCCCGGCGTCAAACTCTTTCATGCCCGCAAGTCCGCGCGCACCTGTGCCACGGAAGAGGTTTAGCAGGATTGTCTCACGGTTGTCCTCGGCATGATGCCCGAGGGCGAGCCACATTGTCACCGGAAGTGTGGCCATTGTGTCACGGAACCAGTCGTAGCGCAAGCGGCGGCAAACCATCTCGAGTGATTCACCGGTACTGGCGGCAATCTCCTTGACATCAGTGAAATCAACTGAAAGAAAAGGTGTCGACAACCTTTCGGCGATTTCGCGTGCCACAGCAGCGTCGCGATCACTCTCGGCCCCGCGCAGATGAAAGTTGCAGTGGAGCAGCCAAAGCTGACGCGGCAACCTGTCATGCCGCACGGCGGCAGAGATTGCAGTAGCAAGTGCCACGGAATCAGCTCCTCCGCTTATGGCGACAGCTATACCGTGCCCAGCCGGCACGCGGGAGATGATACGGGAGACGTGAGTGATTAAATCGGGCATTCGGAAAATGGTCGATGGTGAAAGTCAGTTCAAAAGTAAGTATTTTTTGGGGAATATTGGAAATGTTATTATTTTTGCGTGCTTAATAGCCAAAAGTGGGCTTCATAGCCCGCTGAAAAACGTCTCCGGCGTCACCGCGCGGGGTCGGCAAAGTAAACAAGAATACATAACTCACTATCACATTACGTTCCCATAAATGGCAACATTAGAGAAAATCCGCAGCAAGTCGGTGATACTGTTCACGGTGATCATCGTGGCCTTGCTGGCTTTCATTCTCGGCGACGCATTCACATCCAGTCGCTCGTTTTTTGGTCCCGGTACAACCGCAGCAAAGGTAGCGGACCGCAAGATTGACATTCAGGAGTTCAACCGTCAGGTCGAGCAGCAGCGTGAGGCATTGCAGGCTCAGGGCATGACGAACGTGGATCATGCCATGATCCAGAATCAGGTGCTCCAGCAGATGCTTTTCAAAGAGGTGCTCGACAAGGAGATCGACGCCCTCGGCATCACAGTGACCGACAGCGAGCTCTCGAGCGCTATGACCGGTGCCACTCCGCTGGCAACAGTCACCCAGACGGTGCAGCAGATGGGTTTCCCCGATGCAGCTTCGTTCTATGACTACGCATTCAACCCCGCCAAATACAACGTCCCCGCAAACTATGCACCGCAGCTTCAGGCAATGTGGATCAACCTCGAGAATCAGGTTGCCGAGCAGCTCCGCCAGCAGAAACTCGGTTCGCTCTTCAGCGGGGCTCTGAAAGCAAATAAACTCGACGCCAAGTCCTACTACGACGAGAACGCAACCACCGCCAAGGTGCGCTACGTCAAGAAGGATTTTTCGACTATCGCCGACAGCACCGCCCAGATCATGAACAGCGATGTGGCAAATCTCTACAACTCGCGCAAGAATCTCTATGAGCTTGCCGAGGAGACACGCCCCATCGACTATATCGTGGTGGATATCGTGCCGAGCGAAGATGACTATCTCGCCGCTCAGAAAGAGGTTGAGGATGCACTCGTGGCTCTGCGCGAGCAGCCGGGCACCGAAGGTGTCAGCGGCAACCTTAACTTCGTCGTCAACCGCAAGTCGGCTTCGGAAGGCAAACTCGCCAGCAACGTCAAGAATGAGCTTGAGGCTCTCCGCACCGAGGGTGTGAAGCTCCTCTCGTTCAACAACGACAAATATACCATCGCCAAACTCGTCAACACATTTGACGACGTGGATGACGTTACGATCGAATATCTCGCAGTGACCGCTCCCGTGGCACAGCGTGACAGCGTGATCGCTCTTCTCAACGGTGGTGCCGATCTCGACGCTCTTGTGGAACAGGGCTTCGTGCAGGGCACTCCTCAGGAAGAGACCGTGTCGCTTCTCGATCCCAACTACGCTTCGTTTAAGGACGCTCTCCTCTCGCAGCCCATCGGCACATACTTCCTCCCCGCAGGAAGCGAGAACTCGCAGGTTGCCGGTGCCGTGAAGGTCGTTTCGCGTACAGCACCTCAGCCCATCTATGACATAGCTGAGATCACCTACGTGGTAGAGCCCTCTAACGCTACAATCAACTCGCTCTCCAATGACCTGAGCAACTATCTTGTCGAGAACAACACCGCCGAGACTTTCCGCTCGTCGGCAGCCGTGAAGGGTATGCACATCTTCTCGGGCTATGTGACTCCGTCGTCGCTCTCGATCGCAAACTATCCTGACACACGCTCCCCGGCCAAGTGGGCCATGAATGCCAAGAAGGGTGAAGTGAGCGGCGTGTTCGGTGACGAGCAGAGCGGACGCTTCATCGCCGTGGCTGTGAAGGATATTTACAAAGGCTACACTCCTGCAAGCGATCCCGACCTGAGCCGACAGCTTGCTACCGAGGCCCGCAATGCCAAGAAGAGTGAAATGATCATGGCTGACATCGCCGGAAAGGCTAACAGCATCGAGGAGTATGCCACAGTGCTTGACTCGCCTATCGATACCACCGAGATCACATTCGGTCAGCGCATCGTGCGCGGTTTCCCTGTGGGTGAGGCTGCTCTCCTCGCCGAGGGTACTGTGACTCCCCAAGGTCAGATCGCCGGTCCGTTTGCTACCGACAACTCAGTGGTAGTTATGGAGGTTATCGGCACTGACAAGGTTGCCCGTGAGTTTGACTACGACAACGATGCCATGATGTTCAACCAGCAGTATGGTGCTCCGGCTCTGTCGCGCAACCTCTTCGGAATCCTTCTGGGTCGCAACAAGATCACAAACAATCTTCAGCGTTTCTACGCCGACTGATTGACGATCAATCCATAATTAACCCACCGGTGGACGGATTTGCCCGCTTGCAACCACCGGCAACAAAAAAATGCTAAAATGAATTACCTGTTCACTTCGGAATCTGTATCAGAGGGTCATCCCGATAAAGTGGCCGATCAGATTTCCGACGC
>CAMWSY010000189.1 GCA_947176995.1 uncultured Porphyromonadaceae bacterium | reverse complement strand
GCCTGACACCTGCTGCCACGCGCTGTCGCAAGCTTAACAGATGATTGAATCGCTGCTCCTTTATATTTATGCGTGAATTTGATCCGGATTTGCGAGATACAAGGCTGTCAGAACTTATAACCGATCTTCATGTTGAAGCAGTTTGTGGCTCCGGCACCGTCATGAGTCCAGCAGAGCGCCTGATAACCGATACCTGCATACACTTTCCCGAAATCGAGGCCAACCATAGGATTGACTACAACTGCACCCCAATCGGTATTCTCTGTATTGATAGCATAGCCGAGATCAAGTGAGAAGAACGGCTTGAAACCTCCTACCTGACCGCTTATATCGCCTCTTACAAAAATCGGAATGAGAGGGCCATTGTCGAAATTCCACTGCTCCGTGATTCCGATTCCGGCACCAAGACCGATATTTTTGGTCATCATCTCATGAACGCCGCCCTGGACATTGAAGCGACATGTGCTTCCGCCCGCAATTACAGGCTGAAACTCTACAAACGGAGTGATGGCGAACGCTGAGGAAACTGCGGCAAATATGCCGACCAGTGAGAGTAAAAATTTTTTCATAGCAAATAATTTTGATAAGATTTTCCTTTCAAACACCGGAAACGACACTACGGTTCACTACGGGCATAAAATAAATGGCCGCCCATGAGAGCGGCCACTATGTAATGTATGGAAATTTAACATCAGAATTTCAGGCCCATCGAGAGCACTATCTGACTGTTGTTGAGATTTATCTTCGATGTAGGGCTCGGAATCTGAGGATTTGCAGGGTCGGTAGTGTAAGCATGATATTCGCTGCTGCGGTGCTTATAGACGTAGGCCGCATCCACATAGAAGATATTGAAATTGTATCCGAGACCGCAAGTGATGTAGTCGGTGGAGTTGTCCATCTTATAATTCGGCATCGTTCCTGCAGTCCAGATCATTTCCGATCCGTCCTTAGCCTTAGCTCTGACGGGCGATGAGGCATGCGCATAGCCGGCCCTGACGCTGAAACGAGGAGTCACACGATATTCGGCACCCAGACGAAGTGTGGTCGCAGGCTGGTAATATAGCTCGATCTCATTATTTGACGCGTAAAAAGGATCATTGTCTATGAGCAACGGGGAAGCCTTCTGCATTCCTGCTCCGGGAGCCGGATAATAATCATATCCCCAGTCCCAGTAATCGTCGTTTCCGCCGTAATTATAGAACATATTGCTGTAATCCGAGAAACGCATCTTGTTATACTTCTGCCACTCGAGATCAGCACTTACAATCAGGTTGCGCCCTATGACGCCCGCGGCGCTGAAGGTTAGCTTCCATGGTGTTCGGAAGTTATAGGAATTCTCACCCCAATAACCTCCATTAGTCACTGATGAGTCATCAATCGTGGTGCCATCGGTAAACTGATAGTTGAAGTTTGTCCTGGCAAGATAACTCTCGTTGATGGAGTACCATGTAGGCGACGCAAACGACACACCGAGTCTTAACTCCTGAATAGGCCTATAGATCAAACCCAACTTCACATTCACACCCGTGCCGTTGGCAGAGTAGAAATTGGTCATGTTCCAATTCGACGTGGCATTTTCAAGCCCCGAAGGATTATCAACCACGGCATCCTTCAGATTCTCAGCCCAGATGGAGGTCATGTTATATTGAAGGCTCGTAATGCCGACATCAATACCCCAGAACACCTTGTTGGAGAAGTTACCTCCTAATGCTATATTATATTCATCCACACCTCCCGTGGTCAGGACATCAAAAGCACCTTGACCGGAAGTAAGGGCACCCCATTGTCCGACCCAATTCGGCTGATCATTGTCTCCGGTAGGGGTTATGAAATAGCTGTCAAATCCGAGAATCGATAGCCAAGGAGCGGAATATCCGTCGTTCGGATTGTAAGGGTCAAATGTGATCTGATCCTTATTGTTGTATTTAGTCTCAACCGACTCAATAGACACGCCTTCATTGTTGGAAACGCCCGCGATATAGTTCGTGAGTGAATTATACAGTCGCGGCACTCCACCCGAGTAGCGGGCATTGAATGAGGCTGCACGATTGTAGGTGAATCCGAAATTTACGTTGGGAACTGTAGTGTTGTGCAGATTGATACTTGCAACTCCCCCCACATTGTTGAGCAGGAACTTTGTCTGTGTCTGTGTGTTCTTGTATCCCTGTGTTTCAGATGTGGCGCTCTGCAGGTCAAGATCCATTGTCAGGCCTATTTCATTACGCCGGTATACACCTATACCCGCAGGGTTTACGGATATTGAGGACAGGTCGCCGCCGAGAGCACCGAAAGCACCTCCCATACCCATATAGCGGGCAGTGCCTTTCATGTCAGGCTGAGAGAATCTGAAACCGTCTACAGCACCCTGAGCATCAGCCATGAAAGGCATGATAAGCCCGACTCCAAGAAAATATAATTTTTTCATGTCTTTCTTCTTTAAGTATTAAAAAAATCCGATCGATCAGCGTCTGCCTCCACGGCCGCCGCCGCTGCGGCTACCGCCACCGCCGCCACTGCTTCTGTGGCTACCACCGCCGAAACTTCCTGAACCGAAAGAACCATTGCCTGAATTACGGTTGGTATTATTGTAACTGTTGCCGGTGTTCCGGTTTGTGTTTTGCTGGCGATTTGAATTATTTGAATTCTGATTCGAGTTGTTTACGGCACTTCCCCTGTAACCGGACGAGTTAGCGCTATTCACAGCGGAATTGCCGCGATGACCGCCCTGCTGTGTAGTAGCATTAGTAACGGCAGAGCCGGAATTCCTGTTGCTTCCCGAATAGTTGCGATGGCTTCCGCCAATACCCCACTTCGACCCTGAAGATCCATAATCTCCCGGACGGGTTGACGTTCCCGACGGACGAGTGTTTCCACCCGGACGCGCTGTTGTTCCTGCGGGACGATGGTTATTACCGGGACGTGTGGAACTTGCCCATCCCATAGCCGGGCCTGCCGGTCGATGTCCGTTAGGACGCCAGTTGGAATTCGGACGCTGCCATCCGGGGTTATAACCCCAGCCC
>CAMWSY010000188.1 GCA_947176995.1 uncultured Porphyromonadaceae bacterium | reverse complement strand
AGCTTGTCGTAGTCGCGGGCGGCGGCAGCGATCTGCTCACCTATGCTGGAGTCATTGTTGCGGTTCCAGTAAGGACGGAGATTATCACCGAAGTACTGAATCGAATAAACATCGTCATAGGCAAGAAGGATATAGCCATTGGCATTCTTGGTCTCTCCGCAGTCAACAGTAAGACCCACGAAATCACCGGGAACAACCTCGGTGTTCTCGCCTGTGAACGCCTTGCGGGTCGAGAAACTGTCGGAAAGGAATGCCGAAGCATTCGACTTGTTGGCAGCCATATAGAAACGTCCCCAGTCAATGCGGAGATCGTCACCGCCACGGTTGAGAGGATTCTGCTCAACATTTGCCACTGTAACGGCGATGAGATTGTCAGGAAGTTCCTCTACCGACGACTCGGTCTGCTGCGAGCTGACGTTTACAGCCCACTCTTTACCGGCCTCGAAGTAGAAGTCAACGTCATGCTTCTTTCCATCCTTGCTCTTGGCCTCGTATGTCAGATAGTTGACCGGACGGCTCACGAGATCGAGGTTGTCAAGGAAGATGGGAGCGGTGAAAGTCACTGTAAGCTCAACATCATCGCAGTCAAACTTATAGATCGTGTTCATCGGCTCTACGACAACCGAAGTCTGCTTGGCGGCAGTAGTGAATGATGCAGTGTTCTCCTTCGCGATGTCAAGGCCGAAATCGATGAATGCGAGTCCGCCGCGGTCACGGCAATGTGCAGCGATCACGTTCTCACCCTTGACGAGAGTAGCTACAACCTCAGCAGGGAGAGCGGCATTCTGATCCTTTGCAGCATTGTTGCCGGTTCTGACGATCTGCACGCCGTTCACATATATCTCGGCATCGTCATCGTGCGAGTAACGGAGATAAACAGGCTTGCCTGTCAGATCCTCGTCAAGAGTGATCGTGCGGCGCACCCATATCTCGGGGGTATCCCATTTTGTCTTTGCCAGAGGCTCATCGGGTATCGAGCCGAAAGCAGCCTGACCCTCCTTCCACGAAGTGGTCTTGTAGTCGGGAGTCCACCACTCACCATCGGGCTTTGTGGTGGTGTATACACCACTCCATTCGCCGGTCTGTGCCGTGGGGATAAGAGTTTCCAGAATCGGCTGCTCGGCACCCATGAATCTGTAAACCTTTCCGTCGATCTTCACTGCACCGAGAAGCGGGAAGGGTTTGCCTGTCCAGTGGCGCACTACGTCGTCGTTAAGATTGTCGGCTGCCGACCACGCACTGGTGTAAGGGTCGATCGTCACAAGCGGATAAGCCGGTGCACGAAGCGTCTTTACCGGCTCATCGGCGGTTGCCGAGGCTTCCTGGCAACCGGTGATCACCCATCCTGCGGCAAGAGCCGATGCAAGACCTGCAACCACCGTGATTGTCTTTAAATTCATTTTATGATTGGATTTTAACGTGATTTTTTCCAATTGTTTGGTATTACTCGCCCCAAATATACTAACTCTCCGTCACATCCACAAACAACAATGCTTATATCATGCCACATGCAATCCATTTTGCAACCTGAAAAGCTACGGGCGGGAAATACCGGAACTTTTCCGGCATTCCCGCCCGCACTTACACAGCGGAAACATCCGCCGTCACATAAGCCGTTTTAGCAAATCATTTACCCAACTGATTATAAACATCATCGGTCACAGGCTCAAGCCACACGTTCTCCCCTTTCTCTCCGGGAATCTCAAATGCGAGATGCGAGAACCACGAGTCGGCAGCCGCTCCGTGCCAGTGCTTCACGTTGGCAGGAATATGGATAACCGTACCCGGCAGAATCTCCTGTGCCGGTTTCCCCTCTTCCTGATACCATCCTCGTCCGGCTACACCCACGAGCATCTGGCCGCCACCTTTCTCAGCCTTATGGATATGCCAGTTGTTGCGACATCCCGGCTCAAACGTCACGTTGAAAAATGGAATCTGCTCTGTGGATATGGGAGCGAGATAGCTGTTGCCTATAAAATACTTTGCATAAGCGGTGTTAGGTTCTCCAATAGGGAAAATCATGCTGCGCTGGAAGGCAGCTTTGGCATCATCCCCTTTCACATCGTCGTTCCACACTCCAGTGGCGAGCCTGAACGCTCCCCATGCCTTTGGCCAACCGGCGTAAAAAGCTATGTGAGTAATTATTTCGGCGATCTCTGTGCGGGTGATTCCGTTTTTCTTCGCCTCCTGAAGATGATAAGTCAGCGACGAATCAGTTATGCCCTGCGAGATAAGCGAGGTAATTGTCACCAGACTGCGGTCACGCAGTGATAGGAGATCGTTTCGGCTCCACACCTCACCGAACAATATATCATCATTGAGATGTGCAAATTCAGGCGCGAAATCGCCAAGAGCATCGCGCCCTGCTGTCTGTACTACTTTCTGTTGTGCCATGATCGATGGAAATGTTACTATGCTTAGAAGAAATGCGACAATGATTCGGTTCATGCTTTTATTCTGTTGGTAAATATTACGTCAGTTTACTTTAAGGAAGACAACACGGTCTGAGCGATCTGTTCGGGTGTCAGGCCGCAACGCTTCTGGAGTTCCGAGTAATCATAACGGTTAAGAAACTCCTTCGGCAAGCCGAGATTTACCACTTTCACAGGAGCTTCACCAAGATAGGATGCCACCTTCTGACCATAACCTCCATCTATTATGCCATCCTCAGCTGTGACAACTGTCCTGTAGTCTTTAAGCTGGTCAAGCGTAGCTGTGTCGAGCTCCGACAGATTGCGAGGATTGATAAGTGTGACATTCAACCCCTCTTTGGCAAGCAGGTCGGCTGCCTGCGACATAAAGCCGAACATCATGCCCGCACCGATAAGCGCAACATCAGCTCCCTGACGCACTACATCATATACCGGCGCAGAATAATCCTCCAATATCTTTATATCCGGATTTGATACCGCTACAGCACCCGGAGTCCTGACCACAACAGGCAGCTTATCCTGACTGATAGACCAGTCAAGCATAGCTTCAAACTCCTCCTTGCAGGTAGGAGCAAGGAAAAGAAGGTCAGGAATATTGGACAGAAGCGCAATATCGAAGAAACCGAGATGGGTTTCATCGTTCATGCCGAACATCGAGCCGTAGAAG
>CAMWSY010000187.1 GCA_947176995.1 uncultured Porphyromonadaceae bacterium | reverse complement strand
TCAATATACTCAATGACAGCCCCGGTTACTATGCCCTCTCTGTTTCCGGCCCGGTACTCTAACCCCCACAGTCCGTCCCAACCGTTCTGCCACCCTATCGAAGACCCTTTTTCCCACGGCTTTTGCAGATACGCTTTTACTTCGTCACCCCTCCACGGCAGCCTGTACCTTATATGCACATCCCACGACCCGAGATTATTACCGTCCATATATTCCCCCACGCCACTCTTCTCCCCTCCTAAGGGAGCGATCATCTTTATCATGTCCCACAACCCCGCTTTCAGGTTGCGTTCTCTCACCACCGCCCCACGCTCATAATACTTCGTCACGCCCCCGATTTCACCAGCCGCTTGCATCCCCGCCGTTATAGTCAGCGCCTTGTCGGGATTGCTGCGGAAGTACACTCTGCGGTACACATAGTAAGCACCGCTGTTCAGGTGGTAACTACCGTGACTGTAAAACTTCTTCATCCATCCCCCGTCCGCAAACTTGCCATATCCGAGTTCACCCTGCACCTGAAGCCACCCTTTGGTGAAAGGCACAGTCTGGAAATCAACAAATCCCCCTCTTATCTGAGGTACAGGCCGGGCATTTCCGCTTTCCACAAGATCACCCGAGGTCAGAGTGTCGTTAAGCAGAGCCGATCCACGTTCCTTCATTCCACCCTCAAGAAACAGACACCGCCACTTCACTTCGCCGTAAAGTTGCTGTATTCTCACCGCACCCGGCCTGAGCCTGCTCACACTCTCCGTTCCGTCGCTGTTCCAATGGCGGTAATCATTCCCCGACGTGACACCTCCGAGCAGTTCCGCCCCTGCACCCCACGAGAAGCGCTCACTCCGCGTCATTCGCTTCCACACACCAGCTCCTGCCACTATACCGTTGGTCTGCGTCAGCCGTCTATGCTTTAGAGCCGATATGTAGTGGGGAGCGAAATCACCCCCACCTGCATTTGCCGTCACGCTTCCTCCCCACTCTATATCGCGCCACCCCTCGGCACGCATTTTCATCGCCGCCTGCGGCAACAGAATCACCGTAAGCAGCAGCATTGTGCCGAAACTGATTTTACGCTTCATTTCGCAGCCGTATAGGAACCTATATGGCGGCGTTTTTTATCCTCGAATATCTCGTCGATTGCAAAGAATATGCCGGTCTCCTCCACTTCACCGAACTCATGATTGATAGCCGTGCCAAACATCTTCATCGTAGGCGACAGACTCATGTAGGCGTTCACAAGCGGTGGGATATTTATGCCGCGGGCTCTTATCTCCCCGTTCAGAATCCTGTAATCCTCCTTGAAAGTGTCCGCTGTAAGGATCTTTTCGTAGCGGCTACGGTCAATGTTGGCCTCAAGCGGTTCTATCGGCCACACAAGCCCATCGGTATCGGGAAAATGCTTTTCAAGAAAATAAAGCAACATATTCCGGCACTCCACATCATAGCTCGGATACATCGTCATCTTCCCGAGCAGATACTTTATGTTGTGATCCTCAACCGTCAGGGCGCCGAGACCATCCCACAGGTTATCGAGCACATACATCGCTTTGCTTCCGGCGAGCGACGACTGATAGCCCAGTCTCACAAACGACCGTCCCAATTCTATTGTTTCCGGCAGATAGCCGTTGATAAACTCCTGAGAGTAGTCAAACAGATGCGACATAGCGATCTGCGGCTTACCGGCAGCGTCAAAAGCCATCTCCTTACCCGAGAGATAACGGTAACCGCCGAGAATCATTCTCGATTCCGGGTCCCACACGATCAACTGATGACAAGGACGCTCCATTACGTCAAACTCATCCACGTCATGGCTCTTTCCCGTGCCTCCGCCACCGGCTCTGAACGCGATCTCGCGCAGTCGCCCGATCTCGCGCATCACTGCGGGCGCGGTGTGGGCATCAACCACATAGATCTCATTGCACGCCTTGTTGGTCTTGCGCAACAGGCGGTCTGGAGTGAGTTCTGCCTCTATTTCTTCGGTTGATACCGGGTCTATGATCTGATCCATATAAAAGGGATAGGATGAGCTGCATGAAAAAGCCCCGCGACAGATACCGCTAAAGGCATCCCCCGCTGAGACCGTATACCGTTTTTTTGATTCGGCGCGCTGTATCACCGCTGTCTCTACCACCTTTCAACGACTTGTAGCTGATGCGCTTCCCTATTGTCATTTCAAATGTAGAGCCTTCATTTCCAAAGACCTCTCTTGGCAGCAAAGCCATTTCGAGGTTCACCGGAATCAACAGGCGCTTTCTTATATTGGCAAATATATAAAAAAACTTTGAATTACTCCCGCTGAAGTGTATGGGGATTACATCACGTTCCCATGCGATGGCCTTGTTCACAAACATTTTGTTCCACTCCAAGTCCTCGATTTTTCCATTCTGCCTGCGAGAGCACAGTCCGGCCGGGAAAATCACGATAGGATCATCACCCTTCATCGCTTCCTCGAGAGCTTCAGCCGCACTGCGCGACTGACCGCCATGCTTGTTCACCGGAAGAAACACCCCACGCAGCGGCTCCACCGCAAGCAGCAGATCGTTCACCACAAACTTCAGCTTCCCGGTTGGCGATTTACGGCTCAGATAATCAATTAGAGCCATTCCGTCAAGCCCTCCGAGCGGATGATTGCTCACATATATCACCCTGTGCGACTCCCCCTCTTGGGGAAGATTCTCCTCACCTCGTGCCACGCGCTTGATTTGGAGATAATCGAGCACTGCACGTGCGAAATCCGCATCTTTCAGGTGACCGCACGCATCAAGAAGCCCGTTAAGTTTATCCTGACAGATAAGTTTCTCGATGCCCCTCACCGCAAATCGCGGCAGAAACTTCCGCAATCCCGGCGTACGGTTTTTAAGCACTCCGTCAATATCTATCTGCAACACATTTTCACTCCTGTCACTCATCGCTTTATCTTTCCGTTTTCTGTTCGTGCTATCTGCTTCACCATCTCTATGCGCCCCGGCATCTCATGTCGGGCAAGCACATCTTTCAGCTTGGTCCTCAGCCTTTCAGCGTCTATCTGTCCATCCCCCTCTATGTAGAGCACCGGCCGCTCGCCCCGGTTCTCATCCCCAGCTGTGCTGTCGCTGTTACACAT
>CAMWSY010000186.1 GCA_947176995.1 uncultured Porphyromonadaceae bacterium | reverse complement strand
CCCTCATTCTCATTCTGATAGTTGCAGGTGTTCTGTCATTTGGCATATCTCTTTATGAGTATTTCGGTCTGCATGAAGGCGGAGGCGTGTTTTTTGAGCCGGCGGGTATCTTTATAGCCATAATACTTGCCACCGGGCTGTCGTTCTACTTTGAGGCAAAAGCCGACAAAGAATTTGCACTGCTGAATCAGGTAAGCGACGACGAGCCGGTCACTGTCATCCGCAACGGACACCCGACGCAGATCACCCGGCGCGAAGTTGTGGTCGGCGATACGGTCATGCTCAATACCGGCGACGAGATTCCCGCCGACGGTCACCTTGTGGAAGCCACGCTTCTCAATGTTGACGAGTCCACGCTCACAGGTGAGCCTATATGCCACAAAACGGTTATTGAAGAAGAATTTGACCCCGATGCTACTTTCCCTTCCGACAGCGTCATGCGCGGCACCAAAGTCATGGAAGGCCACGGAGTTATGACCGTGACAGCAGTAGGTGATGCAACAGAGAATGGCAAGGTCTACGAGGCTGCCCAGATTACCGACAACACAAAGACACCGCTCGACGAACAATTTGAGCGACTCGGACGCCTGATTTCGATAGCATCCTACATCATAGGCGCACTCATCATTGTCGGACGAGTTACGGTATATCTCCTCCGCGCCGACGCCGCTATCGATTGGATGGCATTTGGCGCCTATATGCTCCAGTCAGTGATGATTGCAGTCACTTTGGTCGTCTGCTCCGTTCCCGAGGGGCTGCCTATGGCTGTTACTCTCGCGCTTGCCTACTCCATGCGGCGTATGCTCAAAACCAACAACCTTGTGCGCAAGATGCACGCCTGCGAGACAATGGGAGCTACAACGGTTATCTGCACCGATAAGACCGGCACACTCACCCAGAACCGTATGCAGGTAGCCGAAGTCAAAGCATTTGGTGACGCAACATTACTTCAGGAGAATATGGCTGTGAACTCCACCGCTCAGCTCGACCTGTCGGGCGATACACCATCGGTACTCGGCAATCCCACCGAAGGCGCTCTGCTTCTCTGGCTTCGCGCCTCAGGTACCGACTATCGCCAGCTTCGCTCACAGGCTGTCACTCTCGATGAAGTCCCCTTCTCAACCGAACGCAAATACATGGCCACGGTGGTGAAGAACCCCGACGGCAAAGTATATCTTTTTGTAAAGGGCGCGCCTGAGATCGTTTATGCGATGTCGGCCGACACGCCTATTGACAAAACCGCTCTCGACACACTGCTGCTCGGCTATCAGAATCAAGCCATGCGCACGCTTGGCTTTGCCTGCGCCGAAGTCCCCGATGGGCAGAAAGTGGATACTGCCGATCTTAAATCATGCCGTCTCACTTTCCAAGGTGTTGTGGCGATCTCTGATCCTGTCAGAACCGAAGTTCCCGGTGCGGTCAGGGAAGCGATTAATGCCGGAATAAAAATCAAGATTGTCACCGGCGACACACCTGCTACTGCACGCGAGATCGGCCGTCAGGTAGGTCTGTGGAACGACAGCACCGACACCGCCCGCAACATCATCACAGGCCCGGAATTTGCCGCCCTCACTGATGAAGAGCTTGTCGACCGCGTCGAGGACATGAAGATCATAGCACGCGCCCGTCCGCTCGACAAGAAGCGACTTGTCGAAGCATTGCAGAAGCGCGGCGAAGTCGTTGCCGTTACCGGCGACGGCACCAACGATGCACCGGCTCTGAAAGCTGCTCAGGTTGGCCTGTCGATGGGCGACGGCACATCCGTCGCAAAAGAAGCATCCGACATTACCATTGTCGACAACTCATTCTCATCGATCGGACGCGCCGTGATGTGGGGACGTTCCCTCTACCGCAACATCCAGCGTTTTATCGTCTTCCAGATGACAGTGAATGTAGTGGCCTGCCTCATTGTGCTTGTAGGTGCATTCCTCGGCACACAGTCGCCGCTCACCGTCACACAGATGCTATGGGTAAACCTCCTCATGGACACATTCGCGGCCATGGCACTCGCGGCACTCCCCCCCTCCGAGTCGGTCATGATCGACAAACCACGCCGGCGCGATGATTTCATTATCAGTCGCCCGATGCGCAACTTCATCATCGCGGTCGGTGGAATTTTCTTTGTGATCCTCCTGTCATTCCTCCTGCTTCTGGAGCATACCGAAATCACCTCACTGACACAGCTTCCGACAGCACATTGGGGTGCCGACACCGGCCTGACACCCTACGAGCTCTCGCTGTTCTTCACCACATTCGTGTTCCTTCAGTTCTGGAACATGTTTAACGCCCGCGCATTTGCCACAGGCCATTCGGCACTCGACCTGAAGAATTGCGGTGAATTTGGCCTCATTGCCGTTATGATATTTGTCGGACAGATTCTCATTGTGCAGATTGGCGGTGAATTTTTCAGCGTCACACCCCTTAAAATCACCGACTGGCTTCTGATCATAGGCGGCACGTCGCTGGTGCTTTGGATCGGCGAACTTTCTCGTCTCATGCACCATGCATCCAAGTAAAACACTTCCACATGAACTCCATTTCAGATTTCAGCATAGTCAACGCCACTAAGGACGACGCACCGCTCATTGCCAAAGCCGTGGCAATGGCGCTCGACATTGACATAGAAGCTCCCGGCGATCCGCGTGCCGAGTGGTGCCGCAAAGTGTTCGGCACGCTTGCCGCGCGCGACGACGCGCAGTACAGTTACCTCAACACCCTTAAAGCAGTCACCTCCGACGGCACACCTGTTGGATTCCTTGTCAACTACGACGGCGCCCAGCTCCATCAGCTTCGGGAAGCCTTCTTTGAAGTTGTCAGGAACCAGACAGGCGAAGACATGCGCGGCATCAGCGATGAGACCGATCCCGACGAATGGTACCTTGACAGTCTCGCCGTGTGGCCGGAATATCGCAATCTCGGCATAGGGCACGCTTTGATGGAAGCCGGCATAGCCCGGGCGCACAAAGCAGGCAAGCCCGCCGGCCTGTTGGTCGATAAAAACAATCCCCGCGCACGCCGGATGTATGAGAAACTGGGATTTGAGAAAGTCGGAGACCGCCCCTTTGCCCGCACCATGATGGATCACATGCGCACTCCTGCAC
>CAMWSY010000185.1 GCA_947176995.1 uncultured Porphyromonadaceae bacterium | reverse complement strand
TGCCGAGATAAACACAACCGAGTCCGGCAAGTTCAGCGAGAGTGTTGAACTGTTGCGCGAAAATCACTGCATCGAGCAGAGCGGCAGTGAAGCTCTCGAAGTTGCCGAAACCGGGCTTGGCGTCACGCTGCTCACACCACTGGCTGAAACGGTTGAAATCAGCCACAAAAGTCAGGAAGATACCGTTTCCCGTAGCTGCCGGCTGATTGAAATGAGCCGCAGCAAGTTCCTTTTTCAGTGCGGCATCGCGGGTCACTATCACGCTGTAAAGCTGCATTCCCCCGGTTGTGGGCGCATGAGCGGCTTTCTTCACAAGTTCTGTGATAAGACTCTGAGGCACTTCGCGTTCAGTGAAGCTTCGCTCGGTGGCTCTCCTGGTCCAGTATTCCGACTCAACTATCTCCTTGTAATCCATAACTTAATCCAGCTTAATCCATCGGTCTTGCCGAAGCCACGATGTGATCCTTCACCTCTTGGAAAAGACGTGTCGCAAACACAAATTCGTTAAGAGCTTCATTGGCTGTTGTAAAAATCTTTTTCTTGTCACCCACCCACTCGCGGTGTCCTTTGTTTAGAAACACGATGTTCTCACCTATACCGAGCACCGAGTTCATGTCATGGGTGTTTATCACAGTCGTGATATTATATTCGTGTGTGATATCGCTAAGCAGTTCGTCAATCACAATCGACGTCTTCGGGTCAAGACCCGAGTTAGGCTCATCGCAGAAAAGATATTTCGGATTCAATGCTATCGCGCGTGCGATAGCCACGCGCTTCTGCATACCTCCCGAAATCTCCGACGGATATTTGTTTTCAGCACCCACGAGATTCACACGCTCGATGCAGAACATCGCACGCTCCTTCATCTCCTCGCGGCTCATGCTGCCGAACATCACAAGCGGAAACATCACGTTGCCGAGCACGGTTTCCGAGTCAAACAACGCCGATCCCTGAAACAGCATACCTATCTCCTGACGCAGCGCCTTGATCTGCTTGGCATCCATCCTGAGAGTGTCGCGCCCGTCATAGAGTATCTGGCCGCTGTCGGGTCGCAGAAGCCCCACGACCGACTTCATCAGCACTGTCTTGCCCGATCCGCTCTGACCGATTATCAGGTTAGTCTTGCCCGTCTCAAAACGGGCGCTCACGTTCTTGAGAATCTGCTTCCCGTCAAACGATTTCGATATGTCGACAACTTCGATCATTGCAAAAGAAGTTTTGTCAGTATTACGTCAAACAACAGAATGAGAATCGAACTCGTCACAACCGAGTCGGTGCTCGCCTTACCCACCTCAAGCGCGCCACCCTTCACATAGTAGCCGAAATAGCTCGCCACCGATGCGATGATGAAAGCGAAGAAGAAAGACTTGATCAGGCCGTACCACACATACCATTCCTGAAACAGAGCCTGAAGGCCGTAGGTGTAGCGTGCCACCGAAATCAGATCGGTGAAGATAGCCACAAGCAGGCCGCCGATAAAAGCCGTACCCATGCAGAATATCACAAGGATGGGCATGAAGAACAGGAAAGCAAGGATTTTCGGAAGCACGAGATAATTACATGAATTCACACCCATTATCTCAAGTGCGTCGATCTGCTCGGTCACACGCATCGTGCCGATTTCCGAAGCGATGTTACTGCCGACCTTACCGGCAAGAATCAGGCACAGGATAGAGTTTGAAAACTCCAGCAGCACTATATCGCGCGTAGCCAGACCTACTGTATAGGCTGGCATAAGAGGCGACGACATGTTGAGCTGCATCTGTATCGCGATCACCGCGCCGATAAAAAGCGATATGATGATCACAAGCGGGATGGAGTCGACGCCAAGCTTGGAGACCTCAGCCACAAACCGCTGGCCGAATACGCCCCATCTCTCTGGCAGCGAGAACGTCCGGCCAAGAAACATACAATACTTACCTGTGTTGGCAAGCCATTTATTCAGAATCATAGAATATACTTTTCACAGTTATCCGAAGCAAAGGTAATGAAAATTTGAACATCATCCCGATTTTATGTAGTTTTGTGGAGATAAAGCGCAATAAAACCCAATTTTCTCATGCTCATCATCGGTATCGCCGGAGGCACAGGGTCAGGAAAAACAACCGTTGTCAACCGCATCATCAGGGCTCTTCCCCCCGGTGAGGTTGCTGTGCTGCCTCAGGATTCCTACTACAAGGATCTAAGTCATCTCAAGCCCGAAGAACGGCAGAAAATCAACTTCGACGAGCCCAAAGCCATCGAGTGGTCGTTGCTTGTGGAGCAGCTTCAGCAGTTGCGTGAAGGCAAGACTGTCCAGATGCCCACCTACTCCTATCTCACCTGCACTCGCCAGAAAGAGACTGTGACCGTGCAGCCACGCGACGTCGTGATTGTCGAGGGCATTCTTGTTCTTTGCGATCCCGTTTTGCGCGACATGATGGACATAAAATGCTTTGTCGATGCCGATGCCGACGACAGGCTTATACGTGTGATCTCACGCGACTGCGTCGAGCGCGGACGCACACCGCAGATGGTCATCGACCGCTACGAGCGCGTGCTCAAGCCCATGCACTGCCAGTACATCGAGCCTTCAAAGCGGTTTGCCGATCTCATCATACCGCAGGGAGGCACCAACAAGGTGGCCATAGGACTACTCACTGACTTCATCGAGGCTCGTCTCCGCCGTGCCGGTACAAATAAAGATTAACCTATGGGACTTATCTACAACATAAAGGACTCAATGGAAAGTAAAGCCGACATTGCCGCGCCCGATTTTGTGCCTGACGAGTCACCTCTGACCGGGGTGGCACCTGATCCGGAAACCGGCAATGATCCTAACGACATGCGGCGCGTCCTCCGCACCGAGAATCTTGTGAAGAAGTACGGCCAGCGCACGGTCGTCAACCACGTTTCCATCAACGTCCGTCAGGGCGAGATCGTCGGACTGCTCGGGCCCAACGGTGCCGGTAAGACCACCACGTTCTACATGACCGTCGGGCTCATAACCCCCAATGAAGGCCAGATTTTCCTTAATAACAGCGATATCACCGAATACCCTTTCTACAAGCGTGCTCGCTACGCCATAGGATATCTCGCACAGGACCCATCGGATATACGAAAG
>CAMWSY010000184.1 GCA_947176995.1 uncultured Porphyromonadaceae bacterium | reverse complement strand
GGATGACGCTACACTTGCATCTATCCGTGCAGAGGGCGCCAAGGGTGGTGAGGTCGTAGTAGGCTCTAACCGCAAGGTGGGAAGTTTCGAGAAGATGGTAGCCGACGCATACGGCATCGGTGTGCAGGTGGCTAATGCCGACAACACCAAACTGTCAAACGACGACGACACACTCGCCGCTGCCGCCAAGAAATAAATCGTTCCTTCAGCATAAGCCGTCGCTATCAAACTCAAGATTAATAGCGACGGCTTTTTCAGACATCTTCCCGGAGCAGCTAAAATACATTATGAGTACAAAAGCTTATTATCAGAAACAGATCATAGACCTGCGCGCGCGTATGGCCCGCGAAAAGGAAGCCATGAAACGCGACAATGAGTCGTATGCAAGGCTTATCAAGGGCGCATCCTCGCCTTCGACAAAAGCCTCATACCGCAAGAGCAAAGTTGACAAAGCCGAAAGCCACAAGCGCAATATCGAATCGATCAAGCGTCAGATTGCTCAGGCTCAGCTCAACAAGGTCAAGGCACCGAAATAATTGTCCATATTATTAACAGGCTTAATATATATCGGAATATGAGCGATTTCTGGAAAGGAGTGTTCGCCGTGCTGGGCCTCCAGTGGCTGTTTGGCGGCAACAGTGGCGGTGGCTGCGGTTGCGGCGGCTGTCTGATGTGGATCATACTCGGCCTGTGTATGATTTTTTACTTGTTAGGTATATTATAATAATTCTATAGATTTTTTATGGGACTCTTTGATAAAGTATTCAAAACAGCGACTCCACCGGCAGTAGCTGAGAAAGAAACGGCAACCAATCCAATCCCCAAATATCCGGAAAAGGAGTTCGGTGTCCAACTCGTGCAACTTGTAGAGATAGCTCTCGCCGACAAGATTCTCACCACATCTGAAAGAGCCATCCTCCGGGAGCTCGCGCTTTCAAAAGGTGTCGATCTTGATAGATTCGAGGCCTACGTGGACATGCTGAAAGAGAAACGGGGAGTAAAGGAAGTTAATGACGGAATTATACCGCTGAAAAAATATAACCAGCCTACCCGGATTGCCTCCGAACTTAAAGCCATGATCGATATGGCTCTTGCCGATGGATATCTGTCGGATGAAGAGCGAAAAATCATATTGAATGAAGCTACAAAATTAGGGGTAAATCTTCCTGCGTTTGAGAATGGGCTTAATGCAATCTTCATGACCGGACGGATCAAGACTGTCATAGACAGCAAGTATCCCACCACCATCACCAGACGGTTAGTTAATTCAGAAGATATTGAGGACGGAAAAGTCGTGGAGACATACGAAGAAATTACAACGGCTTTTCGCCCCAACACAAACCGCGGCAAAGAAAATGAACTGGTCAAGACCACAACAAAAAAGATCGTCAAGATAACCCGAAAAAAGGAAATGATTGAAGATGTCATCAATTTCCTTTGCAGCGTGGACTACTCTACGGTGCTTACCGCACTCTCTGTAGTTACTGTCTTTAGTCCCGTGGTAGGAGGCGCTGCCGTTGCTCTGGTCACAACCTTGAAAAGCAGCGTAGATAAGTTCAACCGGTCCGGACAAAAGAAGGAACCGAAATTGTTTTTTGATGTGGTGCTAAGCGAAGTTTCTGTAGATAAATGTGTTGAGCTTCTTCCGGGAGTACAGAATTATCTTGGAGAGAATGGAAAAAGAATTGTATCAGGTCTTATGACCGCACAGAAAACCTATAAAGCCTACAAAGCGTAATGAAAATACCGGGATTGTCATTCTCGCTGAAACGTGCGGTCGGGATCACTGCTGTAAAGCAGAAAGTGGCCCGCGCCACCGGCATACCCACCACACGTCAGGGCCTTGAGCGTAAGATAGGCTCCATGCTGCTGGGTGCCGTGCTCCCTAATACCAAGAAAAAACGCAAGCGCTGATGAGTGAACGCATCGACCGACTGAAACTGAACCTCGCCCGCGCGCTTGACGATAATCTGCACACACGGCAGTGGCACAACATAGTCGACTGGCTGATAATCGCGATGATTCTCATCAGCACGACTGAGATTTTCCTGTCGACATTCGACCTTGACCCCAAACTAAGGACCGTACTGAAGTGGGTGGATATAGGTACACTCATATTCTTTACCGTAGAGGTAGTGCTGCGTATATGGGTGGCTCCGTACGTCAATCCCGCGTATAAGGGGTGGAAGGGACGTTTGAAATACTGTTTCACCTTCTACGGAGCGATAGATGTCCTGTCGACATTCCCTTTTTATCTTCAGTGGATATTCCCGTTGCCGGTGGCGGCGTTCAAGATGCTCAGGACGGCACGCGTGGTGCGCACGATGCGCATCGGACGTTACTCCAAGTCATTCAGTCTGCTCAGCAATGCCATTAAGGAGAAGCGACGCGAGCTGATCGTGTCGATGCAGTTTCTGCTGATCATTACCCTTATCCTCAGTCTGATACTCTTCTTTGCCGAGCATGAGGAACAGCCCGATGTATATAAAAACGGTTTTATCTCCGTAATCTGGGCATTCGCACAGTATATCGGCGACCCGGGACAGTTTGCCGACACCCCTCCGGTCACAGGCGTGGGACGTATCATAGCTTGTGTCGTCGGTCTGCTCGGTATCGCTATCGTGGCCGTGCCGGCGGGTATCATCGGAGCAGGTTTTACCGAGGCGCTTGAGAAGGAGGCCAACCGCGACAACGTGCTGAAGAACTCTCGCAAACTGCACAATGCTTTCCAGCGAAAGCTTGACCGACCTTCGGGATGTCAGGGGACTCCGCCGTTCAAGACCCTGACATTCCTTCAGGCGCGGCTCGGCATGAAACAGGATGAGATCGTGGATGCGGTCAACTCGCCCGAGGCACCGAATTTCCGTCTCGTGAGCACGGCGACAACAATACCGAAGGAGAAGATGCCGACCGACGAACTGGCGGTCGAGCATTTCATCACCAATCGTTCCTATGGTCTGTGTATCGACCGCGGGTCGAGAATTACCATCGTCTCGCCTGCGAGTATGGTGGATGCCGGTGTGGGTAATTTTGCTTTCTATCTCGCACATATAGGCGGAATCAACAACATCAGCCGTGAGTGCGGTGAGTCAGCACCGTATTCGTCGGTTTTTCTGCCTG
>CAMWSY010000183.1 GCA_947176995.1 uncultured Porphyromonadaceae bacterium | reverse complement strand
GGCCAGAACGCAGCGATAAATCTCAGCGCAATGAAATGATAAAGTTGCCGTTCACGCGTGTCCGACAATATCGAAGGCGATTCCCCCGTTGGGATTATAGCATGGTGGTCAGTCACCTTCGCATCATCAAAAATCCTTTTTGTTTTTGCAATATTCTTTGCAAGCACCGGGGCGGTCAGACTGGCGTATGGGGTCATTCGCCGCAGAGTGTCAGGAATTTTCGGGTAAATATCCGACGAAAGATAAGTCGTGTCCACACGCGGATAAGTTGTCAGCTTCTTTTCATAGAGCGACTGGATCAGTTTTAGCGTTTCATCCGCCGTCCACCCGAACCGCTTGTTGCACTCCACCTGTAGTGTTGTGAGGTCAAAAAGCTTAGGAGGAAACTCCTTACCCTTTTTCTCCTCGACCTTGTCCACTGTAAACTCATGCTTCGCTGCCTCCTCAACCGCCTTTTGGGCTTTTTCTATGTCGGTGAAACGTCCCGAAGTTGCATTGAAAACCACATCCCTGTATAGCGTCTTGAGCTCCCAGAAATCTTCAGGTTTGAAATGCTCGATCTCCTCCTGCCGTTTCACAATCAGTGCGAGAGTCGGAGTCTGCACACGCCCCACCGAAAGCACCTTTCCCGGCCCACTGTATTTCAACGAATAGAGTCGGGTAGCGTTCATACCTAACAGCCAGTCACCTATCGCACGCGATAGCCCGGCATAATATAGATTGTCATACCTTGAAGCCGGCGCAAGATTCTTGAACCCCTCGCGTATCGACGCATCAGTCAACGACGAGATCCACAACCGTCTCACAGGGCACTTCACACCAGCCTTCTGCATCACCCATCGTTGGATCAGTTCACCCTCCTGACCGGCATCACCGCAGTTTATCACCTCATCAGCCTGCCCCACAAGAGTTTCAATTACCTTGAATTGCCTTTCGATTCCCTTGTCATCTATCAGCTTTATACCGAAACGCGGCGGGATCATCGGCAACGCGCCCAGACTCCACCGTTTCCATGCCTCGCTGTAGTCGGCAGGCTCTTTCAGGCAACACAAGTGACCATAAGTCCACGTTACCGCAAAGCCATTACCTTCAAAAAATCCTTCTCGCCTCACGTCAGCGCCCAATATCGACGCTATATCGCGGGCAACACTTGGTTTCTCTGTGATGCAGACCCTCACAATCAAAACAATTTTACCTTTTCCATCTTAGCCCGTGAAACAGGCACAACAACAAAGTAGGGACGCACGGCCCGTGCAATGTGGTTCAAATAAGCACAGAGTCCGCACAACCCGTATCTGTAGGGGCGTTGCGACAGCACGCCCATCCGGCCGGAGGCCGGACATTTCCGTTAACCGCGGGCGTTTACGCCCGTGGACAGCCGGGCACGACTTACCACTTATCGTCCCCGGCGGGGACGCACCCAAGATTAGCAACCTTATTTGAACCGCATTGCACGGCCCGTGCGTCCTCCTCATCCGAGTCCTCTGAGAGCTCCGAGTCCTCTAATTCCTCCGGGTCCCCCCCTTACTTCTTCTTCGCCTTATAACCCAACCGTGTGGAGTAATCACCACCCACAGTGTGAAAAACGATCTTATCTTCAGGTTTAAACTTCGTTTGCCGTGGGAAATCCACCTCGATAGGAATTTGGCCGTCATCCTCCCACTGGAAATAACGCTTGAAGTCCACACCGTCAATATCGACCGACCCGTAAGCCTGACCGTTCACAATGAGTGTGCAACTGTCCACGCGCGACGACGTGTGAGGGTTACCGATCAGCGTGCAGCTTATGCGGGTCACACCATCGCGATTGCTGTTATTGATTTTGTCCACCGTAGCGTGAAGCGGATTCTTCTTGGCAGTGGTCACGCCTATTGGCATTTGGGCGTTGACACTTAAAAATGAGAGTGCAGCCACAGCTGCAAGGATAAACTTTGGAGTTTTCATGTTAGTATATATTAGAGTCTATAATTAAGAAGTGTATCAATGTTGTAGGGGCGCGCGGCAGCACGCCCACGATGTCTTGATATGCTTCTTGTAATTATAACCATTTCAGCACTCCTTTTGTTGAAGTGATTTAAACTTATTACATTTTAAGATTTCGGTTAGATTCGAGGGTAGTTCGGAATCGCGATGAGGGAGTAATGGGGTTCCATTATGACCGAAGAGAGGTTCCGAAATAGCCCGAAGATGACCGAAAGATTAAATATCATGGTTCACTTCACTCCGTGGTTAACATTTCGTAATAAGTTTAAATCACTTCGTTTCGCCTCATCCCATATTGCATCCATCTCACCAAGAGTCATATCACGCAGCGGCTTCCCGAGTTCCTTTGCACGCTGTTCCAGATAGCCGAAACGCGACATAAACTTCTTGTTGGTCTTTTCGAGCGCAGTATCGGCATTTATGTGATAGAGACGGGCAGCATTCACGAGTGCGAAAAACACATCACCCATTTCATTCTCCATCTTCGCCCGGTCACCTTTTGCGACCTCAGCCTCAAATTCCGAGATTTCCTCCTTAACCTTATCCCAGACCTGACTCGGCTCCTCCCAGTCAAAACCCACATTCGCGGCTTTCTCTTGGATACGCTCAGCCTTGATCAGCGACGGAAGCGCGGCAGGCACACCCGACAGAACCGTCTTGTTACCCCCTTTTTCCTTCAGTTTCAGTTCCTCCCAGTTTTTCAGCACGTCATCCGTACCGTCAACCTTTACCTCTCCAAACACATGGGGATGTCTGAATATCAGCTTGGAGTTCAACGAGTCCGCAACATCCACTATATCAAACGCCCCTTTCTCCTCACCTATTCGCGAGTAGAACAGTATATGCAGCAGCACATCGCCAAGTTCCTTGCGTATGTCGGCATTATCCTCACGCATCAGAGCGTCACAGAGTTCGTATGTCTCCTCTATCGTGTTTGGACGCAGACTCTCATTCGTCTGCTTGGCATCCCACGGACACTCCACCCTCAGCCGGTCGAGCACATCGATCACACGACCCAAAGCCTCTATCTTCTCCGCGCGGCTGTGCCGCGGCTTAAATTCACTCATCACTTCTCCTTTTTTAACTTCATAATGTAGGGACGCACCGTAATGCGCCCGCCATTCCCTCAGAGTAGGGACGCACGGCCCGTGCAATGTGGTTCAAATAAGCACATAGTCCGCACAACCTGTCTGTAGGGGCGC
>CAMWSY010000182.1 GCA_947176995.1 uncultured Porphyromonadaceae bacterium | reverse complement strand
CGGCGGCAGCGGCAGATGGGTATAAGCGACAGCTCCCCACGGGGATACTCTGAGATTCGCAATTGGTTTGTAAATAGCCGCTTGCGATTTCTTTTTATTTGTCGCGACAGCAATTTGGGATATTATGCGGTCTTTTTTAGGGAAAGGTGGGTGATTGCGGCGGCAATGAAGCTGAGGATGAGGTAAACGGCGGCGTAAGCGATAAACCATAGCTCAGTATGGTCAAAGAAAGTCCATGTACCGGCAAGAAAGAGGAGTGCGGAAATGATGGGGAGATACCAGCGTTGCTGAAAGCTCCGGCCGGAGATTATGCCTGTAATCACTGAATATGCCGGATTTACAATGAAGAACAGCAACATGCAAAGAGCCATCCCGGCGCACTCTGTTGAGAACTTAGCCACGGCAGCCGGAAGGAGAAACATTACCACAAATGAAATTGCGATAACACTCATGGTTACTTTTCTTTGGCTTGGGTTGGTAGTCATGGGGGTGGAGTTAGAATGGGCATGTTCGCCACTTTTCGATAAGTGCGGTCATGTCGGCTGGCAGCGGCGCTGAAAAGTCCATCTCCTGACCGGTCTTGGGGTGCCGGAATCCCAATGTGCGGGCATGGAGTGCCTGCCGGGGACAAAGTGCCATGCAGTTGCCTACAAACTGGCGGTAACGCGCAGTGTCGAGGCCTCGCAAAATTTTGTCGCCGCCGTAGCGGGCATCGGCAAACAGCGGATGACCGATGTGGCTCATGTGAACGCGTATCTGGTGTGTGCGTCCGGTTTCGAGGCGGCAGGTGATCACCGAAACATAGGCAAGCTGCTCCTCGACGTTGTAGTGCGTGACGGCGTGTTTGCCCTGTTCGCTTCCCTCGGGATACACGGCCATCTTCAGGCGGTCGCGCATGTCACGGCCGACATTGCCGATAACTGTGCCCTGAAGCGGCTGCGGTGTGCCCCAGCACAAGGCGGTGTATTCGCGCCGGGTAGTTTTGTTGAAAAACTGACGCCCGAGATCAGTCTTTGCGTCGGGGGTCTTCGCTATGACAAGAAGACCGGAAGTGTCCTTGTCTATTCGGTGCACGAGTCCGAGCCGCGGATCATTTACGTCATAATCGGGCGTATCGCGAAAATGCCATGCAAGGGCATTGACGAGAGTGCCAGTGTAGTTGCCATGACCGGGATGCACGACCATGCCTGCCGGCTTGTTGACAACAAGCACAGTGTCGTCCTCATATACGATGTCAAGCGGAATATCCTCGGCGATGATCTCGTTTTCATAGCGTGGGCGGTCCATGACTATGGAAACGATGTCGAAAGGTTTTACCCGGTAGTTGCTTTTTACGGGACGGCCGTTGACAAGTATGCATCCGGCTTCAGCCGCCTGCTGGATGCGGTTGCGTGAGGATGCTTTAGGCATACGTTCGACAAGAAATTTGTCGACACGCAGAAGCGTCTGCCCTTTGTCGGCTTCAAAGCGGAAGTGCTCATACATGCCGGAGGCGTTCTCCTCCTCATCTGCCAAAATATCATCATCCACTGCAGGGAGCGCGGGATTGTCGGCAGGGATGTTAAAATCTTCAGATGTCATCGGCGGCATTCTCAGTTTCCTCACCCTCTTCCTCATATCCCTCACCGACCTCAATAATCACGGTGGCAGTAGTGGGTATCTTCATGCCGCTGTGCAGGGGCAGTCCGTTGTAGCGTGCGCCGAGCACAAGATCCTTGTATTCCGACGGAACTTTCACGACTTCGACTCTGCTCAGCCCAAGTCCCTCGAAGATTGATATGCCCTGACGCATGGAAACGTTGACAAACTCAGGAACGACAACGAGTTTAGGTGAGAATGCGACAATGGTGAGATAGACAGTGCGGCCGGGCTTAACTTTAGAATTGTTTTTGGGATTCTGATCCACAACCGTTCCGGGCGCGATCGTCGACTCAAATATCGAGTCGGTTATCTCGGCGCTCATCCCTTCTTTGGCAAGCACGCTTTCGGCCTGATTGTAATTCAGCCCCCTGACGTCGGGCACCACATCCTCGTGACCGTGGAGAGTCCATACGCCGAGCAGGGTCAATGCTATCCATATCAGGATTATGGCCGTGATAAAGATGAGAATGAGATTCCAGATGACAGGATATTTTTTAGCGAAGCCGCTTATGCTCTTCACTGATTTCACTTTGTTGTCGTTAGTCTTTTCCATGCTGCAAAATTAAGAAAAAAGAGATAAAGCAAGGGTTGGATTTGCTGATATTGTTTAAATTTGCAAGTCAAATAAAAAAGACAGATAAAAACATGTGCCGGGTAACTACGGCTAAGTGTTCAGAAATGAATTAAAACGACTATACACGTCATGCTTAAAAGAATTTTAGCTATTTCGGGTCGCCCCGGGCTCTATCGTCTCGTTAACCACGGAAAAAACAGTCTGATAGTTGAGTCGCTTACCGACGGCAAGCGTTTCCCTGCATTCAATCATGTTTTTTTTATTGAGATGGGTTACATTGAGATCTACACTTCTGACGGTGGTGAAGCTCCTCTTGCCGATGTGCTTGAGAAACTGAAGGAAGTGGAGAACGGTGCTACCGTCGACATCAAGGCTCTCGAGAGCAATGGCGCTCTTCGTGAGGAGCTTGCAAAGGCACTTCCTGATTTTGACGAGGATCGCGTGAAGAACTCTGACATCAAGAAACTTTTTACATGGTACAATTGCCTGATCGCAGCCGGTGTAGAGAAGTTTAAGGATGACGAGATCGCTGAGGATCAGGCTGCCGAGGCTGCTGAAGCTGCCGACAGCGAGGCTACGGCAGAATAAAGATTCTAAGGCGAAAGCACATAAGACACAAGGCCGGATTTGGATTTCAAACTATCGTCGGCATACAGCCCCACCGGGGATCAGCCTCAGGCTATCGAGCAGATTGCAAGAGGTATAAGGCTTGGTGTGCCTGCGCAGACGCTGCTTGGTGTGACAGGTTCCGGCAAGACGTTTACAATGGCTAATGTGATCAAGGAGGTGAACAAGCCCACCTTGATCCTTAGCCATAACAAAACGTTGGCTGCACAGCTTTACGGGGAATTCAAGAATTTTTTTCCCGAAAACTCCGTGCAGTATTTTGTGTCGTATTATGATTATTATCAGCCTGAGGCTTATATCCCCTCGGTGGACAAGTACATCGAGAAGGATTTGATGATCAACGACGAGATCGACAAACTCAGGCTTGCCACGACGTCGGCGCTTTTGTCGGGGCGTCGTGATGTGGTTGTCGTGTCGTCGGTGTCGTGCATTTACGGCATGGGAAATCCCGAGGATTTCAATGCCAACGTGGTGCAGATA
>CAMWSY010000181.1 GCA_947176995.1 uncultured Porphyromonadaceae bacterium | reverse complement strand
GTGTGGTGTAGCTCCGACGATTCCGATTTTCACGGTCTCCTCGTTGCCGGGCTTGCCTGTGGCAAAACCACGGTCGTCGGCTTTGGAGTAGTGGCCTTTTATTGCATCACGTATGTCATCGGAAAAGACTGCTATTCCGTCCATCATGGCTACGTTGTCCTTCAGGGCACGGCGATCGGCAGGGAGGGGTGAGTCACCGGCAGTCCATCCCTCGCCGTAGACGAAAATGTCGGGGTGAATCTTCTTGAGTTCATCGGCGACGCGATCCATTGTGGCGATGTCGTGTATGCCCATGAGGTCGAAGCGGAAGCCGTCGATGTGGTATTCGTCGGCCCAGTATTTCACGGAGTTGACAATGTAGTCGCTGACCATTGGACGCTCTGAGGCAGTCTCGTTTCCGCATCCCGAGGCGTCGGACCACGACCCGTCGGGTCGCTGACGGTAGAAGTAGCCGGGGACGAGACGGGAGAAGTTGGAACTCTCGTTTTGCGCTGTGTGGTTGTAGACAACGTCCATGATGACGCCTATGCCGGCGTCGTGGAGTGCCTTAACCATCTGCTTGAACTCGCGGATGCGCACGGCGGGGTCGGAGGGATTGGTGGAGTAGGAGCCTTCGGGGGCGTTGTAGTTCAGGGGGTCATAGCCCCAGTTGTAGGTGTTGGCCGGCAGGTCGGTCTCGTCGACGGAATTGAAGTCGTAGCTCGGAAGGATGTGGACGTGGGTCACGCCGAGCTGGCGGAGGTGGTCGATGCCAGTGGGATCGCCGAAACTGTTGGTCGTGCCTGACTCGGTGAGGGCGATGAATTTACCTTTGTTAGCTATGCCTGAGGAGGGATGAACCGAAAAATCGCGATGGTGCATCTCGTAGATAACCGCATCGGTGATTGCCGGGACTGATGGGCGGCGATCGTCGTGCCACCCGGCGGGATCGGTGGTGGTGAAGTCGATGATGGCGGCTCGGTCACCGTTGATGCCCACTGCTTTAGCCCAGATGCCGGGTGTCTCGTCGAGCCAACGTCCGTCGTCGGTCATGACGCGGAAGGTATAGAATTTACCGTAGAGCTGTCCGGGTAGAGCTGTCTGCCATAATCCCGATGTGCCGCGTGTCATTTCGACGGTCTTCTCGGGGGCTGAGTTGCGTCCGGACGGGTAGATGCGAAGCTGTGCCTGTGATGCAGATGGCGCCCAGATGGAGAAAAAGGTTGAATCGCTGGTGACGCTGACTTCGCGGGAGTGTGCGGGCGCCACGGGGAAGTTGTCGAAACGGGTGTGATTGGCGTTGTCGCGCGCAGAAACCGTCATAATGCAAGCGGCTGAAAGGATGCCGAGTCCAGCTAAGGATGTGAAATTCATCGGTCGATTGAAACTCAGTGTGTTATTGTGATGAAAACGGAGAGAAGCCGCACGTGGGCGGGGCTATCAAATATACTTAATCTGACACAAATATCCTAAAAATAGCTTTATAAAAGGTGTAAATGGTGAATTTGTGGCGATTATGTGGATGATGAATGTAAAAAAGTTGTATATTTGCAGCCTAATGTAAAAGTTGAACGGGTCATTGACCGCATCAACATGATTATGTTCCATAATATTTCAAGATTTGGAAACTAAGGTAAAAATAGATCTTTTGTTTGAGGCAAGCTGGGAAGTTTGTAATAAGGTGGGTGGCATTTACACCGTGCTTTCGACACGAGCCCACACGCTTCAGCGCCTCTACAAAGACAAGGTCGTGTTTATCGGCCCGGATGTATGGACCAAAGGCACTGAGTCGCCTGATTTTATGGAGGACGACAAGGTGCTTGGATTCTGGAAATCACGCGCATCGCTTCCTCATGGACTGAAGGTGAGAACCGGCCGCTGGAATGTGCCGGGTAAGCCAATAGCAGTGCTTGTCGACTTCGAGCCAATGTATGCGGTGAAGGATGAGTTTTACGGGGAGATGTGGCGTGAATTCGGCGTCGACAGTCTCCATGCCTACGGTGACTATGACGAGGCGTGCGCCTTCTCTCATGCCGTGGGTATCGTGATAGAAAGTATCATAGGGGATGCTCCCGCACGCCGCAAGAATATACTCGCTCATTTCAACGAGTGGACGACCGGCATGGGACTGCTCTATGTGAAGAGCCGTCTGCCTCAGGTGGGAACTCTGTTCACAACTCACGCAACCTGCATAGGCCGCAGTATCTGCGGCAACGGCAAACCGCTATATGATTATCTGCCGGGGTATTTCGGCGACCAGATGAGCCAAGAGCTCAACATGGAGTCGAAACATTCTCTCGAAAAGGCTGCGGCACACAACGCCGATTGCTTCACGACGGTGAGCGACGTGACGGCCAAGGAGTGTGAGCAGCTCTTGGAGAAACGCCCGGATGTGGTGACTCCCAACGGATTTGAAAAGAATTTCGTGCCTTCGGGCGCTAAACTGAAAGCTACGGCAGCTAAGGCGCGCAAGCGTCTGCTCGATGTGGCGGAAACGCTGACGGGTAAGACGTTTGGCGACGACACGATGATCGTGGCAACGTCGGGGCGCTGCGAGTACCGCAACAAGGGACTTGATCTTTTCCTTGACACGCTCGCAACGATGGCTTACACGCTTGGAACGGATGACCGCGATGTGCTCGCCTACGTGCTTGTGCCGGCTTGGTCGCGCGGGCCTCGCGAAGACCTGAAAACGGCTCTTGCCGACGGAGAGAAGGGAGAGCCCCTTGTGATGCCCGTGATCACGCACGAACTGAATAATCCCGGCGAGGACGCGATACTGAACCGTCTGCGCGGATTCGGTCTCAGCCAGCTCAGAGACACGAAGGTGCACGTGATATATGTGCCGTGCTATCTTGACGGAAAGGACGGTATTGTGAACATGCCGTATTATGACGTTCTTCCGGGACTGGACGCGACGGTTTTCGCAAGCTACTATGAGCCGTGGGGCTACACGCCGCTCGAGAGCGTGGCATTCGGTGTGCCTACGGTGACAACGTCGCTTTCGGGCTTCGGACAATGGGTGGCTTCGACGCGGCCGGGTGAAGGGCTGACGGAAACCGGCGTTGAGGTGGTGACCCGCACCGACGGAAATTACTCGCACGTGGTGAGTGAGATCGCCGGCACGCTTAACCGCCTGTCGCACATTACGGAGAATGAGAAAGCCGAGATATCGGCAGCAGCAATGGCGACTTCGGACCGCGCTGCGTGGAACTATTTTATAGAGTTCTATGTTGAATCATATGGTGCCGCTCTTGCCGCTGCAAAAGCGCGCGTGGACGACACTAAGAAGAAATAGTATCCATAAACCGAAAAATCGTAAACGGAAAAAGAATATAAGTATAATATATTATGA
>CAMWSY010000180.1 GCA_947176995.1 uncultured Porphyromonadaceae bacterium | reverse complement strand
AGTCCATACTCCTCTGTGGTAGAGCTCATTCAGGTTTGTTGATTTAAGGGAGGATCCTTCGGGCGTCTTTTCTCGCGGTGTTCCTCGCAGGTTGTGACGTTGATTTGAGGTCAAAAATAGAAAATCTAAATGGAATTTTTTTATTTTTGTGGATAAAATCAGTTTAAGGGCATCACAAAACTTTTTTTGCCGGGTACTTCTTGCGTTTCATGGATCAGATTTCGACATACATCCGGGTCACCGATCTTGCCGACTCCGACCGTCCGAGAGAGAAAGCTCTCGAGAAGTGTATCTGATTGCTCACCGACACCGAGCTGCTTGCGATCATACTCGGGAGCGGTATGCCCGGGAAATCGGTGCTGGCATTGAGCAGGGAGATACTGCATGACAACGGTAACAATCTTGCCCGTGTGTGCCGCATGACGACTCATGAACTGACAACGAAATATCAGGGTGTCGGCCCCGCCAAAGCCATATCGCTCATGGCGGCGATAGAGTTCGGCTCGCGGTGCGTTCATGCCCTCGGCGAGTCGGGCGCGCAGTCACCAATGTCATCGAGTAAAGCAGTCTACGGCCACATGAGGCAGAAACTGGAGCGTCTGGGGCATGAGGAGTTCTGGGTGTTGTATCTCAACCGGTCAAACAGGATAATTTCGTCGGAACGTGTCTCGCAGGGAGGCCTTGTCGCGACAGTGGTCGATGTGAGAATATTGATGAAAAGTGCGCTTGACCGCATGGCCACGGGGTTGATACTGTGCCATAACCATCCGTCGGGCTCACTGCGTCCGAGCGGGCAGGATGATGCGCTGACAAAGAAAATAACCGAAGCCGGGCGACTGCTTGACATAGCGGTGCTCGATCATGTGATAATAGGGCAGACGGGTTACTATTCCTATCGTGATGAAGGCAGAATCTGATAAAACTACGGCGGTACACAGCATCGCGCTCGACGACCTCACTACAGGCTATCGGACGCGTGAAGGAGTGCGTATTGTGGCGAAGAACCTGACTGAGGCTGTGCCACCGGGGGCGGTCACGTGTCTGCTTGGCCCCAATGGTGCAGGAAAATCCACACTGTTGCGCACCATTGCCAATCTTCAGCCCCCGATCTCGGGATGTGTGCGTGTCGACGGGATGCCGGTCGACAGAATCTCGGCTCACGATCTTTCGCAACTGATAGGCATAGTGCTGACCGGACGCGGCAGCACGAGTGCCATGAAGACCGAGGAGCTTGTGGGACTCGGCCGCACGCCTTACACCAATTACTGGGGACGTCTGACAGCCGAGGACCGGCGCATTGTCGACGAGGCCATTTCGCAGGTCGGTGCTGAGAATCTGCGTGGACGGCTTGTGTCGTCGCTATCCGACGGCGAGATGCAGAAAATAATGATTGCGAAAACCCTTGCGCAGCAGACGCCCGTCATAATGCTCGACGAGCCTACGGCATTTCTCGATTTCCCGGGTAAGGTGGAACTTATGAAGCTTCTGCGCAGGCTTGCGACCGATGATGGGAAGACGGTATTTCTGTCGACACATGATCTCGACATAGCACTTGCCACTACCGACTACGTCTGGCTTCTTGACCGTGACGGGAATCTTGAGACGGGTGATGTCGAGTCGGTGGGACAACGTGGCAGTCTTGACCGCCTTTTCGCTTGTGACGGACTGCGTTACAATCCGTCGCTCCGACATTTTGAAATTAATTAAACATAAAATTTTTATATAAATCATGAACCTGATTATTACAGAAAACTACAAAGAGCTTTCGGCTCGTGCGGCTCAGACCGTCGCTGATGCGATCAACGCTTTCGTTCCCTCTGAGGGGCATCCCAACTTTGTGCTCGGTCTTCCCACCGGAAGCACCCCTCTGGGCATGTACGCCGCTCTTATCGAGATGAACCGCGAGGGCAAGGTTAGCTTCAAGAATGTGATAACTTTCAACATGGATGAGTATTGCGGTCTGCCCGAGGAGCATCCCGAGAGCTACCACTCGTTCATGCACACAAACTTCTTTGACCATATCGACATCAACAAGGCAAATGTGCACATCCTCAATGGCAATGCTCCCGATCCTGTTGCCGAGTGCGCTGCCTATGAGCAGGCCATCAAGGATGCCGGCGGTATCGATCTTTTTGTAGGCGGTGTGGGTGTCGACGGTCATCTGGCATTCAATGAGCCGGGATCGTCACTGCGCTCGCGCACACGCTGCGTCGAACTCACTCAGGACACCATCATCGCCAATGCCCGTTTCTTCGGCGGTGATCTCAACCTCGTTCCGAAAAAGGCTGTGACAGTAGGTGTAGGCACGGTGATGGATGCCCGCACGGTTATGGTGCTTGTCAACGGTCATGGTAAGGCACGCGCGCTCCAGCAGTGCGTCGAGGGTGGCGTGAGCCAGATGTGGCCTGTGACTGCCGTTCAGCTTCATCCCGATGCAATCGTCATTGCCGACGATCCGGCCTGCTATGAGCTCAAGGTGGGCACCTACCGTTATTTCCACAAGTAATAAATAATCAGGTTTTACCTGACAGTTTTTCCGAGATAGTTTCCTATGGTTAAGGCTTCCACTCTTCTTGCAGCAGCGGTGCTGCCTCTCCTTGCAGCGTGCACGGCGGGGGGCGGTAGCGGTCAGACACGCGGTATCGGTGTATATCCCGGTGATCCGGCGGAATCTTTTGCGCCGGAACTTAAAGTTGATGACACGTTCCGCAACATTGCGCTTCACCGCCGCACGGCACAGTCGTCGGCCTATGATTTCAACCTGACGTCGCAGCTTGTCACCGATGGAATCATTGCCGATCGCGTGCCTCCATATCTCACGGTCGTCACCCCCGACGGGGCACTGACCGCACGCGAGAGAGAGTGGACGATCGACGGCGGCCCCTACAGCTTCAACGGTCTGAAAGGTGACAAGTCGTGGATCGAATATCACTGGAACGACATGGAGGTCGGAGCCGATACCATGGAGATTAACGGAGTCGCCTATCACGGCCCTGCATCCTCGGGCAGATATGCCATAGAGGTGCAGGTGCCCGGCGATGGCGGGTGGAAAACGTCGGGGCGTACAGCCGGAAGCGGATGGGGAAAACGCGCAGCGCAGAGGCGTCAGGAGCTTGACCCCAACAAGCAGTCGGGTGCAACGGCGATAGGAGAAGGGTTCACGGTGAGCGTGCCGGTGGATTTCGGTAAAACAGCCGGTATGCGCTTGCTTTTTGAGGCACCGGGGGTGGAAAACTGGGAGATTCATGAGGTCGTGATGAAGCGCGACGGTAAGCCCGACCGCAATATATTGCCTTCGGCAGATTTCGGAAGCGCATGGATGAGCGACGGCGGGGGAGAGCAATGGGTAAG
>CAMWSY010000179.1 GCA_947176995.1 uncultured Porphyromonadaceae bacterium | reverse complement strand
CACACCTGTCAGCACCGGGTGACCGAAGGGAACCCGGTGTACCCGGCACATCCCTATTGAGCTGCGGAGCTGCGAAACAGCCATAGAGTAGGGACGCACAGCCCGTGCGTCATCACATCCTGTCTGTAGGGGCGCGCGAAAGCACGCCCATCCGGCCGGAGGCCGGACATTTCCGTTAGCCGCGGGCGTTTACGCCCGTGGACAGCCGGGCACGACTTATCACTAATCGTCCCCGGCGGGGACGCACCCACCCTGATGCAAATGTAACAAGAATTTATCTAATACAAAATTACATCCCATCCGCATTCTCCCCACAAAGATACCATCTCCCCCACCTCTCCCATGTGTTAAATGGCCAAAAATGATTTGGGCGCGCTTTCGCACGCCCAAACATCATTTCACGCTTTTCCCATACAGCCTTTCCCTCGCAGCCTGCACACGTTCATCCGTGATATAGTCGTCATATTCAGTCATCTTGTCGATGATACCGTTAGGTGTCAGCTCGATGATGCGGTTCGACACAGTCTGGATAAACTCATGGTCATGCGACGACATGAGTATATTTCCTTTGAACCCTTGGAGCGTATTGTTGAAAGCTTGGATAGACTCAAGATCAAGGTGATTGGTCGGTGAATCGAGAATGAGAGTGTTTGCGTCGCTCATCATCATCCGTGCGATCATGCAACGCATCTTTTCACCACCTGAGAGCACCGAAGCCTTCTTCAGCACCTCCTCACCCGAGAAAAGCATCTTGCCGAGAAAACCCTTCAGATAGATTTCACTCGAGTCGTTGCTGAACTGGCAGAGCCAGTCCACGAGATTCAGGTCTGTGTTGAAAAATGCCGAGTTATCGAGCGGAAGATAAGCTGTCGTGATCGTCTGTCCCCACTCGTATGTACCCTCGTCAGCCTTGCGGTTACCCGTGATGATCTCAAACAGAGCTGTCATGGCACGCGGGTCATGCGACAGGAAAGTCACCTTGTCCCCCTTCTCTATCTGGAAATTCACATCCTTGAAGAGAATTTCGCCATCCACGCTTGCAGTAAGCCCCTTCACCTCAAGGATCTTATTTCCCGGCTCACGGTTGGGAGTGAATATGATACCCGGATAGCGGCGCGACGAAGGCTGTATTTCCTCAACATTGAGCTTTTCGAGCATCTTCTTTCGCGATGTCGTCTGCTTGCTCTTCGACACATTGGCGCTGAAACGCTGGATGAACTCAAGAAGCTCCTTACGTTTCTCCTCAGCCTTCTTGTTGGCCTGCTGTTGCTGGCGCAGTGCAAGCTGGCTCGACTGATACCAGAAGCTGTAGTTACCGGCAAAGAGCGACACCTTGCTGTAATCGATATCGAGGGTATGCGTCGACACTGAGTCAAGGAAGTGGCGGTCGTGCGAAACTATAAGCACCGTGTTCTCAAACTTCGACAGATAGTCCTCGAGCCATGCCACAGTCTCAAGATCGAGGTCATTGGTCGGCTCGTCGAGAAGCAGATTGTCAGGATTACCGAAAAGAGCTTTGGCAAGAAGCACACGCACCTTTTCGTTCGCGCTCATGTCGCGCATCAGAGTGTAGTGGCTCTCCTCCTTTATTCCGAGACCCGAAAGCAGGGCCGCAGCGTCGCTCTCGGCATTCCATCCTTCAAGTTCAGCAAACTTCTCCTCCAGTTCCGAAGCGCGTATGCCATCCTCATCCGTGAAATCCCCCTTTGAGTAGAGAGCATTCTTCTCCTGAATGATATCCCAGAGCACAGTGTGCCCCATCATCACGGTGTCAAGCACCGTGTAGTCGTCAAATTTGAAGTGATCCTGCTCCAGCACACTCAGTCGCTCACCCGGCCCAAGCGTAACCGTTCCATGTGTAGGCGACAGCTCGCCGCTCAGAATTCTCATCAGCGTCGACTTGCCCGCTCCGTTGGCACCGATCACACCATAGCAGTTTCCCGGAGTGAATTTCAGATTCACATCTTGGAAGAGCACTCGTTTTCCAAACTGGATACCGAGATTATTTACCGTTATCACTTGTTATATCTTAGAGGTTAATTTTGATTCTCCCGGCAGATCATAGAACGACGCCGGGATCTCGCGCAGATTATATCGTGAAGCCATTATCTGGCCGTAAGCACCGGCCGAGCGCAGTGCAAGAAGATCCCCGCGCTTCACCTCACGCAGTTTCTCATCGCGGGCGAAGCAATCGGTCGACTCGCATATCGGTCCGACCACATCATATTTCTCCACCGGAGCATCAGCCGGAGCTGTCAGATTCTCGATATTGTGATGCGCCTGATAGAGTGCCGGACGTATCAGGTCAGTAAAACCTGCGTCCACGATAGCAAACTTGCGGTTTACACCCTGCTTCACGTATGTCACGCGCGTGATGAGCGACCCGAACTGAGCCACCACCGCGCGTCCGAGTTCAAAATGAAGCTCCTGGCCATCGCGCAGCTTTATTGCGTCAAACACCTTGAAATACCCCTCGAAATCAGGTATCGGGTGACCGTCAGGATCATCGTAGTCTATGCCGAGACCGCCCCCCACATTTATAGTCTTGAAGCTGATACCCTTTGCCTCCCACTCGTCAAGCATTCTGTTGATCGTTTCGGCGAGCATGGCATAAGGAGTCATGTCAAGCAGCTGCGACCCGATGTGGAAATGCAGACCCTTTATCTCCACATTATCCATCCCCTGAGCCGCTGCCACAACCTCCTCAATCTGAGTCAGCGGTATGCCGAACTTGTTTTCAGAAGTACCAGTAGTTATATACTTGTGGGTATGTGCGTCTATGTCAGGATTGACACGGAATGCCACAGGAGCTTTCTTTCCCATGTCCCCGGCAAGCTCATTTATCACCTCCAGCTCCGGGAGCGACTCTACATTGAAACAAGCTATCCCGTTTTCGAGTCCGAGACGTATCTCTGCTTCAGTCTTTCCCACTCCGGCAAACACAACCTTATCAGCCGGGATACCGGCATCAAGTGCGGCACGCACCTCACCGCCGCTCACGCAGTCAGCGCCAAGTCCGGCATCGGCGATCTCGTCGAGAATTGCACCGTTGGCATTAGCTTTCAAGGCATAATGCACCCTGTAAGCCGGACGTTCTGCCAAACAGTCATTTATTGCTGTAAGCGTCTCGCGAAGCAGCTTTATATCGTAGTAATAAAAAGGAGTGACTACCCCCGTGAAATCTTCTATCGGAAACATCCTAATTATCTTTTTGCAAACCTTTCTAAACAGAATAAATCAGCTCATTTCTTGAAGAGATGGCTCGACAGTGCCTGAAGCGCAGCCACCTTGTCCTGCTTTCTCACAAGGAACGAGATATTGAAATTTGAACCGCCATAACTGATCATGCGCACCGGTATATCCTTA
>CAMWSY010000178.1 GCA_947176995.1 uncultured Porphyromonadaceae bacterium | reverse complement strand
TAAAAACGTTCAGACCGAGCGTAAAAGTCCCTTCACGGCCGAGGGTATCGATTCCGTCCTCAACAATGCCGGCATAAAGGCTCAGATGGAATTGCTCGAATCTGACAGCATGGTATGGAGATCCAAAGTCGTGTATCATAATTCGGCGTTTAAGCCTGAGTTATCACTTACTATACCTTACTCTCAATTGGAAGGGAAGACAGTCACTATCGTGTGCGCGATCAATCCCTTCGATGTTTTACCCGGAATGTGGCGGACACTTATGATTTCAGCCTTTATTTCGACGCTGCTTATTGTCTGCCTTGTCCTGCAGTTCTCGACTGTGCTGAAGCTCTCGCGCCTCGACAGAATGCGCAGTAGCTTTGTCACCACGATGATACACGAGCTTAAGCGTCCAATTTCCACCTTGAAGATGTGCATTTCGGGCATCGACAACGAGAAGATTATGGCCGACCCTCATGCCAAGAACGAGATTGTGGCTGCCACACGTGGCGCTCTGGATAATCTCTCCTCTTATTTCTCCCGGCTCAGGGACATGACCTTCAACAATGTGGAGCAGATCCCCCTCAATATTTCCGTTATCCCCCTTCACAGGCTTGTCGGTTCGGTGATTGAGGGCACTGCGATTCCTGCCGGTAAGAACGTGGTTATTGTCAATGAGATTGACAGTACTTATGAGATTTCGGCCGACCGCACTCACCTGTTTAATATCTTCAATAACCTGATTGAAAATGCCATCAAGTATTCGGGTGAAAAGGTCAGAATCATAGTCACGGCATCTATGGTTGCCGAAAGAATCGAAATTAGCGTCCGTGATAATGGAAACGGCATTTCTTCGACCGATCTGAAGCATATATTCGAGCGCTTCTACCGTGGTCGCTCATCCTCATCCGAGCTTCCCGGAATGGGACTCGGACTGGCTTATGTCCGGCTGCTTGTCAATGCGCATGGGGGAGAAGTCTGCGTTGAGAGCACCGAAGGCAAAGGCACCTGTTTCACAATCATATTACCGCAGTGATGAAGGCGATTAAAATTCTTCTGGTCGATGACGACCTGAAAAACTCAATGTTGCTGAAGCGCTTTATCGAGGCCGAAGATTACGAGGTGACCTACGCGGGAAACGGCAGAACAGGGCTCGGGCTATACGATGAGATTCATCCCGATCTTATCCTTCTTGACATAAACATGCCGGAACTCGATGGATTTGAGGTTGCACGGATTATACGCAAGACCGACAAGCGCGTTATAATTTTCTTTCTGACTGACCGCACTGACAAGGTTGACCGTCTGCACGGCTTCTCCCTCAAAGGCAATGATTATATTCCAAAGCCGTTCTATCCCGAGGAGCTTATAGCAAAAATCGACGAACGTTTTGAGAGTCGCACAATCTCGCAGGATATTGAGTATCATCTTGCCGACACCTTGTTCCGACCTAACCTGTCATCGCTCACTTACCGGGGTGAGACCCATTCACTCTCCGTCCGTCAGACTGAGATACTTCAGATGCTCGCCGAGAATATCGGCCAGCCGGTTGAGCGTGACACAATCCTCGGGCAGATATGGGGTGACGCGAGTTATTCCAACTCGCTTGCCCTGAATGTGCAGATAACTTATATCCGTCGTTTGCTCACCGATCCCCGCCTATCCATCATATCCATAAAAAAGAAAGGCTACATCCTCGTCGCCCGATGATGTTACCTGACTTGTCTCTTGTGATAGATCTTTCTTCCGTCAGCCTCTGTCACACTGTCCGGTATACCGGGAAACGCGGGAGCTTTGTGTGTGCCATCCTCGCCGAGAGTCATCGGGGCAACTTCGGCGCGCACTTCATCCCAAAGTCCGGCATTTATAAAACTGTTAAGCAACGTCGGACCCGCTTCGACCAGTACCGACGTTATCCCGTGCGACGCATAAAGCTCTTCCATCACACTCTCAAGAGTGCGGCCGATGCAGTCAATTATCAATGTTTCGCGTGATTCATCATCTGCAAGATGAAGCTTCTCCGCGGGCTTTTCACTTCGGTAAAGTATGATTGGACGCGGTGCTTCGCCACACTCCCATTTTCTTGTGTCGAGGCGTGGATTGTCGGCGTTTGCTGTGCGGGCAGAAGTCAGTATCGCGTCGTTGAGCGAACGCAGCCGGTGGGTGAGCATCTGCGTCAGGGTAGTGGAGAACGCCATCGGGTGACGTGTCACGCTGTCCATCCAGCCGTCGGCACTCTGAGCCCATTTCAGGGTGATATACGGACGCCGCAGCCTGTGTGCGGTCATGAATCGGTGATTTAGTTCCTGTGCTTCTTCTTCAAGCACACCAGTCGTCACCTCTATCCCCGCTTCGCGCAGCATCGTTATGCCGCGACCCGCCACCTTCGGGAAAGGGTCTTTTGTGGCCACCACTACGCGATGCACATGCTCATTGATCAGCAGCAGGGCACACGGAGGTGTTTTCCCGTAGTGACTGCAAGGCTCGAGGGTGACATACACCGTTGACTGCGGTATCAGTCCGCGGTCACATTCCTTCACCGACCGTATGGCGTTGACTTCGGCATGAGGTCCACCGCAGTGGCGGTGCCACCCTTCGCCTATTATCCTTCCGTCAGGTGCCACGACCACGGCGCCCACCATCGGATTAGGCGATGCGTGTTGTTCTCCGTTGGCAGCAAGCTGAAGCGCCCGCCTCATGTAAAATACATCATCCATCATACTCACAAAGATAACAAAAATGTCGTGACTTAATATCTCCCCCTTCTCTCAGCGTCCTCCGATTACTCTGCGCACTCCCATCCTCTCTGTCCGTCTAATGACGGGAAATAGCACTAAGCCACATCAAGCCGCATGCGATGGTGTGGGGTTAGATAGCGTAAAGGAGGATAAGGTGTCGAAAATGTCAGCTACAACCTCTCCGATGCTGCCGCCGGCAGCATTTGTGGTAGCCCCGCGCTCGCGGCAGCCGCAGCGCGTGGGGCTACGCAAAACTATATTGCAGCTGACCTCACAAGAGGTCATTATCCCCGCCCCATCTCTGACCTGTCTGAATTGTCCGACCTGTTCCTTCCTCAATGCCTCCGACTCCAGCATCATTCTGTTTGTAGGGGCACGCTTTCGCATCACCCCTACGTTGGAGATTATCAGCGTACACACTTTGGTGTGTCTCCCTCGCCCGTGAAACGGGCGCAACAACTGTCAGCACCGGATGACCGAAGGGAATCCGGTGAAAACAAGCGTATGATCTCTGAGCTGCGGAGCTGCGAAACAACTCCTATCCCCCTGACATAGTGCTGTCTCACGCCCACATGTTGTATTATCGCGTCAGCGATATGATGTTTGTAGGCCCGTATACCGCAGGTATGCGGGTTACGGATATGCAGTCAAATC
>CAMWSY010000177.1 GCA_947176995.1 uncultured Porphyromonadaceae bacterium | reverse complement strand
CGCACCACGGTGCGTCCGGATACTATCTTGAAATGCCTTGTCAGGCATTTTGATGAGGTGGCCCGGCTTGTTGTATGAGAACTCGGAGGGCTCGGAGTACGCGGAAGGACGGGTGGTTGGATTTTTTAGATGTTTTGGCCATTTTCGCATCCTATGATGGGTAAAATTTGATTATCTTCGCAAAAAGTAAACCATCACAATAAGAAAAGCCATGTCAAAAGTCCTGATCATAGGTGCCGGTGGTGTCGGCACAGTGGTAGCATACAAATGCGCTCAGAACCGCGAAGTGTTTGATGAGATCGTGATTGCATCGCGCACCAAGTCGAAATGCGACGCTATCGCCGCTAAGATCGGCGCCGACAATATCACCACCGACCGCGTGGATGCCGACAATGTTGATGAACTCTGCGAGCTCCTGCGCCGCCACCGCCCCGATATCGTGATCAATGTGGCTCTCCCCTATCAGGATCTCACGATCATGGAGGCTTGTCTGGCCTGCGGCGTGAACTATCTCGACACGGCCAACTATGAGCCGAAGGATGAGGCTCACTTCGAGTACAGCTGGCAGTGGGCCTACCGCGAGCGCTTCGAGAAGGCGGGGCTGACCGCCATACTGGGCTGCGGCTTTGACCCGGGCGTGTCGGCTGTGTTCACCGCCTACGCCGCCAAGCACTATTTCTCGGCGATGGAGACTCTCGACATCGTGGACTGCAACGCTGGTGACCACGGCAAGGCTTTCGCCACCAACTTCAACCCGGAAATCAACATACGCGAGATCACCCAGAACGGCCGCTATTGGCAGGACGGCAAGTGGATCACCACCGGCCCGCTGGAGATACACACCGATCTCACCTATCCCAACATAGGCAAGCGCGACAGCTATCTGCTCTACCACGAGGAGCTTGAGTCGCTGGTGCAGAATTTCCCCACCATCAAGCGCGCCCGCTTCTGGATGACGTTCGGTCAGGAATATCTGACGCATCTGCGCGTGATACAGAACATAGGCATGGCCCGCATCGACGAGGTGGAGTATAACGGCGTGAAGATCGTGCCGCTGCAATTCCTGAAGGCTGTGCTCCCCAACCCGCAGGATCTTGGCGAGAACTATCACGGCGAAACTTCGATCGGCTGCCGCATCGCCGGTAAGGGTAAGGACGGGAAGGAGATGACCTACTACATCTACAACAATTGCAGCCATGAGGCCGCCTACAAGGAGACGGGTATGCAGGCCGTGAGCTACACCACGGGCGTTCCCGCCATGATAGGCGCCATGATGTTCCTGACCGGCAAGTGGAACAAGCCGGGTGTGCACAATGTGGAGGAGTTTGACCCCGATCCCTTCATGGAGCAGCTTCCCAAGCAGGGTCTGCCTTGGTGTGAGGTGATCAACGGTGATCTCGAAGTTGACAAAATAGGCTGAACAGAGCGGAGACGATGAAAAGACTGCGCTTACTGCCGCTGCTTGCCGTGGTGACCGCGTGCGTGCTCGCCGCCCGCTGGCCTGCAAGCGCTTCGGTAGCCACGGAGGATGAGGAGAAGGTCTACGGCATCGCGTTCTACAACCTCGAGAATCTATTTGACACGATCAACCAAAGCGGAAAGTTTGACCTCGAATTTACTCCCGGCGGCGCGCGCGGCTGGGACACGGAGAAGTATCAGGCCAAACTGGAGAAGCTCGCCGCTGCAATCCACGCCATGAGCGACGAGCGCACGCCCGACGGCCCGGCGATCATCGGCATCGCCGAGGTTGAGAACGAGAGCGTGGTGCGCGATCTGGTGAACACGGCTCCGCTGAGCGAGCGAGGTCTGAAATATGTGCATCACGACTCGCCCGACAAACGAGGCATAGATGTGGCGCTGCTCTATGACCCGGCGCAGTTTGAGGTGACGGGTGTGCTCAACGCCCCGCTGACGACAATAGATTTCGCAACGCGCGACCAAATGGCCGTGACCGGAGTGCTCGGTGGCGACACGCTCACGGTGATAGTGAATCACTGGCCGTCGCGTCTGGGAGGGGAGGAACAGTCGCGTCCCAACCGCGTGAAGGCTGCCGAACTGTCGAAGCAGATCGCCCAGACGCTCTGGCAGGAACGCCCCGGGCAGCACGTGATCATCATGGGTGACCTGAACGATGACCCGTCGAGCTACTCGGTGGCTGTGACTCTTGCCGCCGATGCCAACCCCGGCAAGGTGAAGAATCACTCGTTCTACAACCCGTGGTGGGAGATATGGGACGAGGATACCCGCGGCACCCTGAGCTACCGCGGCAAGTGGAATCTCTTTGACCAGATACTCGTGTCGGGCACGCTGCTCGACAACAAGAAGGGAGCGCCGACAGGCAACCTGCTCTATGACAGCGCCCGCATCAACGATTTCGATTTCCTCAAGAATCCCCCCGACAGCCGCTATGCCGGCACTCCGCTGCGCACCCACGCTTCGGGCAAATGGCTCAACGGCTACTCCGACCACTTCCCCACTGAAATCTTCCTTATCGCGAAATGATACGCATCATTATATTCGTCCTCCTCATGGTCGTTGCTCTGTCTGCTCTGGCGCAGTACAGAAGCAGCGGCGCGAGGTGGGAGAATATAAGCACATGGGAGGGCGATTTTCCCGAGCAGACCGTAACGACGACTGCCGACGACGAGGAGCCGGGGGTGAAGATGACGATGCGCGAAGGGTATCTCTACGTGACGACCGACCACAAGGTGAGGGTGAGGGTAGTGAGCGTGCTGGGTACGCCGGTCTCAGAGACGGTGCTTGAAGCGGGCACATCGCGGTTGCCGCTGCGGTCGCGGGGTATCTACGTGGTGCGCGTGGGCAAGAGTGTCCGCCGGGTCAAGGTGAACTGAAAAAGATGAGTCATTAAGTTTGAGGTCACAAATTGCGACCTCAAACCAAGATGGAGGAAGAGAAAGAATCGCTATAGTCCCTTTGAATAAACCATGAAACGACATTTCTTGATAACGGCAATGGCGACAGCTGCAATGATATGCGCCGGACGCGACGTGAAGATGCTCACGTCGACCGACAACCGCGTGCATGATCTCGAACGCACGACGACTGTCTACAGCGCTCCTAAAACCGGAATCCCGACTATCACGTTGAACCCCGACCTGACATTTCAGGAGATCGACGGATTTGGCGCGGCCATAACCGGCTCGACGGCCTACAATCTGATGCGTATGCCTGAGGAGAAGCGCAGGGAATTTCTGCGCGAGACTTTCGACCGCAACAGCGGCTACGGCATGAGCTATGTGCGTGTGGCTATCGGGTGCAGCGATTTCTCGCTTGACGAGTATTCATGCTGCGACACTCCGGGGATAGAGAATTTCGCTCTGACCAAGGAAGAGCTGATGTATGTGATCCCTATCCTTCAGGAAATCGTCGAGATCAACCCTGACGTGAAGATCATGGGGT
>CAMWSY010000176.1 GCA_947176995.1 uncultured Porphyromonadaceae bacterium | reverse complement strand
ACAGCGTATGCCCAAAGACCCCGACTGTGAGTTTGGCGATCCGCGCAACTACCCCTACCTATCCGTATGCACCACATCGACCCACGACATGAGCGGCATACGCGGATGGTGGGAAGAGAACCGGGAAAAAACCGAGCATTTCTACCACAATGTCCTCCGCGAGCATGGCGGCACCCCTTACTTCGCCGAGCCGTGGATATGCGACCGCATTGTCGAGATGAATCTCAAGGCACCTTCGATGCTTTGCATCCTCCCCTTGCAGGACTGGATGTCCGTTTCTCCCGAAATCCGTCGCGAAGACCCGCGCGAGGAGCAGATCAACGTTCCCGCCAATTCGCGTCATTACTGGCGTTACCGCATGCACATCACCGTCGAGCAGCTTCTTGCTGAATCGGCGTTCAACAGCCGTGTCGCAGCACTCATTGCCGACTCCGGCCGATAAGAAAGAAAAACACACAACCACAAAAATGAAACATCTCAATAAGATAATAAGCGACTCAATACGTAACAACTGGGAGCGGCCCGCTCTCACCGACATAAGCGAGCAAGGTGATTTCACCTACTCACAGGTAGCCGATCGCATTGCCCGTCTGCACGCCTTCTACACCAAAGCGGGAATTGAGAAAGGCGACAAAATTGCACTCTGTGCCCGCAACAGTGCCCAGTGGGCGATAGCGTTCCTCTCCATAGTCACCTATGGAGCTGTGGCTGTCCCCCTGCTCAACGAGTTCACCACCGACGACATAACCCGCCTGCTCGACCACAGCAACAGCCGCATCCTCTTCACCGACTCCGAGATATGGGCGCATCTGGCCGAAAGCGGCAAGATGCCCGAGACGATAGAAGCCGTCATTGAGACCGCCGGTGATTTCACGCTCCTCCATGGCGACCGCTCCATACGCCACGCATGGGAGGGGATCGAGCTCTACATCACACGCCATTTCCCCGGCGGAGTGAGCGACGCCGATGTCACCTACCCCGAAGATGATCCCTCGCAGCTTGCGCTTATCAACTACACGTCAGGCTCAACCGGCAATCCCAAAGGAGTCATGATACCGCGCCGTGCGCTTGTCTCCAACCTTCAGTTTGCATTTGACCTCATGCCATATCTCAAGGCTGGCGACGGCATTGTATCCATCCTTCCCATGGCGCACATGTATGGGCTTCTCGTTGAGGTGCTCTTCCCCTTTGCGGTGGGCGCACACGTCCGTGTTCTCGGCAAGATTCCATCTCCGTCGGTTCTGCTCAAAGCCTTTGCCGACGCGCGCCCCAAGCTCATCATCACCGTTCCCCTTATCATCGACAAGATCATCAAGACACGTGTGTTCCCCAAGTTGCGCGAGACCAAGATGCGCATCCTTTGGCACACACCGGTTGCCGGTGGCATCATGCGATCCAAAATCAGGCAGCAGCTTCTCGACGTGTTCGGTGGCAACCTTCACGAGATGATAATTGGCGGTGCGGCACTCGACCCCGTTGTCGAGAAATTCCTGATGCGCATAAAATTCCCCTTCACCATAGGCTACGGCATGACCGAGTGTGCGCCGCTCATAGCCTATGCGCCATGGAACAACCGTCGGCTCGGCAGCTGCGGACGCCTTGTCGACCGCATGGAAGCACGCATTGACTCCCCCGACCCCGCCAAAACACCCGGCGAACTCCTCGTGCGCGGCGACAACGTCATGCTCGGTTACTACAATAACCCCGAAGCCACCGCACAGGCCATCGACAAAGACGGATGGATGCGCACCGGCGACATGGTCACACGCGACAATTCAGGACTCATCTACATCCGCGGCCGCAACAAGACCATGATACTCGGTCCCTCCGGGCAAAACATCTATCCCGAAGAAATCGAGGCAGTCCTCCAGCGTATGCCCTACGTCGAAGAGTGTCTTGTCGTGTCACGCGACAACCGCCTTGTCGCTCTCGTCTATCCCGACGAAAAGAAGATCAAGGAAGAGCACCTTTCCCCCGCTCAGGTTACAAAAATCATGGACGACAACCTCAAGCAATTGAATACTCAACTTCAGGCCTATAGCAAGATCTCCCAGATCCAGCTCCGGGAAGCACCATTTGAGAAAACCCCCAAACACTCCATCAAACGCTTCCTCTACACCTGACTGGGATACCACACGACATATAGTAAAGGCAGTATCATATATGCCCATTTACTGAGAGTAGGGACGCACGGCTCGTGCGTCCTGTTCTTTTTCAATCGTTTACCTCCGTCCGGAAGCTCTTTATCCCTCTATCGCCCCATATAATGCGCCCGATCCTCAGGCGTAAACTTCTCTATCGCATATCGCAGCATCGTGCGCGGCATCTTTTTGGCATACCGGTCAAGAAACGCCCGTAGCTCAGCATCACCTCCACGTTTACCCATCTCCCGAAGCATCCACCCGGTAGCCTTGTGCATCAGGTCATGCCTGTGATTCAGAAAACCCTCGGCAAGACGCAACGTGTCATCATACTCACCCGCGCATATCAGCGTCCAGCAACTCACCATAGCAACCCGCTGATGCCACAGCTTATCCTCCATAGCAGCCAGTTCATAAAGCACACCGCGCTCCTCGGCATGACTCACAAGATAATCACCCAAAATCTTGGGAGCGACGACATCAACCAAATCCCAGTTATTACCGCGGTCAAGCAGACTGAGATAGAAATCCACCACACCCCGGCAGTCACCCTTCCGACGCTTCACCCCCTTATATATTTCGATCAGACTGAAAAAGCCCGCAAGACGCACCTCATGGTACCGGCTCTCAGTGAGTGCCCGCACATCTTCCTGCGTCACACTTCCCTTAAATTCCCCCACAATCCGTCGAGTCTCCGGCACGCGCACACCTAAAAAGCAATCCCCTTCGCCATACTCCCCCGGCCCGGTCTTGAAAAACCGACTCAGATGCTTTGCCTGCGCCTCATCCCCCGCGGCTGCAATCCTCCCTGCAATCTCACTCCACACCATCATCACTCCTTTTAATCCTCGCTGTAATGCCTGAGAACCCGTCGGTAGGAATTGAAAATCTTTGATTTCGACACAAATCCCACATAATGCCCCTCCTCATTCACCACAGGCAGATTCCATGCCCCCGTGTCGTCAAAGGTTTTCATCACCTTCTCCATCGTCATCCCTATCACGATCTTGGCTGGCGGCATAGCCATAAAACGCCTCACATACATCTTTTTATAAAGATGCGGGCGGAACATGATATTGCGGATATCGTCAAGCAGAACCACACCCACAAGTTTCTGATCCTCACCCACAACCGGGAACAGATTGCGCGAGCTGTGGGATATTGCCTGCACCATCTCCCCGAGATTCATTTCAGGCGTCACCGACTGGAAATCGGTTTCTATCACGCTATCCATCTTCAGCAGCGTCAGCACAGCCTTATCCTTGTGGTGTGTAAGCAGTTC
>CAMWSY010000175.1 GCA_947176995.1 uncultured Porphyromonadaceae bacterium | reverse complement strand
TCTCGGGGGCTCGGAGATGTGTATAAGAGACCTGCTTTTATACGCCCGTTCAGTTCGGCAAGCTGAAACGGTTTGCGCATATAATCGTTACCACCCGACTCATATCCTTTGAGAAGATCGTCGATAGATGTGCGTGCGGTCAGGAATAGCACCGGCATCGATGGGTTGGCCGCACGGATGCGTCGCACCATCTCGTAGCCGCTCATCCGGGGCATCATCACATCGGCAACCACAACATCGGGCAACGATGCTGCCACCGCCTCAAGTCCCGCCTCGCCGTCGGCCGCGCACACGACATCAAACCCCTCTCTGCGCAAGGCATCCGCGATAATAAAGGCGAGAGTTGAGTCATCCTCAACCAAAAGAACCTTATCTTTTCTCATGCCAGACTATTGTAAATTCCGTGCTCTTGCCGGGAATGCTTCTTACCTCTATGTTCCACCCGAGCAAATCCACAACCTGCCGGACATAGTAAAGACCGATCCCGAACCCCTGAGCCGTGTAGCGGTCACCATGCGTGACGCGGTAGAATTTGTCGAATATATGCCGAAGCTCCGCCTGAGCTATCCCTATACCGTTGTCGCGCACCTTCAGGCAGTCCTGAGTGGCTGAAATTTCAATTCTCACGCTGCTCCCCGAGTATTTCACGGCATTGTCAAGCAGATTAGTGAGTATATTTTGGAAATGAACCGGATCGGCACTCACCGTAAGGTCGTCAGGCGTAACGTTGACAGAAATATCGACGGGCTTGGCTGATTTCAACATTATCTGCCCGACAACACCGTCGATCGTTCGACGCATCTCTACCGGGCATTTATTCAGCTCCATGCGCCTGAACCGCTCCATGCTCACCGAGAGAATCCTCTCTATCATACCCGACAGATAGTTGAGACGTTCCGATATTATTCCGAGCATCTGCCGGTTACGATCTTCATTCCCCGGGTCATAGTAGCGCATCATCGAGTCGGTTGCCGAGATCGCCACAGCAACCGGTGCTTTAAGCTCGTGCGTCATGTTATGGGTGAAATCATCCTTCATCTGCTCGAGTGTGCGCATCCGCTTCACCGTCATCAGCAGATAAGCGACGATTACCCCGACCGCTACCACAAGAACCACGGCTGAAATAATCATCACGCCCATACGCCGCAAGATGTGGCCGTCAAGCTGCGTGATATATGCCACATGAGAGACCCGCGACGCAGGAGACACCCGATACGGAATCTGCCATAACCCGGAGACATTGACAGGCTTGCAATCAGCCGGCATGACAAACGCCTGTGAGGGATGCACACCTCTGCGCGCCAGTTCGCATCGGAATATGCTGTCGAGCGCGTGATAGTCAGTTTTCTCTCTCCCTTCCGGGAAATCAAGACCGAAGTGAAGCAGCGCGGCAAAAGAAGTGTTCAGCGTGTCCGATGAAAGTGGCATCATTCCACGTGTTTGCGCCATGGAGATATATGAGCCTATTCGCACGGCAGCTTCATCTGCACGTCCCTCAGGAGGGTCCATTCGCGTTATCATCTCCATGATATACGCCCGCTCCACGCACTCGGCCGCCGTGCGCATCACATCAGCTTTGACCGACTCATACACTCCGTATATGCACCACGACATTATCGCCGTAGAAGCAGCGATTGCAGTGAGGCAGATGATGGATATGTTGCGCAAGCGTTTCACATCCTCAAAAATACACAACATTTCAGAATCACCGGCTGCCAGCTAAGAATTATTAAGACAGACTAAGGACGAATTAAGACGGAGTTTGGCGCAGGCTATATAAATTGCGGATGTTCCGGTAAAAACAGCATAATGATTACAGCAATGAAAAGAGTAGAAACCACGGTGCGCGCATTGATTCCCGCAGCACTCGCCATGATTGTCCTGTGGGGATGCTCCGGCAGCCGGCAGATAAGGTTTGCCGATGAAAAGTGGCGGTTGAGCGAGCATTTCGGACAGATTATAAATGAGGATACCACTTACCGCCTGACATTCGGAAACCGACTGATTCCCGTTGATATGCCGGTAATTGCATCTGACGACTCACTCGCCGCTCACAAAGGGCTTGACCGGTTCATGGCGCAGATACTCCACACCACCGGACTCGACAGTGCCGAAGTGCTGTTTTATGCACCCGGAATGTCTCTGATGTTTGCGAGGCCTAAACCCGAGCGAAACGGGATACAGCCGTCGTCGATCTCATCCAACATCCACGGCGAACATCCATGCACGATATGGGTGTATGATGACTTCGGAGAGGACTGGGTGCGCCGCCCCGACGAAATGTTCACCTACACCTTTGTCGACCGTCGCAGGAAGCAGATTCTTATTGTGGATTATTTCACCTACATGGATGCACCTTTGGCACAGATAAAAGTATTGCAGACCCAGACCAGCCGGACAAAAAAGTTAGGATTTGGCAGACACACCTTCACTAAAAACGACATAAACGATCGTAGCAAGATCGAATTTTGGTCAAGCGCGATCGAGAGTCACCGCAAACTTGCTTTCGGAAACTACATGATCGGTCAGGAGATAAAGAAAGACCGCGAGAGAAAGTACACTGTGAGCGTTGCTAAAGCCGACTCATGCCTGATTGCCAAGGACTACCCGCGGGCACTTGACTACCTGAGAAAAGCGATATCATTTAGTGATAAGCAAGAGAGAAGGATTATGTTCAACACAGCCTGTGCTGCCGCCCAGACCGGAGAGCTGTCGTTTGCGATGTCGATTCTGCAACAGATTGCCGCGATGGATCATGACTGGTATCTTGACAACCCGATTGACGAGGTGCTGAAACCACTTACTGCGCTTGATGAATGGCACGCTTTCGCCGACACGATGACAAGCCGCATGGAGCGTATCGAAGCAAACTATGACCGACCGCTGCGCCGACGTCTGCTTGCGATATGGGAAACTGATCAGGACGTGCGGCACAGATTCTTACAGGCCTATAAATCACAGCCGCAGGACTCTGCACTGATCAAGGTTCTAAGCGATGAAATGAAAGAAATCGACTCGAAAAATCTTGCAGAAATCAAAGAGATACTGCGCACACATGGCTGGCCGGGAAAAGATCTCGTTGGCAACGCCTGCACTACGATTTGGCTTGTGATTCAGCACTCCGACATTGAAACTCAGAAAGAAGCACTCCCCATGCTCAAAGAGGGAGTGATAAGAGGCGAACTCAACCCTGTTCACATTGCCATGCTCGAGGATAGAATTTTAGTCAACAGCGGGCAGGAGCAGATCTACGGCACACAATACTATTGGGAAGAAGACAAAAACGGACATAAAGAACCGAAGATCTACCCTATCAAAGACGCTGACAAAGTAGATCTCCGGCGTGAATCCATCGGACTCGAGCCGCTGGACGACGCCTACCGCAAAATAAAAATGCAACCGTAATCCCCCCACCCGAGTACTCCTGGCTCTTTTACCCATCTGACGCTGCCGACGAATAGCCTTGTGTAGATCTCGGTGGTCGCCGT
>CAMWSY010000174.1 GCA_947176995.1 uncultured Porphyromonadaceae bacterium | reverse complement strand
GAGGTGAGAGCATCATCGGGAGTGAGCGGGATGTTGTCGGCAGAAACCACCGCACCGTTGACTTCGTAGCCTTTGAACGACGGGCAATTCTCGTTTTCGCCGAAACTGGTTATTGCAACCAGTCCGTTGAAAATCACTTTCTCAGCCAAAGGGCAGTTGCGCATATACAGTGCTCCGCCAGTGCTGTATACTGGTCCGTTGAAGGTGACAGAGCGGAGCTTGGGGCAGTTAAAGAAGCAGTAGCCGTCGGAGTGTCCGACCATACCGTTGAATTCTACCGTCTCGAGCTCTGGACAATTCTGAAATGAGCCTCCTGAGATATAATCAATATCGCCATCGTAGACAAGCCGTTTTAATGATTTGAAACTCTTGTCGTTGAATTTTAAGGCTTTATCAAGATTGCCGGAAATGATAAGCTCGGTCACGTCATCAGTATTCTCCTTTACAGGAAGCTGATCAGCAGCTACTTTTAACGTCCTTCCTGACATGGATAATAAGGAAAACATTAACGTCAGTGCTGAGACAAATAGTCCTTTGGTATTGGTCATAATGCGACAATTAGTGGTTGAAATATTGCATGTATATAAAGAAGACGATAGAGCGGGATTTTTGTTACAGTAAATCTGATTTTTTTGATTCAAAGATTTAACAGGTCTTAGTTGAAATGGTCGAAATTGGTTGGAAATCAGCTGAATTATGCTATGGGAAAGTAAAGCCGAGTCTGCGCAAACCATCCTGAATTTCCGGAGCCCCCATAAACAGCCGCCAGCAGAGTCCCGAGCGGTAGTTCTCGATCATTGGAGCGATAGGTAACTGGTCAATCGCCAGATAGCGTGTCGGACACCATGCCATATCGGATGTGAAAGCATCGTAGAAGCCGTAGATACCGCGGAGCTTCTCACCCTGATTATACATCCATTTTGCAGCTGCCATGGACTCCTCCGGGGTATAGGGGAAGCTCGCAAGGGCGGCTGTAGGGGTGATCACGCCGAGATCTCTCACAGGAGAGTGTGCGGCATAGCCTTCAGGCGAATAGCTTGCGGTCAGTCCCCAGCACCCCGGGCCATAGTTTTTGTAACCTTTGGGATTTGCAACACAGTAGAGGTAGTCGGTTACAGCGTGGTTGCGTGTGAGTTGCCAGTAGTCGGCATATCGGTCTTTAAGCCCATGCGGATTAAGGCCGATGTAGGAATAATGAGACCAGAAAAGCGGCCCACCGGTGTCCTGACAGCCGTTGTAGCTTAGTACCAGAGGGAGCTCCATATATTTCTTTTCGCTCACAATTTCGCCTGAACGCGCCCATCCTTTGTGATAAGCCTCGGGGCTAACCGGATGTGTCGGGGATGATGCAGCGAGGATATAAGTGATGAGGCACTCATTGTAGCCAGTGAGCGGGAAGTTCATTTCCCATTCATACTCCGGCGACCAGTGCCAGTAGATCACATCCTGTCCGCCGCGGGTGTACCACTCGAAATCCATCTCACGCCATAGTGTGTCGATGCTTTCGGCAAGACGGCGCTCGGCTGCGGTGCCGTTCTTGAAATATTCACGCGCTATGAGAAGTCCGCTCATGAGAAACGAGCTCTCGACTATATCACCGCCGTTATCTTTTTTTCCGAAAGGTTTTACCTTACCGGTCGGGCCGTCGATCCAATGAGGCCACACGCCGTGAAAACGGTCGGCCTTGGCAAGATAATCAGTGATTTTTTCGAGCCGTTCAAGTCCCTCGGCTCGTGTAATGAATCCTCGCTCAATCGCCACGATTATGCCGGCTATGCCAAACCCGCTGCCGCCGGTGGTTATTATGTTGGCGTCATCTGCTTGCTTGTCAAGATGGATGCGCTCGGGAGCCATGCCCGAGGTGGGCTCGGCACCTTTCCAGATGTAGTCGAATGTAGACCGTTGGATATAGTCAAGGAATTCTTCAGGAGAGGTGAAGTCACTTTCGTAGGGCGTGAGTCCGGCCGATACGGGTTCTGTCGGTAGAACAGTTGAGTCGGCGCGCGGCGTTGCCGATACTTGGATGGAAAGTGCAGTAAAAATAGTGGCAATAAATGTTGGAATCTTGTGCATGAGGGAGGAAATGGGAGTAAGGGTTATGTGTTGTGTCGGGAAAGAATGTCCTGAATGACCAGTGAGGCGAGGGTGAGGCCGAAGATACCGGTGATGTGCGATAGTGAGCCGTTGGCGCGCTCGGTGGTGTCGGTAGCCACATCCTTATTTTTGACCAATTCGGGCGAATAGACGCACTTGAATTTCCGGCGGGGAAATCTTCCTTCTTTCTTAAATCTTCGCCTCAGAGCGGCCGCAAGAGGGCATCCCTGCACTTTCCAGAATTCGGTCACATCAATGCGCGTCGCGTCAAGCTTGAGTGCGGCTCCCATGGAGGAAAAAAGTTTCACTCCGGGAATTGATGTTGCATGGAGTATAAGCGCCGCCTTGTCTTTGAGGCTGTCGATGGCGTCAATGACATAATCGTAGTTTTCAAGACCAAAGGATGGGGCTGTCTGCTCGTGGTAGAACTGATGCAGGGCGGTGACGTTGCAAGCAGGATTGATCTCACGTATGCGGTCGGCCATAACATCGACTTTGACGCGCCCGACAGTAGTTGCGGTGGCCATGAGCTGGCGGTTGATATTGGAGTCGCACACGCTGTCGGAATCGACTATGGTAATGTTGCGAAGGCCGGTGCGCACAAGGCTCTCTACACACCAGCTTCCCACACCTCCGATACCGAAGACGATCACACGCGCTTTGGCAAGTGTGTCCATGCCGTCATCGCCAAGGAGCAGCCGGCTGCGGTGGAAAACAGAATCTGACATAATTATCTTCTTTTTATGCAAAGATAGCAAAAAAGGATAGGGATTATAACGGATAATAATAATGACAACATGGGTTATATCCACCCCACGCCAACAATGCTGCACAAAACAAAACCGAGTCACCCCATCAAAATGCCTGACAAGGCATTTCAAGACTGTAGCCGGGCGCACTGAATGGTACACCCGGGGCAAAAGATCCAGAAGGAATCATGCCTGAAAGGCATCCTGTCACAAGGTGTCTTTGCAGACACACAGACACAACACATCATCAACCGGGCACACCTGACGGTGTACCCGGCAACCATATTTTTCAAATGCCTTGTCAGGCATTGTCTTAGCCCGGAGACGGGCGTGTCGGATTATCGCATTAGCGACATGATGTTTGTAGCGTGAGGTATCGGATGCATGTTTCGCAGCTCCGCAGCTCACACAAATTGCACGACTTACACCCGGTTCCCTTCGGTCACCGGGTGCTGACACTTGTTTTGCCCGTTTCACGGGCTTGGGCGTGCTTCCGCAACACTCCTACATTTCCGCGAGGCAGAGACGTGCCAATCATTAGTAGGGACGCGCGACAGCATGCCAACATGTTGGATTATCGCGTCAGCGATATAATGTTTGTAGGCCCGTATACCGCAGGTATGCGGGTTACGGATATGCAGTCAAATC
>CAMWSY010000173.1 GCA_947176995.1 uncultured Porphyromonadaceae bacterium | reverse complement strand
ACAGGCACTTCAAGTCGCTCCTCTCTCATCAGGCTTCTATTCGTTATCTTGCCGCTGAGATTAAGATGCTTGAAGAAGAAAGCCATACCCGCATCAAGAAGATCGAAGAAATTACCTTCCACACGTTGATTGTCGATGAATTCAAGTTTATTTGTGCCAAGAAAACGAGCCAATCTCAATTGGAAATTGTCGTAAGGGTAGATGTTGTTTGAGAAAAGCATGGTGGCACCGTTGGTCGGTACTCCATTAACCGTAAGTTTCCACTTCGCCAAAGTGTCCTCAATAGGAGCCGACAATGCAGACTCGGGAATTCGACCACCCTCAACTCCAAGACGGATGCAGCCAAGAATCCTGTCGCGGTTCAAATCAGAGATGCTCACACCCTTGGCCGGGAATGTCTCCCAAGCGTACGACTGCGGCTCGTATGCCCTAAGACGGTCCTCATACATATCGCGAGGCATTATCTTTGTTGTGCTTTCAAGCTTGTAATAAGGTCGGCCTCTATATGTATATGGACGGTCTCCCCATTTCCAACCTTCGAAGTGGAATGCAATCACTTTGTTACCGGGATACTCCGGAACATCAATGTAGATCGGTTGAATATCATAGGCTGGCTCAATCCCAGCCAAAGCCAGAGAAATCTCCCTCTTAGTCGCGTCCGTTACCTCCTGTCCGATAATCTTCAGCGACTTCGGTGTAATGCCGAAAATAAGCCAACCGCCATCAGTATTCAGAAACGCACACGCCGCATGCATACCGTCTTTCAGTTCACCGGTACTTTTCTTCAGCTCTAAAGTCCTCGACTCATCCGAGGCAATCAATGCCTTTATATCGTCAATCGTCATTTGTTTATAACAAGATTCCGGATACTAAGAGACCCTGATTTCAAGGTAAAACCTTAAAATCAGGGTCTCTTAGTGTGGTGGTCCCACTTGGGCTTGAACCAAGGACTCCCTGATTATGAGTCAGGTGCTCTGACCAACTGAGCTATAGGACCTGTTAACTATCAGTCAACGCTGCAATCCCGGGGGAATTGCGGTGCAAATATAGGGCTTTGGTTCGGTTTTCACAAATTTATTTTGATGAAAGATTGTTTTTGGCCATTTTCGCATAATGTATGGGCTGAGTCTGCTATCTTTGCAGCTGAATCATTCCTCACATTTCTGTAATTTTCAATTTGCCATGAGATTCATTTTTTCTATCATAGTTGCTGTGTCGGCGCTTCTGCAGGTATCGGCCCAGACTCTTCCTCCTGCGTGGCAGAAGGACTCGGCGCGTATTGCTGCCGATGAACTGACGCGTGTGTATGTGACGCCGGAAAGGGTATTGTGGACTTCGGGGGAGGTTACGGACGCTGACCGTCTGCTTGTGCCGGGGACGGGACAGACGGATATTTTCAACAGCGGGATGTGCCGCATGGTGTCGAAGGGGGATTCGACGGCTTCGATCGTGCTTGATTTCGGCAAGGAGCTGACGGGGGGGATACGTCTGACTATTTCGGCTTGCTCGCCGTTGGTTACGCCGAAGATGCGCGTAAGATTAGGTGAATCGGTTTCGGAGGCGTGCAGCGAACTGAAGTCGGTGCCTGTGGCGGAGGGGATGAAGGAGAACACGGCGACGAATGACCACGCTATGCGCGACATGGTGCTGACGGTGCCTTTCTATGGTCAGATCGAGGTGGGTAACTCGGGTTTCAGGTTTGCAAGGATCGATCTGCTTGATGAGGATGTGACGGTGAATCTGAAGGAGGTGGAGGCTGTGATGCGCTACCGCGATGTTCCCTACAAGGGGAGTTTCAGGTGCTCGGATGAACGGCTGAACGATATATGGAACACGGGGGCTTACACGGTGCATCTGTGTATGCAGGAATATCTGTGGGACGGTGTGAAGCGTGACCGCCTTATATGGCTCGGCGACATGCACCCGGAGACTTCGACGATTGCGGTGGTGTTCGGTAATGATGGGACTGTGGAGCGCTCGCTCGACCTTGCCTGCGAGCAATGGCCGCTGCCGCAGTGGTTCAACGGGATGAGCGCTTACTCGCTGTGGTATCTGATAATCCAGCTTGACTGGTTCATGCAGTCGGGCAACAGGGAGTTTCTTGACCGTCACGCTGCATACATAGGTGGTCTGATCGACCGGATAGAGACGCTGGTGGATGAGGACGGTACGGAGCGGCTGTCGGAGTCGCGTTTCCTCGACTGGCCGTCGAGCACTGACCCGGTGGGGGTGGAGGCTGGTTACCGCGCTCTGATCACATGGGCTATGCAGGCGGGGGAGAAGTTGAGCGATGTGCTTGGTGACAAGGAGCGTGCCGGGAAATGCCGGGAGGTGATAAAGCGCATGTCGCGCAAGGTGCAGCCTAACAATGGGCTGAAGCAGGCGGCGGCTCTTATGGCTCTTGCGGGGACGGATGATGCGGAGCACGCTTGTGAGTCGTGTGTGAGCCGCGGGGGTACCAAGGGATTCTCGACGTTCGGCGGTTACTATATGCTCGAGGCGCTTGCCAAGGCCGGACGGAAGGATGAAGCGATGGATATAATCCGCGATTTCTGGGGCGGAATGCTTGATCTCGGCGCGACGACTTTCTGGGAGGATTTTGATCTTGACTGGACGAAGAATGCGGGGCCTATCGACCGGCTACCGCGCGAGGGGGAGGATGATATTCATGCTGATTTCGGGGGATATTGCTACACGGGACACCGCCACAGCCTGTGTCACGGATGGGCGAGCGGCCCGACGGCGTGGATGAGCCGGCATCTGCTCGGTGTGGAGATTCTTGAGCCGGGATGCCGCAAGGTGAGGGTGAAGCCTTATCTCGGTAATCTGGAGTGGATGGAGGGTGAGTACCCGACGCCGTACGGCCCGATTCAGATCACGCAACGCCGCAATGCGGCCGGACTCGTGGAGACGACGGTGACGGCTCCGCCGGAGGTGACGGTGGTGGATTGAAATGAGCGCGTGTGTTGCGCGCTGATAATCAAGAGGACGCACGAACCGTGCAATGCGGTTCAAATAAGGTTGCTAATCTTGGAGGCGTCCCCGCCGGGGACGATTATTGGTAAGTCGTGATCGGCGTTCCACGGGCGTAAACGCCCGCGGTTAACCAAATGTCCGGCCTCCGGCCGGATGGGCGTGCTGTCGCAACGCCCCTACAGACTAATGCGGACTACATGCCTATTTGAACCACATTGCACGAACCGTGCGTTCCTGCTTTGGATGAAAAGGCATTCATGTCATATAAAAGGAAAAAACAATTATTAAGAAACATTGTGATGGAAAAGGGAAATGCAGGCGGGTTGCGCCGCCGCGAGACGATAGGATGGATCGATGCGCTCAGGGTGCTTGCGATTGTGCTTGTGGTGATCTCGCACTGCTGCGATCATTTCACGGCTCTCTATGGGATCGATGAGTCGGGTTATCGTCTCGGGGCTATTATCGGAAGTCTTGTGCGCCCGTGCGTGCCGCTGTTTGCAATGATGACCGGCGTGCTGCTGCTTCCTGTGAAG
>CAMWSY010000172.1 GCA_947176995.1 uncultured Porphyromonadaceae bacterium | reverse complement strand
CCTTTATACTGTCAGTGTATGATGATTTAAATCTTAATTTGTATTTACTCATCCACATCAACGAGTCAATTTCGTAATAGGATTTATCGGGTAAAAACTGATAGGCGTCCTTGCCTTTAACGTATGCAAGCTCACCAATTATATCTGTTATTGTATAGCTTGAAAAGCCAATCCCAAATGGAGTACTCCAGTCATCTGCATCAAGTTCTACCTCCGGCTCGTTGTCGGAGCAAGCGGTGAAACCGATGAATAGCGTGGTGAATATAGCGGTCAGTAAGAGTAATTTTTTCATGAAAGATATGTTTTTGTTGGTTTGATACGTGTTGAGTTTAGTGCTTGTTTTGTCCGACCGCAAACTCCCTTTACCGCCGGACACCCTCAGATCAATCGTAAAATAATCATGAGTCTATATTTGATTTAGTCCTGTGGCTTAAAGAACCATGCCGGAGGAGGGGTGTTAAATTCAGGAGTAAAATCGAAACTCCGAGAGGCGTAATTATATGGGAGATCCACGAAACTGTTTATTTTCAAAAGATTACTCTTCTTTTGCCCCAACCCACCATACATTCGAAATATGTCTATTTCTACGCAGACTTCACCAATATACTTGCTCAGGTCAAATCCAATATAAGGAGGAATTATCTGATATGATTCATGACCTATTCTATTAATGACGAAAGTATCTTTATCTTCTACTCCACATTCAGCAATAAAGTGATAAGACTGATTTTTTTATCATAAGATAATATGCCTAAAATCTGTTCATAGATTGGTTCAGGTCCCAAGGTTTCCGTTGGTCCGATATAGATTCTCTATTTCCGGCTCGTTATCGGAGCAGGCTGTGAGGCCGATGAACAGGGTGGTAAATAGAGCGGTCAGTAAGAGTAATTTTTTCATGAAAGATATGTTTTTGCTGGTTTGATACGTGTTGAGTTTAGTGCTTGTTTCGTCCGACCGCAAACTCCCTTTACCGCCGGACACCCTCAGGTCAATCGTGAAATATTCATTTGTTCAGGTGATTAAATTTGTTTGTGACGCAATTTACAACATAATTGCGCGAGAAACAAATTATTTTAAACAAATATCAAAATTTATTTAAAATTCATATCCAAACTAATATTCAACACGTTCCGCGAGGCTTGTTTCCTTCACGACGTCACCCCGTCAAAATGCCTGACAAGGCATTGTCTTAGCCCGGATGTGGGTGTGTCGGATTATCGCGTCAGCGACATGATGTTTGTAGCGTGAGGTATCGGATGCATGTTTCGCAGCTCCGCAGCTCACACAAATTGCACGACTTACACCCGGTTCCCTTCGGTCACCGAGTGCTGACACTTGTTTCGCCCGTTACACGGGCTTGGGCGTGCTGCCGCAACGCCCCTTTTATGGATAGCAAAAGGGAGGGAGAGCGCCACTCAATAACACTCTCCCTCGGGGCATATAAATGGTTGAATGAATAGTTTGTCGCAATATCTGTCAAGATATTCTGGCAAACTTTGGGCGTCAGTTGTTCTCAGGACGGAGCTTGCGCACTGTCACAGCAGTCTGCCACATTTCGCTTTCACGTAGAGCTTTAAGTTCTTCTTCAAGACGGTCACGATAGTCGGGGCGTGAGTTGGAATCTATAGATTTCTGTGCCTCAGTACCCTCCTTCACGCTCTGGTAAAGTTGTTGAACGACAGGTTTGATGGCATCGTGGAACGGACCCATCCAGTCAAGTGCGCCACGCTGTGCGGTGGTCGAGCAGTTGGCATACATCCAGTCCATGCCTTTCTGTGCAAACAGCGGCATGAGCGACTGTGTAAGTTCCTCGACAGTCTCGTTGAATGCCTCGGAGGGGGTGTGACCGTTTTCACGCAGCACTTCAGACTGGGCGAGAAGAAGTCCCTGAATTGCACCCATGAGTGAACCGCGCTCGCCGGTGAGATCACTAACAGCCTCACGCTGGAAAGTGGTCTCAAAGAGGTAACCGGAACCTATGCCGATACCTATGGCAAGCGTGCGCTCAAGGGCACGGCCGGTGTAGTCCTGATAGATTGCAAACGAGGAATTGAGCCCGCGCTTTTCAAGGAACATGGTGCGGAGTGAAGTTCCCGAGCCTTTGGGGGCAACCATGATAACGTCGACATCGGCGGGGGGGACGACTCCTGTGCGATCATTCCATGTTATGCCGAAGCCGTGAGAAAAATATAGCGCTTTACCGGCAGTAAGATAGGGCTTTATGCGAGGCCAAACGGATATAACCGCGGCATCGGAGAGAAGGCACATGATGATGGTGCCTTTCTCGCATGCTTCCTCGATACCGAAAAGCGTTTCGCCGGGCTTCCATCCGTCGGCTATAGCTTTCTCAAATGTCTTGCCGGGGCGCTGACCGACGATCACGTTGAAACCGTTGTCGCGGAGATTGAGGCTCTGGCCCGGGCCCTGAACACCATAGCCGATCACGGCTATAGTCTCGTCCTTAAGTGCTTCGTGTGCTTTTTCAAGTGTAAACTCATCGCGGGTGACAACAGTTTCCTCAACACCGCCAAAATTCAGTTTTGCCATAGTAATGTAATGGTATTTTGGTAATTATTTATTTTCTTTCTTTGCGTGACAGGCATCACGGTGAGCGAGGTAGTCGGTGACGTGCTCGACGGGGTCTTTAGTGACGCACACAGGCCCAGAACGCACGAACTGACGTAGCCCGTACTCTTTAAGTTCCTCAAACAGTGCTTCGGTTTCATCGCCGTGTCCAGATTTCTCAATCACGGTGTAGTCCTCTGTGATATCGAGAATGCGGGCGTTGTGCCTGCGGATTATTTTTTCAAGGAACTCCTCGTTGAGCAGGCTGGCGGTGGATACTTTGTAAAGCGCGACTTCCTGCCAGATGATGTCCTCGTCGGTATAGAGGAATGCCTTGATTACGTAGATCTCTTTCTCTATCTGAGCCACGATTTTCTCCATGATCGCACGGTGGGCGTAGCAGGTGACGGTCGTTTTCATCACGCCGGGAATGGATGTGCGGCTCGCACCGATGCTTTCGATGTTGATGTTGCGGCGCGTGTAGACCACCGCTATGAGGCTGAGAATTCCGACTGTATTCTCTGAGAAGACTGTGATTGTGAAAAGTTGCTTTTCCATAATAATTCAGATTCAACGGAATACAGGTATTTCATACAGGCAGTTGGGTGCAAGCAGCATCTTGTCGATAGAGCCCCCGATGGGAATCATTGGGAAAATCTTGTCGGTGGGATCTATGTTGACGTTCAGCAGGTAAGGGCCGTCATGGGCAAGCATACGCGCTATTGCGTCGTCAAGCTGACTGCGGTCGGCCACGCTTTCCCCCTCAATGCCGTAGGCCGATGCGATCTTGATGAAGTCGGGATTGACCATGGGAGTGTAGGAGAACCGGTTGTTGAAAAACAGTTCCTGCCACTGGCGCACGTTGCCGAGGAAATCATTGTTGAGAATGATGATCTTGACCGGGATTTTGTGTTCCATGATCGTGCCGAGTTCCTGCATGGTCATCTGGAATCCACCGTCGCCTACAAACACGACCACATCACGGTCGGGCATGGCAAGTTTTGCGCCGATTGCAGCAGGAACTCCAAACCCCATTGTGCCGAGT
>CAMWSY010000171.1 GCA_947176995.1 uncultured Porphyromonadaceae bacterium | reverse complement strand
AACCCTCAGAATCAGATAGCAGCCGTCGACTCTGTCGATAACGAGTTCCTGCGCCAGTATCTCGTAGGCGGTCGTTCCAACTATCGCAATATGCTATCCTATGTCCGCAAGTTCATCGACGGGAAAAAATTTTTTGTTGCAACTCCCGGCGATCCTGTCCTTTCCGCCTCCTCGTTACTCTACTATCCTGCCGACGGTGATGATCTGAACTTCAGCTCGGTCGGTGAATATGAGAGATGGCTTAGAAAAGAAGGCAAATGGGATTCTCAGGCCCCCCGGATTATCCTCACCGGGCAGATGGGTGTAGCCGATGATCTCGTTGCTGCTTTGGAAGCATCAGGCAATATCGTCTATCCCGTCAACGTCATTCAGCAGTTCATCGCACTTGGACACGCCGATTCTGTGTCAGCATCAGCGATGATCAACATGGCCCACGGTCGCATGGGCGATCAGGTGGTAGCCTTCCTTGAAAAAAACAATATGCCCCTCTTCTCCCCTCTCAACGTCAATCGCGACTACGATGAGTGGATGAACGACAAGATGGGTATGAACGGTGGTTTCCTCTCACAGAGTGTGGTCACTCCCGAAATCGACGGGGCTGTCCGCCCTTACGCTCTGTTTGCTCACTACACCGGCGATGACGGTCTCCCCCATGTCGCGGCTATACCCGACAGACTTGAGACATTCGTGCAGACCATCAACAACTACATTGATCTTCAAGCCAAACCCAACAGCGAAAAGAAGATAGCCATCTTCTATTTCAAAGGGCCGGGACAAAACGCCCTTGTAGCCGAAGGCATGGAGGTCGCCCCATCTCTATTCAATCTGCTTAAAGAACTTGAGAAGGAAGGTTACGACGTCGGCAATCTCCCGGCATCACCGCAGGCTCTTGAGAAACTTATCAATGAGAACGGAAAAGTCTTCAACGGATATGCCACAGGAGCGATGAGTGATTTCGTCCGCAACAATGCCCCGGAAATTATCACCCGGGAGCAGTACGATCAATGGAGTGCCTCATCGCTTTCCGATGATATGCGGCGCGACATTGAAGCTGTCGACGGTGCTTTCCCCGGTCATGGACTAAACGACGGAAACGGAAACCTTGCAATCGCACGCCTTCAGTTTGGCAACATCGTCCTCATTCCGCAGACGGCTGCCGGGCTTGGCGACGATGACTTCAAGATCGTGCATGGCACCGATGCCGCACCTCCCCACAACTATGTAGGGGCTTACCTCTGGGCTCGGCATGGCTTAGGCGCCGATGCGCTTATCCACTTCGGTGCGCATGGCTCACTTGAGTTCACCCCGCGCAAGCAGGTAGCGCTTGGGAGTGAGGACTGGCCCGACCGGCTCATTGGTTCTACACCTCATTTCTATGTCTACTCCACCTCCAACGTCGGGGAAGCCATGATAGCCAAACGCCGCAGCTACGCCGGTATCATCAACTATCTCACGCCGCCGTTCATGGAGAGCAATGTCCGGGGCACCTACAAGAACCTTTCTGACGCGATAGCCTCCTACAACAAGATCGCAGCCGCCGATATCGTCGACTCTCAGGCCCTTTCCGCAGCTGCAGCCTTGGTTAAGAAATATACAGTTGATCTTGGCATCCACCGTGAGCTTAGGCTCGACAGCATCATGGCGCAACCCTACACCGCCGACGAGATCAGCCGCATTGAGACATTTGCCGAGGAACTTGCCAACGAAAAGATCACAGGTGCGCTGTACGTCATGGGCGAGCCTTACGCTCCTGAGCACATCCGTTCCACAGTATTTGCCATGACCGTTGACCCAATCGCGCACAGCCTTCACAAACTTCACGGCGGCGACATTAAAAAGCATCGTTCTGAGGCAACTGCCATTGTCAACCGTCTCATGCAGAACAACGGTAACGCTGACGATACAGAGATTTGCCGTATTGCCGGCGTCACTCAGGCAGAGCTCGACAGCGCGCGCAAAATCTCAATGACCATTGAGGGATCACGTGATATGCTCTCACGCATGATGGTCATGGGAGCCATGATGCCATCAGGCCCTACTCGTGAACCCTCAAAAATATCTGAGCGCAAAGCAACCACACGCAACCATCGTATGCTTCCCGGAATGTCACCAGAAAAAGCATTGGAGATGGCACGGAAGATGGGAGCTGACGAAGAAGCCATAAAAAAGATGGAGGCCGCCATGAAGCGCAAGAATGTTGCCCCGGGCAACTCCTCCGCTTCGACGGGCGGACACCCCGGTGGTATGGGACAGGCTAAAAAAGAGCTCTCTGCCGGGGAAATCGAATTTGCCACAGCCGTTACCGAGGTTGAGAATGCAGTTCGCAACGTCAGCAAATACATGACTGCGCTTTCCCAGAGTCCGGCACAGGAACTTGCCTCTGTCACCAATGCCCTCAATGGCCGCTACATCTCCCCCACCTCTGGAGGCGACCCGGTTCTTAACCCCAATATCCTTCCCACGGGGCGCAACATGTTTGCAGTGAATGCCGAAGAAACCCCGTCGGCTGTCGCATGGGAAAAGGGCAAGGCACTTGCCGACAAAACCATCGACATGTACCGCAAGGCTCACAATGACTCACTGCCGCGCAAAGTCAGCTACACACTCTGGAGCAGCGAGTTCATCGAAACCGAGGGCGCCACTATCGCACAGATTCTATACATGCTTGGCGTTGAGCCCGTCCGTGATCCGTTTGGGCGCGTGACCGATCTGAAGCTGATTCCCTCGGCCGAACTTGGCCGACCGCGCATCGATGTCGTGGTTCAGACCTCCGGGCAGCTTCGTGACCTTGCCGCATCACGCCTTTTCCTCATTTCTCAGGCTGTAAAGATGGCTGCTGATGCCGCCGACAGCGAGTTCCCCAATTATGTGGCCGAAGGCGTCGTTGAGTCAGAGAAACATCTTGTTGAGAAAGGTGTCACACCCAAGGAAGCACGTAAACTCTCGACTTCACGTGTGTTCGGCGGAGTCAACGGCAACTACGGCAGCGGCATTCAGTCCATGGTCGAGGCTGGCGACCGCTGGGAGGACAACAGCGAGATTGCCGAGACCTACATTGCCAACATGGGAGCATCCTACGACAGCGAGGAGGACTGGGAGAAACTGTGCGACTTTGCTTTTGAGGCAGCCCTTACACGCACCGATGCCGTCGTTCAGCCGCGACAGAGCAACACATGGGGCGCACTAAGTCTTGATCACGTCTATGAGTTCATGGGCGGAATGAATCTCGCCGTGCGCAACGTCACCGGAAAAGATCCTGAAGCCTATCTCAGCGACTACCGCAACCGCAACAATGCGCGTATGCAGGAAGTCAAAGAAGCTATCGGAGTAGAGAGTCGCACCACAATACTCAACCCTGCCTACATCAAGGAGAAGATGAAAGGCGGAAGTGGCGATGCTTCTGCTCTTGCCGACGTCATTCGCAACACCTACGGCTGGAATGTCATGAAGCCCGAGGCAATCGACAACGAACTTTGGGATGACATCTACGAGACCTATGTCACCGACCGCAACGGCTTGGGAACAAAAGAATATTTCTCCGGAAAGAATCCCGCAGCCCTTCAGGAGATGACCGCCGTCATGCTCGAGACCGTGCGCAAAGGCATGTGGGATGCAACTCCCGAGCAGATAGCTAAAATGGCAGAACTCCACACCGAGATGGTTGAGAAGTATGGTGCCGCTTGTTCTG
>CAMWSY010000170.1 GCA_947176995.1 uncultured Porphyromonadaceae bacterium | reverse complement strand
ATGCTGCACATCGCAGCAGTTTTTTCATGCAACTTCACCAACTACCTTCTTGGCGAGGCATTCGACTTCCTCGACCTGCACGGCGTTGATCCCTCCATCCTGAAACCGCTCGTCGCCCACACCATCGACAACGCCTTCTCCGGCACATCCCCCCACCTGTTGCAGACAGGCCCCGCCGTCCGCGGCAACAAAGCCGTGATCGAGACCCACATAAGCCGTCTCCCAGCCGCAGCAGCCGAGACCTATCGTTTCCTATCCGATAAGATCTATCGCAAACACCACCCCGAGCAATAATTAATTATGAGCCGCACCGATTATGACCTTACCCGCATAAAGGCATTTGTTTTCGATGTCGACGGAGTTCTTTCCCCGTCGACCGTACCGATGGATGCCGACGGAGTACCACGCCGCATGGTCAACATCAAGGACGGCTACGCCATGCAGCTTGCCGTGAAACACGGCTACCTCCTCGCCATAATCACCGGAGCCGACACACCATCTATCGCAACACGATATCAGGCCCTCGGCATAACCGAGGTTCATCTCAAAGCATCCGTCAAGCTGCCTCTTCTGCGCGATCTTCTTTCCCGACACAACATCAGCCCCGACCAAGTGGTCTACGTCGGCGACGATATACCCGACATTCCCTGTATGAAAGAAGTCGGACTCCCCGTTGCCCCCGCCGATGCAGCCGTTGAGGTAAAAGAAATCGCGCGCTACATCTCCCCCCACGATGGAGGCCACGGTGTAGCACGCGACATTATCCGTCAGGTCATGATTGCACAGGGCGACTGGCTCGACGACCACCACGCCTTCGGCTGGTAATCCCCCCCCATCCCTACTCTTCGCACGCGAGAGTAGGGACGCACGGCGCGTGCGTCCTCCTGATTCCCAGCGTGCAAAGCACGCGGCTTCTGTAGTAACCGCGCCTGTAAGGGCGCGGATGAAGTGACACTAAAGTAAGAGCACGCAACGCGTGCGGCTTATCCCCCTCCTCACTCTTTCGTTTTCAATTATTCAGCGACTCAAGTATCGTCTGAAGCTCCTTGTCAGTCACCGTCAGCCGGCGGCGGCACTCTTCAATCAAAGCGGCCGCACGGCGTGTATTGGCCGTAAGCCTGTCAATATCGCACGCATCACTCTGCATCTCACGCAATATCGACTCTATTTCTGCGAGAGCCTTTCCGTAAGTCAGTTCCTCTACCGGTACAGGATTTTCCATATAAAATAAACTTATTCCACTGTTATCGATTTGATTTCACCATCTTTAAGGCACGTCAGAATTGTCATTCCCGGCCGCACGTCCTTTGCCGATTTCAAAGCCACGCCGTCGACGACCGTTATTGAGTACCCTCTTTTCAGCGTAGCTTGGGGCGAAAGCGCATTCAGCAGCGACTCACGCGAGTCAAGCGCAGCCCGCTGCCTGCTTATCGCACCCGCCGAGAGCATTTGTAGCCTCTGAGCCAAGCCGTCAAGCCGTTGCAGCCCCGGTGCTATGCGTCGTGCGCTCAGATTACCCACCGAAGCCATTGCCCTTTCAAGCTGACTCTTCTTGCGACTCAGATAAGTAGTTGCCACAAGCGGCAGCGAAGCTTGATAGTACGACAGCTGTTCGCGCTGTCCCGCCACTTTGTCCGACACCGTGATGTGCAGACGCTGCGCCATTCCCTTCAGGCGATCCAGTTGCTCCCCCGCGCGTTGTATCAGCCACTCGGCGGCAGCCGTGGGAGTCTTCACGCGCATATTGGCCACATAGTCCAGCACCGTCACATCGCGTTCATGTCCGATACCCACGATCACAGGGAGCGGGAAACAGGCAATGCGGGCAGCCAGATCATAACTCTCGAACGCAGCCAGATCGCTCGTTGCGCCGCCACCTCTTATCACGACCACGCCGTCCCAGTTTTCAAGCTCCGACTCTATGGCCTCAAGAGCCTCAAGCACCGTAGGCACAGTGCGGTCACCCTGCATCACGGCCGGAAAAAGTTGCGTTTTGAACCGGAATCCCGCGCTGTAAAGCTGATGCACGAAATCTCCGTAACCCGCTGCGCCCGGAGCCGACACCACAGCTATGCGCAGCGACGGCACGCGCCACTCGAGTTTGCGGTTATCCTCCAGAATACCCTCGGCCTGAAGTTTCATCAGTATCTCGCGCCGGCGGCGCACGAGATCACCCATCGTGAACTCCGGATTTATATCCGTTATCACAAGCGACATCCCGTAGAGCGGATGCATACTCACCGACGCCTTCACCATCAGTTTGATGCCCGACTCGAAACGCTGCCCCGTTCCCCTCTCGAACTTGCCGATTATCTGCGGCGCAACATTTGCCCATATCACGGCACGTGCCTTGGCCACAGCCTGACCGGCCGCATTTTTCTCGATAAGCTCCATGTAGATGTGGCCGCGGCGGTTCACATCACTTAGTTCCGCCGTCACCCACACGTTCTGAGTTCCCTCATGGCTCACGATCAGATCTGCCACAAGGCGCGTCAGCCCGTAGAGAGTCACCACTTGCTGGCTCATCGCGCTTTATCAGGCACTATACCCTTACCGGCACGCACCTTGGCGGTCATCGAGCGGTGGATATAAGGTGAAACCTTGGCATACTCATCCTTTGCGACAATACCCGAAACCGTGGGAACAAAAGTGATTGTTGCCGTCTCAGGGTCAAACGTCGCGGAAGCCGTCATAAATCCAAGGGCATTCTCCACATCCTCCGTGCGGTTCTCCTTCTTGGCGCTCGGCGTGACCCAGTCGGCTATCACGCCGCAGTCTCTTGAATCGATAAGCTCCCAGCCCGGCCAGCTGTAAAGCTCCACACGACTGTCTGACACGGGGATGTCGGTTGTTTTCACGACCACGATCACCGTGTCCTTCCCATACTTTACAGGTGCGATCGACATCCGTCCGTTATCCGACGTCGTGAACTCTATCTGGCGGTCATCCATCGAAGTCACCCGCGCCTCGCCGTTGAGCGACGTAGCCGACGACGTCGACATACCACCCTTGAAATAATCCACCATGTCAAGACGCGTGTTCTTGTCGATGGTCGGAAGCAATGAGAGCGGTGACTTTATGAAAATATTTGGTGCTGTCATCTGCGCGCCGACACATGGCGCACACACCACTGCCGCAAAGAGCAGCGCACCAAACCGTAAGATCCTTAACAGCGGTCGTTTCAACATAAGAGAGTATTATTTCCGGGACTTGCGTCCACCTTTATTTTTCTTTTTGAATGACTGATAGTTGTCTCCGTCATAACCCGACACTTTCTCGCGTGCCTTGCGTGCCGAGGCGCGCCCGTAGTCCTTGTCAGGCTCTGCCACTTCGCAATATACGCGTTTTCCGGCAAAATCCGCGCCAGTCAGTGCCTCAACAAGCTTTCTTGCGTCAGATTTTTTTACATCAAACAGCGAGTACGACGGCATCAGATCGATGCGCCCCACATCCACGCGGTGGCCGTTCACATTCTTGTTGAGCAGCTCTATCAGGTTGCCAGCATAGAAACCGTCACGTTTGCCAAGGTTGACATAAAGCCTTGCCATACCCTTTCCGGCCGTGCGGCGGTCCTTGTCCCCCTCATCACCTCGCATCTCGCGCTTGCTACCCCTCTCCTTGCGCGGCTTCTCATCGCTGACGTCGATGTTCGGGGCATCCTTGTAGGAATCGAGCCGACGGGTGAACTCAGGCGAGAGCATGCGGTTGATGATTTCGTC
>CAMWSY010000169.1 GCA_947176995.1 uncultured Porphyromonadaceae bacterium | reverse complement strand
TATCCACACTATCCTTATTCAGAAGTGCGTCAGTGAGCACCCGGCTGAACGCCTGCATAAATTCTCTCGATGTTTCCTCATCAACATCTGAAAGAACTGCTATTCTACGGACAACCTCCGTGAGACTTACGATCTTATCATCATCCATTCTGCCTGCCCTCCTTCAATTTATTCATCAGGGAAGTCGCACATTCAAATTTCACCACTGCTTCAGGCGGCAGAAGCAGACGTTTACCGGTAGAGCGGTCAGTCACAACAGTTTCCTCCTCAAGTATTGGATAAAACTTACCGAGACCCGGAAGCACAACTTCCCTCCCGGCAGAAGCACATTCTGCCAGAACAGTCATCAGTGCATCCGACAATCGGCCGGTCTCAGCAACTGTGCGACCGGTAGCCTTAGCCACTTTTCCTAAAAACGTCCTGTTATCCATTGCAGCCACAAAACTAAGCAAATTCCCTCACTTTTCCAACTATAAACATCAAGTATCAAACCCTCCCGAAACAAGTGTTTGTCATATATAATAAAAAAGTTATCTTTGCACACATACTTTACACATACAAATCATTCTGTTTGCAACACAATGGCAACTACTATGACAGCCAAAGAAATAAGACAGTCTTTTAAAGATTTTTTCAATAGCAAAGGTCACCACATCGTTCCTTCTGCTCCTATGGTCGTCAAAGACGACCCAACGCTCATGTTTACGAATGCGGGCATGAACCAGTTTAAGGACATTATACTCGGTAATCAGCCAGCAAAATGGACAAGGGTTGCCGATTCGCAGAAATGCCTGCGAGTGAGCGGTAAACACAATGACCTTGAAGAAGTTGGCCACGACACCTACCATCACACAATGTTTGAGATGCTCGGCAACTGGTCATTTGGCGATTACTTCAAGAAGGAAGCAATCGATTGGGCATGGGAATATCTTGTTGATGTGCTTCATCTTGATCCTGAGCGCCTTTATGCCACTGTATTTGAGGGATCTCCCGAGGAGGGACTGTCGCGTGACGACGAGGCTGCCGCATATTGGGAAAAACATCTTCCTGCATCACATATCATAAACGGAAACAAGCACGACAATTTTTGGGAGATGGGCGACACGGGGCCATGCGGCCCATGCTCGGAGATACACATTGATCTCCGCTCCGATGAAGAACGTGCCAAAGTTCCCGGCGCCTCACTCGTCAATCACGATCATCCTCAGGTGATTGAGATATGGAATCTCGTGTTCATGCAGTACAACCGCATGGCCGACGGTTCTCTCCAGCCTCTTCCTGCAAAGGTCATTGACACCGGCATGGGATTTGAGCGCCTCTGCATGGCTCTGCAAGGCAAGACATCCAACTACGATACCGATGTCTTTACCCCGATAATAGCTACTATATCAGAGCTTACCGGACGCAAATATGGTGAGGACAAGGACGTGGATGTGGCCATGCGTGTCGTTGCCGATCATGTGCGCACGATCGCTTTCTCGATTGCTGATTCACAGCTTCCGGGAAATGCCAAAGCCGGATATGTGATTCGACGCATTCTACGCCGTGCGGTACGCTACGCCTATACTTTCCTCGGACAGAAAGAGGCATTCATCTACAAGCTGGTAGACACTCTTATTCAGAACATGGGAGATGCTTATCCCGAGATTGCCGCACAGCGTGAGCTCATCATGAAAGTGATTAAGGAAGAGGAAGATTCCTTCCTCCGCACTCTCGAAAACGGCATACACATGCTTGACGACGCCATACGCGCCGCTAAGGAAGCCAACCGCACTTTCATCACGGGTAAGGAAGCCTTTACGCTCTACGATACTTATGGTTTCCCGCTTGATCTCACAGAGCTCATCCTCAAAGAGAACGGCATGACTCTTGACCGCGAGGGATTTGACAAGGAAATGGAGGCGCAGAAACAGCTCGACCGCAATGCTGATGCCGTAGAAACCGGCGACTGGGTAGTTGTGCGCGATGGCGAGCAGGAGTTTGTAGGCTATGACTCCTCCACTTGCGAGACTCAGATACTGCGCTATCGCCAGATCAAGCACAAAAACCGCACATATTACCAGATCATCCTTTCCTGCACACCTTTCTATGCAGAGATGGGCGGACAGGTTGGAGACCGTGGCACACTCACCGCTGATGACGAAGTCATAACAATCTTCGATACAAAGAAAGAGAACGGCATAGGTGTTCATCTGACGGAGAAACTTCCTTCAGATCCTTCAGCAACTTTCCGCGCGGCTATCGACGAGGAAGCCCGCTTCGCCACATCATGCAACCACACCGCAACGCACCTTCTTCATGAAGCACTGCGTGAAGTGCTGGGCACACATGTCGAGCAGAAAGGTTCTTACGTCTCCCCCGATGTGCTTCGTTTTGACTTCTCACATTATCAGAAACTCACACCCGAGGAAATACGCAAGGTCGAGCATCTCGCCAACCGCAAGATACGCATGGCTATCCCCCGCGACGAGCACCGCAATATGCCTATAGCTCAAGCTCGTGAGATGGGTGCTATGGCCTTGTTCGGTGAAAAGTACGGCGATGAGGTGCGCGTGATAAAATACGGTGACTCTGTGGAACTTTGCGGCGGCACACATGTGGACAACACCGGCAACATCGGCATGGTGCGCATTATTTCGGAAAGCAGCATAGCCGCAGGCATACGCCGAATTGAAGCTGTAACCGGTGAAGCAGTGGAGAATATGCTGGATCGGATGTCGGATACAGCCAAGGAAATCGCTGCGATGCTCAACAACGCTCCCGATGTGGTGCAGGCTCTCCGCAAAGCAATAGAGGAAAACGCCGATCTGCGCAAGAAGGCAGAGGAAGCCGTCAAGGAAAGGGCTGTAAATACAGCAAAAGAACTTCTGTCGAAGGCTACGATCAAAGATGGCATTAAGATTGTGGAACTTTACGGCGTCATGATACCTGATGTGGTCAAGACAATCGCATTTACAGTGCGCTCGCTGTCGCCCGAAGGAACTGCGTTTATTGCTGCCACAAAGGACGTTCAGAACAAGCCGCTGCTTACAGTCATGCTCACCGATGATGTTGTAGCCGCAGGCCATAATGCGGCCAAGATTGCGAGAGAGGCAGCCAAAGCAATTAAAGGCGGTGGAGGCGGTCAGCCCGGATTTGCACAGGCGGGCGGTAAAGATGCTGAAGGACTGCCTAAAGCAGCCGAAGCCCTGCGCACAGCACTTTAAGATAGCGTTTCATATCACCCTCAAATATTACTTAAGATCAGCTTCCCCGGTAAAGGAGAAGCTGATCTTTTTTACCGCCTGCTCGTTTGGTTATTTTCTTTTTGAAAATTATCTTTGTGAGAAATAAAGGGATTTTGAAAGTTTAACTAAAAAACAACAAAAAGTCTCCGTAATATTTTATTATGCAGAAATCAGCAGCTACCAACCGACCGGGGTATTCCAAATGGTCAAATATACTTTTCAGCATAGGTGCAGCACTCACTGTCACAGCGTGGGGTGTTTCTTTTGTCTCTACAAGAGTCCTGCTTGACAATGGCTTATCCTCTGTAGAAATCTATATTTTGCGTTTCATTTTTGCATACTTGATTGTCCTTGCATTTTCCCACGACAAATTATGGGCCGACTCATGGGTCGACGAACTCCGACTGGCGTTGTGCGGCCTTCTTGCCGGATCAATATATTTCATTGCAGAAAATACAGCTCTTGAATACACGAAAGTTGCCTTTGTTGCTCTCATCACTGCACTCGCACCGCTGCTCACGACAATTCTTGTGGGT
>CAMWSY010000168.1 GCA_947176995.1 uncultured Porphyromonadaceae bacterium | reverse complement strand
GCCCCGCACTTGGCGGAGTCATTGACGGGATGCCTGCCGGTGTGGAAATCGATCTCGGGCGCATTCAGCGTCAGGTCGACCGTCGTCGTCCCGGTCAGAGTGCTATTGTCACCGCCCGCGACGAGAAAGACCGTGTCGAGATCCTCTCGGGAATCTTCGAAGGGAAAACTACCGGCACACCGATCGGATTTATTGTCCGCAATGCCGACCAGCATTCCCATGATTACGAGAATCTGCGTGACGTGTGCCGCCCGTCGCACGCCGACTACACCTACTCCCGCAAATATGGCATACGCGACCATCGTGGTGGGGGCAGGTCATCAGCTCGTGAGACAGTTTCACGCGTCGTAGGCGGCGCATTTGCTATGGAGGCTCTGCGCACTATCGGTGTGCAGGTATATGCCTACACATCGCGTGTCGGGCATATTCAGCTTCCCGACGGATTTGATGAGGTGCTCAATGATCCGGCTGTCATCGATGCCAACCCTGTGCGTTGTCCCGACAATACCGTGGCAGCGGAAATGGAGGAATTTATCCGCAACGTTAAGGGTATGGGTAACACCGTCGGGGGAGTTGTCACAGGCGTTATTACCGGTGGTCCTGTCGGTCTTGGCCAGCCCGTGTTCGATAAACTCAATGCCCGTCTTGCCTCGGCGATGATGAGCATTAATGCAGCCAAAGGTTTTGAAGTGGGTATGGGATTTAAGGGGTGCGGTTCGCTTGGAAGCGAGATGAATGACCGGTGGATCACTGATGCCGATGGCAATGTGCGCACTGTCACCAATAATTCCGGCGGCATTCAGGGCGGCATCACCAACGGGATGCCCGTCGTGTTCCGTGTCGCATTCAAGCCTGTGGCTACACTCCTTCAGGAAACCGACGGCATTACATCATCGGGCGATCCTGTTACCGTAAAGCCCAAAGGACGTCACGATCCATGCGTGTTGCCACGTGCCGTGCCGGTTGTCGAGGCTATGGCGGCAATGACGTTGCTCGACGCTATTCTGCTTGACAGAGCCACACGATGGTGAGTCTTTTTACCCCCTACGGAGAGTATCTGCGTGAGAAATTCGGTTGCAAAGTGCAGAAACTTTCAGTAAACGCAGGTTTCTCATGTCCCAACCGTGACGGCACTATCGGTCGCGGCGGGTGTATCTATTGCGATAACCGCTCTTTCATCCCATCTTATTGCAGCCCGGCGGACTCTGTCACCGAGCAGCTTGTGAAGGGAAAAGCATTTTTCGGACGCAAATACCCAGATATGAAGTATCTGGCATATTTTCAGGCCTATACTTCCACTTATTCAGCCTCTACCGGGCGTCTGCTTGAACTCTATCGCGAGGCTTTGGCCGTTGAGAATGTGATTGGATTGGTGATTGGTACCCGTCCCGATTGTTTCCCCGGTCAGCTTGCACGGCAGTTAGGAGAGATAAACCGTGATGGCTACCCGGTAATTGTTGAATTTGGAGCGGAAACCTCCCACGATGCCACGTTGCAGCTCATAAATCGCGGACACACATGGCGGCAGACCGTCGAAACCGTGCAACTCGCTGTCAGTGCAGGTTTGGATGTTGGGCTGCACTTTATCATGGGCTTGCCCGACGAAACCGAAACGATGATGCTTGAAACTGTGCGACGCGCGGTAGAGTTCCCGATTTCATCACTGAAATTCCACCAGTTGCAGGTTATAAAAGGCACACCGCTTCAACGGCGTTGGGAGAGTGGTGAAATAAGACTCGATCTCTTTACCGCCGACACTTATTTGGCGTTATGCCGTAAGATATGCGCTCTTGTTCCCCCGTCAATCGCCATTGAGCGTTTCACATCATCCTCACCGGCCGAACTCCTTGTCGCTCCGAAGTGGGGCATAAAGAATTACGAGTTTGTGCATCGGCTTCAGGCTACCGGCCGTTCATGACTGTCTCGACGTGACTTAACCCAAAGCTGGATTGAGTTGATGGTATTCTGCCACGCAACGTATGCGGCTGGCCCGATCGATGAAACAGGATTGAGAAACGTCAGAGACATCCATATCGCCAGCACCGTGTTTTTTTGGCCGAGTCCCTGAGCTCCGGCAATTTTGTCGCCGCAACGGTTGCCGATTTTGCGCCCTGCCAAAAATTGCAGACAGCACACCACGAGGCTTATTCCCGCTATGGCGAGCATAAGGCCTCCGCTTGCCCCCGGTTCACCTATGTGGGCTATGACATAGCTTACCGCCTTACCCACGACGATAAAAAGCGACACCGCCCAGATGTAGAACGACAGCCCCTGCCTTGTTGCGAGGGCTTGATGCGCGCGCGGCACGGTGACGCGCATTACCATTGCTATGAGCAGCGGGCCAAGTATAAGCGGCACAACCTTCAGCGATATGAGCCCTGCGACCTCAATAAACGAGAGTTCCGCGCCATGTCCATGTGCCCCCATCAGTGTGAAAAGGACGGGAGCGGTCAGTGCCACTGTAAAGTTGCTGACAAGCGAGAATGTGGCAAGCCTTGGCACACTTCCGCCAAGCATTCCGGTGATGACAGGAGCTGCCGTAGCGGTAGGGCAGAATACGCAGATAAACCCAGCTTGGGCGAGCGTTTCACCTAAAGGCCGGAGGAGCATATAGACACCTATTCCCCCTATGACCTGAACAGCCAGCAGCGACCACGACAGCCGTGTTATCCTGAATTCCGAAGGCTTTACCTTGCAGTAAGTGATCAGGAGCATTATAAATATCAGATACGGCGACAACACCGCCAGATAATCCATTGCGTTGTGAAACACGATCCCCCCGGCCATAGCGATCGGGAGCATCCAGGGTTTCAGCATAGCCCTGATTCTCGCTACTTTCATTATTCTATGCTTTAGTTTAGAACAGAGCCCTTACTATTACGAGATAGATAAACGTGAGCGGGCAAACAAATAGAAGAGAGTCTATACGGTCAAGTATGCCACCGTGACCCGGAAGTAGATGACCGGAATCCTTCACGCCGAGAGCGCGCTTAAACATCGACTCCACGAGATCGCCCCACGTTGCAAAAACCGAAACAACCACACCGTAGCCTATCCAGCATCCGAGAGGCATGATTGAATCAAAACCGGGAATCAGATAATATGCACCTGTTGAACAGGCTATGCAGAAAGCCATTCCACCCCAGAAACCTTCCCATGACTTTTTCGGTGATATCCGCTCAAATAGTTTGCGGCGTCCGCATGACGACCCTACAATGAAAGCTCCCGTGTCGTTGAGCCATATTAGCACGAACATCAGCAGTGTCACCTTCCACGAAACCACGTTAAGAAGATTAAGCAACCCAAGCGGAAGAGCTATGTAGACCTGTGCCGTCAGCGAGTGGCACAGTTTGTTTAGCGCATCCCCCTCGTGGATATAGAGCTCGGTAGTCATGCGGCCGAGTAGCCATAGCAGCCACGAGAGCATGAAAAGGGGAGTGGCGAGTGGAAGGGGCGAGTAGCACATGGCTATGCTGAATGTGAGAAGCATAGCACCTGCAATGTCAAGTATGAAAGTGGCGCGCGGAGCCTGATTGTGATCTGAAAGTGTCACAAACTCGGCGATACCGAGAGCCGAAAACAAAATTGTCAGGAGCAGCACACCGGCACTTCCCCAGAGTATACATCCGACTATTGCTCCGACGTAGATGATGCCGGTTGCGGCACGTTTTACGAGATTGCTCATTTCTTGACTATGATATTGCAGTTGTTTCGTGAAGCCGCTGAACGAAAAAAGAGAGAGACGGCCGGTAAGCCGGGTTATGT
>CAMWSY010000167.1 GCA_947176995.1 uncultured Porphyromonadaceae bacterium | reverse complement strand
CCCCGCAACTCGGCGGCCGGATGGTGGCAGCGCGGATCGAAGGTAAATGGCAGTGATCCGAAACTCAAGACGGTGATGGATTTCGATCTGACCTTTACGGCACAGCGTGAGATTCTGAACGAAAGCAACACGAGCGAGGGATCTGAGGCCGGACTTTTCAAAATCTATGAGGTGATCACTCAGGATTTCCTTATACCTGATCCCAACCATGTGCTGACGTTTCTCGACAATCATGACATAAGCCGCTTCATGAATCCGGGCGATCCGGCATGGAAACTGAAGCAGGGACTCGCATTCCTGCTCACTACCCGTGGCATCCCGCAGATCTACTACGGCACGGAGATAGCTATGGGGGGCCAAGATGCGATGAGAGCCGATTTCCCGGGCGGATGGAAGGAGGATAGCAAGAGCGCTTTCACCGCCGAGGGACGCGATGACTTCCAGAATGAGTGCTGGGACTACGCGAGCAAGCTGCTCAACTGGCGCCGCACATCCAAGCCTGTGACCGAAGGAAAACTGATCCACTACACTCCCGATAATCAGACGAAATGCTATGTGTATGCCCGCACTGACGGGAAAGATACTGTGCTTGTGATGATAAACGGCTCAGATACAGTGCGCCCGGTGGATATGTCGCGCTTCGCGGAGGTGATCGGCGACAACACCAAGGGAACGGAAGCCGTGACGGGCGAGGTGATAGATGTGACCGACACGGTGCTGATGCCCGCACGCGGCGTCTACGTGCTTGATCTCAGCAAGTGATTCCACAATAAACAATAAGATGATGGCTGAGAACGACGGCGGCAGCATTACGGTTGCGGAAATTCAGGCGACTGTGGATCGCTGGATTAGCGAGGTAGGGGGAGGTTATTTCTCCCCGCTGACCAACATGGCTGTGCTCACCGAGGAGGTGGGGGAGGTGGCGCGCCTTATGGCACGTACCTACGGCGACCAGACGTTCAAGGCGTCGGATCGGGCGCACTCGCTTGCCGACGAACTCGCCGACGTGGTGTGGGTGGTGGCTGCGATCGCCAATCAGACCGGGGTGGACCTGACGGAAGCCTTCATGAACAATCTTGCAAAGAAAAACCTTAGAGATAAAGAACGCTTTAAGAAGTCTTAAGAGAACACAACTATGGAACATCAACATCATCACGGCCATGACTGCGGCTGCGGTCACGACCATGAGCATGACCACTCCCACGTGGCTCATACCGATAAATATCATCAGATGGTCAACGCTTCGTCGGCTCCGTCGGACGACAACGCCGTGCTCGCCGCCGTCGAGAAAATCATCGCCGAACATAAGGCTGAGAACGATAACGCCGAAGTTTGGCGTTTCCTGCTGTCGACTATCGACCTGACCACGCTTAACGCTACTGACTCACCCCGTTCGGTAACTGCCTTTGTGGAGCGCGTCAATGACTTCGACGAGGAGCATCCTGAACTCCCGTCGGTGGCGGCTATATGCGTTTACCCGAATTTCGCGCAGGTCGTGCGCTCGACACTCGATGTGAGCAACGTGAATGTGGCATGTGTGTCGGGAGGTTTCCCGTCGTCGCAGACATTCCTTGAGGTAAAAATCGCCGAAACAGCTCTCGCTGTGGCTGATGGTGCCGATGAGATAGACATAGTGATGAATCTCGGGGACTTTCTCGACGGTGACTGGGAGAGCGTGACCGATGAAATCGCCGAAATCAAACATTCATGCCATCAGGCGCGCCTGAAAGTGATACTCGAGACGGGAGCGTTGCAGACGGCGGCCAATGTGCGTGCGGCATCGGTTCTCGCGCTATATGCAGGTGCCGACTTCCTCAAGACGTCGACCGGCAAGGGCTATCCCGGCGCTTCGCTTGAGGCTGCCTACGTGATGGCGCGTTGCATCAAGGATTATTACGAGGCTACAGGTAAGAAAGTCGGCTTTAAGGCTGCCGGCGGCATTTCCACAACCTCAGATGCAGTAGCCTATTACACGGTTGTCAAAGAGGTACTTGGCGAGGAGTGGCTCACGCCTGAGCTTTTCCGCATCGGGGCAAGCCGTCTGGCCAATAATCTGCTTTCATCGGTACTCGGCACAGAGACCAAATTCTTCTGATGATGGAAACCGCAGAAAACCAATACTGGATTGTGGTGAACCGCAATCATGCTGGCCCGTACACTTCCGCTCAGCTCAAGGCAATGGGCATAAGCCCCGATACCTATACATGGCATCGCGGGCTGACGCAATGGGTTGCCGCATCGGAGATTCCAGAACTTGCCGCTGAACTCTGGCCGGCAGTGCAGCCTCCTGCACCATCGGCACCCGTTGTGGTGGAGGAAACGGTGATGATGACCCCTCCGGCTCCGCCTGCGAGGGTTGTCGTGCAGCCTGCGCCTGCTGCCACGCAGACGGCAGAAGCAACGGCGGATGATGACGCGACTTGTCCTCCCGGTTATCTGTGGTGGTCGATTGTCGTGGCTGCGCTTTTCTCGCTTCCGCTCGGTGTCATCGCCATCATCTTTGCCGCGCAGGTCAACCGCCAGTGGCGCGACGGTGACCGTGCCGGTGCGCGCCGTTCCTCGGAGCGTGCCTATTGGTTTTCGATAATCGGCTTTGTGACCGGCCTGATGATAATGCCCTTCCAAATCGCCGCTCTGCTGCTGTAACGAGAAATTCAAAATAATTATGTCGGCTGTTTAGATATAGCTAAATGGCTGACATAATTATATATGGAAACTTTGTAAATCTTTTGAGGAAAAGCATTATCTTTGTCAATAAGTGATTAAGTAATGATGGACACTCAATTATTGGTTCTGATCTTTTGTTTTTGGTGTCTATTGATTGAGTTGCAATGAAATTATAGAGGGATAAAACTTATGCATAGAAGAGAATCATCATTTGAACTGCTTAGATTGGTGTTAATGTTTCTCATTATTATTCATCACTCTATTGTTCATGGTATGGGATTAACGGGTTTAGTTTGGGACAAAACTTTACCAATGCATTTTTCAGAATGGGAAAAACCAGTTGCAACAATAGTGAACTGCATGTGTATTTGTGCAGTAAATTGTTTTGTTCTCATATCAGGATACTTTTCAATTAAGTTTAATATTAAGAAGCTTATATCGCTTTTAATTACGGTAGTGATATATACATTTTGTCTCTGTACAGTATATAATCTGGCAATTGGAAATATAAAGGGGGCCATATCCAGAATGATGATTTTTTCTCATCCTACATATTGGTTTGTAAATACATATATATACCTTACAGTTTTTGCGCCTTTGATTAATCTTATGTTTGAAAAAATGAGCAAACGGTTTCAGATATTCTTTATAGTATCTCTCTTATTTATATCTTGTTATTTGGGATTTATATGGCTTAATCCTTTAAATCCTAATGGTTATAATTTAATTCAATTTATTTTAATGTATAGCATAGGACGATTTATATGTTACTATCCTTTAAGAATAAGCAAGATCGCATCTTTTATTTTATATTTGGTACCTTCTGTTATAACAGGCGTATTTATGTTTCTGCTATGGCAGACAGGGCATCTTGGACGTAGCTGGCAAATGACAGGGTATAACAATCCGTTAATAATGTTAGCAGCTATTGGACTTTTCATGTTCTTTTCAAAAATACGTTTTAAAAGCAATATGATAAACAAGTGGGCCTCGTCGGCATTTGCAATATATATGGTGCAGTCATCGCTTTTAAGTAATGTACTTTATTATAAATTGATAAATTGGCTACATATAGAAATGGGGGGGGTATATGGTTGATTATTATTGTTTTAGCG
>CAMWSY010000166.1 GCA_947176995.1 uncultured Porphyromonadaceae bacterium | reverse complement strand
ATAATCAGTTCAGCGTGACTTTGGAGGCCAACGACATCTTTAATAAGAGCAACCGTGATGCCACTTTGTTGAACAAGGATGTTACTATACATAGCTTTAATACGACAAATAACCGCACATTCATACTGACACTGCAATATACATTTAATTCTTCTCGTGACCGATACAGAGGTCAAGGTGCAGGAACAAATGAAATGAACCGATTCTGATCATAAAAGGATTAAAAATCATTTGTCAGTGCATTGAAAAAGAGAAACTGATTAGTTGATTAAAGACGTAGCCGGGTATGCCGTGAGGCATATTCGGCTGCACTATATCCACATTCTGGCCATTGGGAGATTGTTATACATATTTTGTCTGCCAATATACGTTATACGATTGATGGAGTTGGAATAAGTTTTCAGTTTGGAATTTGGAATAAGATGTTTATTTATTATCTTTGTTAAATCCATAAATCATAAAGGCAGACATAATCATGACAGATCCCCATCGTTTTTGCGTCATAATGTGCGGAGGCATAGGAAGCCGTTTCTGGCCCTATAGCCGCAGCGCGTGCCCGAAGCAGTTTCTCGATATTCTCGGAACTGGGCGAACGCTTTTGCAGATGTCCTACGATCGCATTCTGCCGATTGTCGACAAGAACAATATTCTGGTTGTCACCAACGCCGACTATGCCCATCTGGTGAAGGAGCAGTTGCCTGACATTGATGACGCCCACATTTTGCTTGAACCGGCACGCCGCAACACTGCCCCCTGTATAGCATGGGCTGCGTGGCACGTGGCTGCGCTCGACCCGCAGGCGTCGATGGTTGTCACACCGAGTGATCATCTCATCACGCGCGAGCGGGAGTTTGAGGAGGCTATACGCAAGGGTTTTGAATTTGTAGAAAACAACGATGCCCTGCTCACGCTCGGCATTCAGCCCACACGCCCTGAGACGGGCTACGGCTACATACAGGTGGGAAGTCCCACGGAAGTGGAGAATATAAACCGTGTGAAAACCTTTACCGAGAAACCTGATCTGAGTCTTGCCGAGGTGTTTCTGCAAAGTGGTGAATTTTTCTGGAATTCGGGTATTTTCATCTGGGGCGCGGAAACGATCAAGCGCGAGCTACGCAAGCACGCTGCTGATATTACCACGGTGTTTGACCGTGGACAGGATCTCTACGGCACTCCCGCCGAGGGTGATTTTATCCGCGAGAATTTCCCCGGCTGCATGAGCATTTCGATTGATTTCGCAGTGATGGAGAAGGCGCGCAATGTCTATGTTGAGACGGTGCGCTTCGGTTGGAACGATCTCGGCACATGGAGCTCGCTCTACGATAACTCCCCACGCAACAAGGCGGGCAACGTGGCTCAGAACTGCCACGTGTTGTCCTATGACTCTACGGGTAATATCTTCGCGGTTAAGGAGGATAAACTCATTGTTGTCGACGGATTGAAAGACTACATCGTGGCCGATGCGGGCGATGTGCTTCTGATATGCCGCAAAAGCGAGGAGCAGCGCATAAAGCAGATGGTGAACGATGCGCGCGTGAATTTCGGTGATAAGTATCTTTGAGGCAAAACTGTGTCGCAGGAAGAATTTGATATAAGGGAAAGTGTTTCGGAAGGTGCGGGGAAGCGTGACCAAGAGATCGAGAGGGCATTGCGTCCGGGGGCTTTCGCTTCGTTCAGCGGGCAGGATAAGATCGTCAGAAACCTGAAAGTGTTTGTGGCGGCAGCCCGCAAGAGAGGTGATGCGCTGGATCACGTGCTTCTCTATGGCCCTCCCGGGCTTGGCAAGACAACTCTGTCCGGGATAATTGCCAACGAGCTTGGGGTCAACCTGAAAGTCACTTCCGGGCCTGTGCTTGACAAACCGGGTGATCTGGCGGGAATACTCACGTCGCTTGAACCCTACGATGTGCTTTTCATCGATGAGATCCATCGTCTGAGCCCCGTTGTGGAGGAATACCTCTATTCGGCGATGGAGGATTACCGCATTGATATTATGATCGACAAGGGGCCCGGAGCGCGAAGCGTGCAGCTTTCGCTGTCGCCCTTTACTCTCATAGGTGCCACCACCCGCAGCGGATTGCTCACGTCGCCGTTGCGTGCCCGTTTCGGCATACCGTGTCATCTGGAGTATTACGACCACAACGTGCTTCGGTCGATCATCTTGCGTTCCGCCGCGTTGCTCAACGTGAAGTGTAGCGAAGAGGCAGCCGGAGAGATTGCTATGCGCAGCCGCGGCACGCCTCGTATCGCCAACGCTCTGCTCCGTCGTGTCCGTGACTACGCGCAGGTCGAGGGATCGGGCAGCATTGACATTGATATTGCGCGATATGCGCTCGAGGCGTTGAATATCGACCGCTATGGCCTTGATCAGGTCGATCACAAGCTGCTGATAACGATTATCGACAAATTCAACGGCGGCCCAGTTGGAGTCGGCACTATAGCCACGGCAATTGGCGAGGATGCCGGGACGGTCGAGGAGGTGTTTGAGCCTTATCTGATAAAGGAAGGATTTATCAAGCGCACCCCGCGTGGACGCATGGCGACCGAACTTGCCTATGCCCATCTCGGACGTCAGCGCAGCATCCCCGGTGAATCCACGCTGTTTTGATGGAAGGTAGGTCTATGAGTGAGATAACCGACATAGTGCCGGAAGAGCCCGATGTTACCGACAGGATAAGATATGTGGTGAAGCTTTCGGGGCGCTCACAGGCTCAGTTTGCCCGGATGCTCGGTATTGATCCGGCCAACTTGTCGAAGATTATTACCGGAAAACATCCGGTTTCCAATGGATTTATAAACCGCTTGGTCGCCGATGCCGGAGTGTCGAAGCGGTGGCTTGTGAGCGGCGAAGGATATCCGTTTGAAAAGGAGCGTGACAGCCTCACGGGTATCGGGATGGAAGCAGGACTGGCGGTGCGCAATGCCGCCGGATCGACGCCGCTCTACGATGTGGATGTGACCGCCGGAGGTGTCGAACTTTCAAGAATGTTTGCATCCGATAATATTGCGGGATATGTGAATATTCCGGGCTTGAATCCCGATTGCGTGCTTGTGAGAGTGTCGGGCGACAGCATGACACCGCTTGTACCTGCCGGCTCATACATTGCCATCCGCAAGGTCGACATTACTTCTCCCATAATATGGGGACAAGTCTACGTAGTGGTGACCGATGATTACCGCATGGTTAAACGTGTGCGTCGCAATGCCGATCCTGAATGCGTGACATTGCATAGCGAGAACCCGCAGTATGACGACATCGAGATGCCGCTCGCCAGTATCCGGGCCATATTCTATGTCGAAGCTGTGATAGATTGCCGAAGATTATGAAACTTATCTGGTTTCCCGAAAGTATTTCCGGAACGAGTGTGTCACTCCAACAGACGCTTCCCGCGTGCCGCCTTGCCGTTGAAACAGCCATCGTGCGCCACGGTACGCCACTTTTCCTTCCCGGGTGGAGTGAGAGCTGGAGCGGAGTGACAGGCGTAGGAGTTGTGATAGACAGGCTCGGTAGGCACATCGATCCCCGGTTTGCCCACCGCTACTACAGCCATATAGTTATTGCAGTTAAGGCACGTCCCGACGATGAAAAATATCTCGCGCCAGAGTATGCCGATGCCGTATTCAGCCACGACGGAAGCATACTTGTGTCGAAGCCTATAGAACTGGGAGAGATAGCCGTAATAGAACCAGCACTTGACTTCGGAAATATCGAAGAGTTAACCGGCAAACTTGACAAAGCAGTCGCGGCGGCCAGTCGGGCATTCACCCTCCACACCGGCGATGTTGTCATAGCAGGGGAG
>CAMWSY010000165.1 GCA_947176995.1 uncultured Porphyromonadaceae bacterium | reverse complement strand
AAACAGGCTCATAGATGCGGGATGGTGTCGCTTTTATGCCATGACTGAGGAATGAACCTGTAGCAAGAATGAAATTGTCGGCTTCAAGGTGATCTCCACCAAGATTGACAGTCGTGACATAACGGAGAGTATTGCCGGAGATCTCCCCTCCAGTAACGCTATCACCCAAAAGATAACTTCCGCCCAATGCCTTGAAACGTTCCCTCAGCATGATCTGTGAACGCACGCCGGGAACTGAAGTGGGCATTGTGGGGATGAAATAAACCGGCCGGTGAACGCGGCTGCGGAGATCGTCGAGCGCCACGGTGTCATTCAGCCCGAAAATGGCAGGCATGATAAATGCCTCAACAGCCGACTCGATTTCATTAAGAAGCCCGGCAATACAACCGACCGTTTCAGGCGTCATGACACGCGCCATGTTGGGAGCGCGCATTTCGGTCGAACTCTTGCGCATGGCCTGAAGCTGAGGTGCCGTCACCGATTTAACGGTGCATTTCACCCCAATCTTATCAAGTCCGAGCGAAAGGAACTGAGGATAGAAATCAAGGTATCCGCTTATATTTACCAGTCCAACATGCTTATATGGGAATTTGTCGGACGACTCAAAAGTCAGGCAGTCATCGAGAGATATCCAAGACGACTTGACAATGCCGAAGGGAGTGAGGTGGCAGCTGTTGGTGTCGCCGCCTCCCTCGAACCGCAGACCTGCACGGCGGAGAAGCTCAACTGCCGGAGCTGCAAGCCGCCGCATTTCCTCTTCTCCGATGAGCGAATAAGGATGTGCCGACGGTAAAGACGGAATAGCATCGAAAGGGTGTTTAACATCGCCAGAATCGGTGCGTCCGAGCAATTCAAGCGATCCTGAGAAGAAATGCAGTGTGCTCTGTCCCGACGAGATTACAGCAACTTTGCGTCCCTGCTCAGCCAGCCGGATTCCGGCAGTCAACCCCGACAATCCGCCGCCAATTATTACAGTATCAAATCTCATTGTTCTTTTCCTCCCATCAGTTTTTAACTACATTACCATCAAGACCTCCCACACCACGTATCATCCATGACATGAACTGCGCCTCGTCAAGAGTATCGCCCCACGCCACGGGATTCATGCCTTTCCATCGCTCATTGATAAACGACTGAAGATCATCAAGGGATGCAGCGGCACATTTATTTGCATCGGCAAGAAGCCCTGCGGCTCGACATGCACACAAACCTCCCTGACAGGTGCCCATGCCCATGCGGGTGCGGCGGCGAAGGTTTATGAGATTATGAACGTGGAGCTCGGAGACGGCATAATCGACCTCGCCAACCGATACCTGCTCACACTCACACACCACAGCGTCGTTATCGCGGTTCTTATCGACGATATTGCGCCCCAATGTGCCATGACGCTCAACGGCGGCCTGCTGCTCGGTGCTCAACTCAATGATATGGGATTTTGAAGCGGGCTTAGCGGGTTCATATTTCTCTGAGCCGGGAAGCGGAATCTCAGCAGTGCGGCAAGCGGCATTCACGCCAAGTTTGCGACACGCAAGATCTGTCGCCCACTCTCCCATGAGTCGATAGGTCATGAGTTTGCCACCTGTGATGGTGATGAAGCCGTCGAGACCGTCACGTTCCTTATGGTCAAGACACACAATGCCGCGGCTAATTGAACGCCCGGAGGGGTCGTTGTCGGCAGCCACAAGCGGACGGACTCCGGCGTAAGCACGAAGAATGCGCGTAGTGGCAAGCGAGGGGGCAAGTTTCACTCCCTCGTTCATGAGTATATCAACCTCGGCGGCTGTCACGGTCATGTTATCAACCTGATCAAAGCCTACACGGTCGGAGGTTGTGCCGATAAGGCATATCGTATCGCCCGGCACAAGAATGTCGGCATTAGCCGGCTTGCGGCATCGGTTGATAACCATGTTGTTGACACGATGCCCGAATATAAGCAGCGCTCCTTTTGCGGGGAACATATTGACGGTAACTCCCGCCATCTTAGCGATGTTGTGCCCCCAGATGCCGGCGGCGTTTATGGTGAGTTCGCTGTAGTACTCAGAAACAGCACCCGTGCGGTTGTCACGCACTTTCACACCGACTATTTTCGCACCTTCACGCACAAAATCAATGACTTCAGTATAGGTCATTATATCAGCTCCATGACGGCGGGCATCAACAATGTTGGCAGTGGTGAGACGGAAAGGATCGATAGCACCGTCGGGGACAGTGACTGCGCCTATAATATCAGGATTAACTGAAGGCTCAAGCCGCCGCGCCTCCTGTGGATCAATAACATCGGCCTGAATACCTGCATTGCGACATGCCTCGACAAATGTGGCCTGATAAGCCAAATCATCGTCGGGGAGGGTGACGAAAAGTCCGCCGGTTTCTTCCACGCAATGACGGGCTATGCGCCGGAGAATCATATTCTCCGAGATACACTCAGAGGCCGATTCACGGTCGGTCACAGCATAACGGGCACCACTATGCAGCAACCCGTGGTTACGCCCGGTTGCACCGGCAGTAAAATCAAATCTCTCAATAAGCAGTGTTTTCAGACCACGCATTGCGCAGTCTCTCGCAGTGCCGGCGCCGGAAGCTCCGCCGCCAATCACTATCACATCGTAATGTTTATGTCCTCCTACCATATATCAGTTCGCGCCCACCGTTACATTTTGTTTAATCAGGCACCTTCAGATTGGTGATGCAAAATTAAAAAGCACAGTTTATTTTCGTTTCAGCACTCAAGTGCTTTCGTTTGGCTGCAAAATTACATTTCTTTACGAAATATTCAAAACCAAGCATAAAAAAAACGAACCAAAATCATCAAACAGGGTCATTTAACACATATTTAACTAATATATTTCGCTATATTTGCACAAAAATCATCCATCACTACACTCCCCGCTAATCATGACAAAGGAAGAACGCCATGAACTCATAATGGAAACTCTGATGCGCCACGAGCTGATTCAGGTTTCCGATCTTGCATCACTGCTTGATGTCTCGACCGTCACCATCCGCAAGGACCTTACCGAGCTTGAGAAAGCCAACAAGCTCTACCGCAGCCACGGGAAGGCAATCCTCATCAACCCATACATCAGCAACCGCCCTCTCAACGAGAAGGAGAAACTTGCCACCGAAGAGAAGAAGCTGATAGGCAAAGCTGCAGCATCGATGATCTCAAAGGATGACTCAATCATCATCGCGTCGGGCACAACCATGCTCGCTCTCGCACGTGCCATCCAGCCGATCAACCGCCTGACCGTGATATCGGCTTCGCTCCAAGTTTCGGACATTCTCGCTGACAATGACTCGATAGATATAATACAACTCGGGGGCTCACTGCGTGAAAGCAGCCGGTCGGTGGTGGGAAAATATGCAGAACAGCCACTCGATGAATTTTCATGCAGCAAGCTGTTTTTAGGCGTGGACGGTATAGACCTCGACTTCGGTATCACAACGACCGATATACGCGAGGCTTCGCTCAACAGGGCGATGATGCGGACGGCACAGAAAACAATCGTGCTCGCCGACTCATCGAAATTCCGCCGCCGAGGATTCAGCAAGATCGCCAACATGGATGAAATCGACCAGATCATCACTGATTCAAATATCACCGAAAAGATCGCACAGCGCATCAAAGAACTCGGAATAGAACTTACAATCGTGAAACTGCCTGAGAGCGGTATCGCGACACATCAATAGCCTTAGAGCTTGTTTAAAAATGAAACTTAAAATGCCTCATGTCCAAAATTGTCAAATTAGTGTAATCCACCGACTTGCCAATTTCGGTCATTCAACGTATTTTAATTGTCAATGTA
>CAMWSY010000164.1 GCA_947176995.1 uncultured Porphyromonadaceae bacterium | reverse complement strand
CACATGGTTGCCGTACCAGGGGATGGTGAACCCCAGGGTGAAGATCACGTCGCGAGCGGCCAGGCCGCGTGCCCAGAGCACTGATTCGCCTCTCAGCTCGATGGCCGAGGGGAAGAACCAGAACATGGCGATGAGGATAGGCATCTGGAGCAGCATCGGCACGCACCCCGACATAGGGCTGGCACCAGCCTTGCTGTAAAGCTCCATCGTCTTCTGGCTGCGCTTCATGGCGTTCTCCTGCCCGGGATATTTGTCATTGATCTCCTTGATCTCGGGAGCGAGAACACGCATCTTGGCCTGCGACACAAGACTCTTGTAGGTGAACGGGAAAAGTATCACCTTGATGAACACCGTCAGGATCAGGATGATTATACCGTAGTTGCTCATCACCGACCCGAGCCAAGTGAACACCGGTATGATGATAAGCGTATTGATCCAGCGTATGATCGGCCAGCCGAGAGGTATCAGCGACGTGAGTTTCAGATCCTCGGGAGTGTCGATCTCGTCATCGAGCGACGACAGGAGCGGGTAGAGGTTCGGCCCGAGGAACAGATCCATCGCAAAAGCCGTCTCAGCACCCGACGAGTAGTCGATCGTTGCAGCCACCTTCATATCCTTCACATAGTCGGCATTATCCTTCAGAACCTTAGCCTCGACCTCGGCGGCGCTGAACGTCTCACGCGGGATCATCACCGTCGAGAAGAACTGGTTTTTGAAAGCGATCCACTTCACGCGCTGGTTCAGATTCTCCGAGTCATCCTTTGCCGACGACAGCTCGTCGGGCGAGTCACCGAGATATTTATAGCTCAGTGCGCTGTTGCGCTCCTCAAAGGTGCGCCCCGTCTCGTTGCGCGCCATCTTATAGGTCCAGTCAAACTGAGCCGTGGCAAGCGACATGGGCACATACTCGCTCATGCCGTTCTGAAGCACCTCCACGCCCACTACATACGAGCCCGGGCGCAGCGTGTAGCGCAGCGAGAGCGATGCTGCCTTAGGCTGGGCCATACCGGTCGTGTCAGCAAACTCCGCAGGATTGCTTGCGCGGGCAAAATCCATTGTCATCACCACCACGCTGTCGTTAACCACTGTCGGGGTGAACCGGTAGTTCGATGTGTCAAACCGGCGCGAAGCCGTTGTCAGCGTCAGGCCGTAGCGCGAATCATTCTCCCTGATAAGATCAACACGGGCGGTGTCGGTGTCACCCTTTGCGAAGCTGTTGTAGTCATTCAGCCGCGCCGACGTGATCATGCCGCCGCGCTCCGATATTTCCAGACGAAGCAGATCATTGGCGAGGACAACCTTCCCGGCCTTCTCACCCGGCATCATCATCCCCTCGTCGGCCGCGACGGTCTCCTGCTGTGCCTGAGCCGCCGGCTCAGTCTGAGCCATCTGCTCAGCCTGCGCCTGTTCGGCACGGCGGGCGGCGATCTCCTCCTCACTCGGGCGGTTGAGCCATGTAAATCCCAGAATCACGGCTCCCATGAGCAGAAGCCCCGTCAGTGTATTCTTATCCATTCCTTTCTCTGGAAAATTTCTTTATTGTTTTTGTGATGATTCTTATTCCTTTCCTTCCTTACCTTTCTCCTTCCCGTAAGCGATAGCCGCACCCACGAAGTCCACAAATATGGGATTGGGATGAAGCACCGTCGAACTGTACTCAGGGTGATACTGCGTGCCTATGTACCAACGCTTCTCAGGTATTTCCACAACCTCCACCAGACGCGTGTCGGGGTTCTCTCCCACGCAACGCATACCGGCGTCCTCAAACGCCGCACGGTAGTCATTGTTGAACTCGAAGCGGTGACGGTGACGCTCGCTCACCTCCGTCTTTCCGTAGGCCTGCGCCGCGCGTGAGCCCTCTTTAAGTCGGCAGTCGTATGCGCCCAGTCGCATCGTGCCTCCCATGTTGGAGATACTCTTCTGCTCCTCCATCAGGTCGATCACATTGTGAGGTGTCGTCGGATTCATCTCCGTGCTGTTGGCCTCTCCAAGTCCGAGCACATTACGCGCAAACTCGATAACCATGCACTGCATTCCCAAGCAGATGCCGAACGTAGGCACATCATTCTCGCGGCACCATTTCAGAGCCACGAATTTCCCCTCGATACCGCGCTGACCGAATCCCGGAGCCACAACCACCCCGTCCATCTCGCCCAGAATTTCGCCGACGTTTCCGCCGTTCACCTTCTCGCTGTGCACAAACCGCAGATCAAGCTTCACGCCATTGTAGGTCGCAGCCTGAAACAGAGCCTCGTTTATCGACTTATAGGCATCCTGCAACTCTACGTATTTTCCCACGATAGCGATCTTCACGCTCCCCTCAGCCTCATTCATGCGCGACAGAAACGCCTTCCACGGCTTCATGTCAGGTTCGCCATTCACCTCCATACCGGCCTTGCGGAGCACAAGCTCATCGATATGCTGCTCATGCATCATCATCGGCACCTCGTAGATCGAGGGAGCGTCCACGCTCTGTATCACAGCCTCCGGCTGCACATTGCAGAAATGCGCGATCTTCCGGCGCATATCGGCAGGAATCTCCTTCTCGGTGCGCAGCACAAGTATGTCAGGCTGGATACCCACCTCCTGAAGCTGCTTCACCGAGTGCTGAGTCGGTTTTGTTTTCAGCTCCTTGGCAGCCTTGATGAAAGGCACGTAGGTCAGGTGTATGCACACACAGTCATCCCCCAGTTCCCATCTGAGCTGACGCACGCTCTCGATAAACGGCAGCGACTCGATATCGCCCACCGTACCACCGATTTCGGTAATTACAAAATCATATTTGCCCGTGTTGCCCAGAATCTTCACATTCCGCTTGATCTCGTCAGTGATATGCGGGATGATCTGCACCGTCTTACCCAGATAATCACCACGGCGCTCCTTGTCTATCACACTCTGATAGATACGCCCCGTAGTCACGTTGTTGGCGCGTGAAGTATGTATGTCGGTAAAACGCTCATAGTGCCCCAGATCGAGATCAGCCTCATGTCCGTCGGCAGTCACATAGCACTCGCCATGCTCATAAGGGTTAAGCGTACCCGGATCTATATTGATGTAAGGATCAAACTTTTGTATAGTCACCCGAAAACCACGGGCCTTAAGCAGATTTGCAAGCGACGACGAGATGATCCCCTTTCCGAGCGAAGACACCACACCCCCCGTCACGAAAATATATTTTGTATCGCCCTGCATAATTGCGATGATAAGTTCTGAAATGGTTTTATTTGAACTGGTTTATTTTAAGGTGCAAATATACATCATTTCCCTAATTGCCGCAAAATCCACCACACACAAAAACTCTCCCCTCCACTCCAAAAAAATATCAGAGCACCCTGAGTACTCAGAGCACTCCGAGTTCTCACCGGCCGGAGGCCGGACATTTCCGTTAACCACGGGCGTTTACGCCCGTGGACGCCCACCCGATCAAAAAAAATCAGAAGCGCGCTCCCTGAAAACCAGAAAGCGCGCTCTGTTATTCGCCTAAAGAATTAGAGCTGGGGGCCGGCAGCTACGAGAGCCTTACCTGCCTCGTTGGTCTCATACTTCTTGAAGTTCTTGATGAAGCGCGAAGCGAGATCTTCAGCCTTCTCCGTCCAAACGGCGGGATCAGCGTATGTGTCGCGCGGGTCAAGGATCTTCGGGTCAACACCGGGAAGCTCGGTCGGGATCTCGAAGTCGAAGATCGGGAGCTTCTTGGTGGGAGCCTTCAGGATAGCGCCGTCAAGGATAGCATCGATGATGCCACGGGTGTCGCGGATCGAGATACGCTTGCCGGTGCCGTTCCAGCCGGTGTTCACCAGATAAGCCTTAGCACCGCTCTTCTCCATCTTCTTCACGAGCTCCTCAGCATACTTGGTGGGGTGGAGTTCAAGGAATGCC
>CAMWSY010000163.1 GCA_947176995.1 uncultured Porphyromonadaceae bacterium | reverse complement strand
GGATTATACCGAGTTCCGAAATCGACGATGCAAGTTCTGCAAGTGATTCCTCATCAAAATTTATACGAGGCTGTTCCGGGTTGGCCGAAATATTTTCGAGAGCAATCTCATTGATAGCCGATGCGCCGCGGGCAGGCACATCATCCATCGGGATGAGCGTGTCAAGACCGCGCCCCAGAGCGCTACGCTGTTTCTTATTTGAAGGTGTCGGCATTCTCTTATCAGGCGTGTTTGTGATTGGCTATAATCTCCTTGGCGAGCATGATGTGCGAAGTCGCGCCGCGGCTTTCAGGATCATACAGCAAAGCGGGTAATCCGTGGCTCGGAGCCTCGCTGAGTTTTATGTTGCGTGGAATCACCGTGTCAAACACCATATCGGCGAAATGCCCCTTCAGTTCCTCATATATCTGATTGGCGAGTCGCAGGCGGGCGTCGTACATCGTGAGGAGAAATCCCTCGATCTCAAGCGACGGATTCAGCTTCGACTTGATGATTCTTATCGTATTGAGCAGCTTGCTGATGCCCTCAAGCGCGAAATACTCAGCCTGCACCGGTATTATCACCGAGTCAGCAGCTGTCAGCGCGTTCACCGTGATCAGTCCGAGCGAAGGTGAGCAGTCTATCAGCAGATAATCATAGTCATCCTTGATTCCGGCAAGAAGTTTCTTAAGCACCTTTTCGCGATCCTGCTTGTTGATCAGTTCGAGTTCAGCACCGGCCAGATCGATGCGTGAGCCTATCAGGTCAAGCCCTTCCACACAAGTTGCGACCTGTGAACCCTTCATCGGATAACCGTCTACCAGACATTCATAGATCGATGAAGACATCGTGCGCGGATCTATTCCATATCCGCTCGTTGCATTGGCCTGAGGATCAGCGTCGATTATCAGAGTTTTCTTACCTTCGCTGGCAAGCGACGCCGCAAGGTTTATGGCAGTGGTCGTCTTTCCCACTCCCCCTTTCTGGTTGGCTATTGCGATGATTTTTCCCATAAGTGTTTGACTTGGACGATTGCAAAGTTAACCTTTTTTTCCGTTTTCCGAAAGAATGTACTATATTTGCATCTACACGTTCACATTTAACATTTATTATATTCTCAATATTAGAGCATTCGATGGTTTCAAAGACTCGCGACAAGCTCATGGATGTAGCTCGGCAGCTTTTTGCTAAAAAAGGCATCGAGAACACCACCATGGCCGATATAGCCTCTGCTTCCGAGAGAGGCCGTCGCACCGTCTATTCCTATTTCGCATCTAAGAAAGAGATATACAATGCAATACTTGAGCGAGAGAGCGAGCAGCTTGTGAGCCGTATGCGTCAGGTTGCCGAGAGTGAGCTCTCCCCCACTGAAAAAGTAAAATCCTTCATCGCTGCACGCATCGACATGGTCAAAGTCGACGACAAGGCATCGATGAGCGAGAAAATCCGTTCACTCTTCAATCGCGACCTCTCCCGCATCGAGCGCGTGCGCAAGCTTGCTCTTGAGAAAGAAAACAACATCCTCCAGTCCATGCTTGAGCAGGGAGTGAGAAGCGGCGAGTTTGATTCGCGACAGGCAAAACGCTTCGCCTCCACCCTCGTGCTGGCCCTGCAGGGATTATATTACTCTTATGTTAATCACAACTACGAGAACATAGGCCTGCGCCCCGATGGACTCGAGGACAAGATCGCCGAATTCCTCATCGAAGGCCTCAAGCGCAGAAACACGAACTACAATAAGACTTAAACATATTTTATCAAAATGAAACTTCTTGAAGGAAAGACAGCCCTTATCACCGGTGCAGCACGTGGCATCGGAAAGGCTCTTGCAGTAAAGTTCGCATCTGAAGGTGCCAACATCGCTTTCACCGACCTCGTTATCGACGACAACGCCAAGCAGACCGAGGCCGAGATCGCCGCTCTCGGCGTGAAAGTCAAAGGATATGCTTCAAATGCAGCCGACTTCAACCAGACCAAGACCGTTGTCGACGAGATAAAGAACGACTTTGGACGCATCGACATCCTCGTCAACAACGCCGGCATAACCAAGGACGGTCTCATGATGCGCATGACCGAAGCGCAGTGGGATGCAGTTATCGCAGTTAACCTCAAGAGTGCCTTTAACTTCATCAACGCCGTTCTCCCCATCATGCTCCGTCAGAAGAGCGGTTCAATCATCAACATGGCATCGGTGGTAGGCGTGCATGGCAATGCAGGTCAGGCCAACTACGCAGCGTCTAAGGCCGGACTTATCGCCCTTGCAAAGAGCATCGCGCAGGAGGTTGGCTCACGTGGCATCCGCGCCAACGCCATCGCCCCCGGCTTCATCGAGACAGCCATGACCGCCGCACTCCCCGACGACGTGCGCGCCGAGTGGACCAAGAAAATCCCTCTCCGTCGCGGCGGCAAGCCCGAGGACATCGCCGATGTAGCTACATTCCTCGCTTCCGACCTGTCAAGCTACGTCACCGGTCAGGTGATTCAGGTCGACGGCGGCATGAACATGTAATATATCGCATCACATTCAGCATCAATGACACCACTCCGGCATGGACTCGTGTAACCCCTACCTTCCCACTGATCGACTGCGTGACCTCATTGCGCGCAACAGCCGGTTGCTCACCACAATCAGCCACTTCGGCATATCATTGGGATTCGGGGACTCCACTGTAGCCGAAGTCTGTGGGAAACGCAAAGTCGACCTACCGACATTTCTTGCCGTGGCCAACTTTCTCAGTCAGTTACCATACGACGACTCCGAAGTTAAAGTTGCCCCTTTGATGGAATATCTCAAGGGATCCCACTCCTACTTCCTCGGCTTCTTCCTCCCCTCCATTCGCCGGAAACTCATTGAGGCAGTCACCTATGGAGGAGGCAGCGACACCGAAGTGTCGCTCCTCCTGCTTCATTTTTTCGACGAGTATGTCGACGAGATCACATCCCACATGAAGTTTGAAAACGAAAACGTCTTCAGCTTCATCTCCGACCTCCTCGACAACCGTGCCGTTGCCGACACATGCCCCTCCGGGCTGTTCTCCGACCGCCACGACGACGTTGCCCGCAAGCTGCAGGAACTCAAGGATATCATCATTGGATTCGTTCCGCAGCGCGACAGCAACCTCATGAACTCAGCCCTGCTCGACATCATCACCTGCGAGCAGGAGATCGTGGCTCATTGCGCGGTCGAGGACATCCTTTTTGAGCCGGCCGTCAAGAAACTCGTCGAAATATCGCAGTTGCAGTCCCACGATGTTGCACCCGCACTTCCCCAAGCTGCCGAAACCGCCACCGAAGCAACCGCCCGGATGCTGAGTACCCGCGAGAAAGACATTATCCGACTTGTTGCGCGGGGGCTGTCAAACAAAGAGATAGCCGATCAGTTGTGCCTCTCGGTTCACACCGTCACCACCCATCGCCGCAATCTCAGTCAGAAGATCAACATACATTCCCCCGCAGCGCTCACCATCTTCGCCATTATCCACCGCCTCGTTGATCTCGATGAGATTCAGGCCTTGAAATGAATTAAACCCAACCCCAATTCATAATCGCAATGAAAAAAATAATTGCTCTCTCGGCATTCTCAGCCTTTGCCATTGCAGCTGTAGCACAGGATGCCCCCAAGGAATACCCTCAGCCCGAGAAAATGCGTCCCGGCATGAGCGAGTACTGGACACCCCAGCCCAAAGTTGTGACTCCCGGTGACATCACCACCAACTCGGCTCCCTCCGATGCCATCGTTCTCTTCGACGGAACAAACCTCGACGCGTGGAAGAGTTCACGCACAGGCGAGGCCGCCGGATGGGATGTGCACGACGGTGTTATGACCGTAAACAAATCGCACGGCGACATTCAGACAAAAGACAACTTCGACAGTTTCCAGCTCCACCTCGAATGGATGGTTCCCGAAAACATCACCGGCCAGAGCCAGGGCCGCGGTAACAGCGGTGTGTTTCTGCAGGGT
>CAMWSY010000162.1 GCA_947176995.1 uncultured Porphyromonadaceae bacterium | reverse complement strand
TTATTTTAACATCAAAGATATGATCCGCCGACTCACGCTGCTCTTTTTTGCCGCGATAGCCATGTTGCCGGTCTGTGCGCAGTTCCGGTATGCTCCCACTGTGGGTGCCGATTACTCTACTCTCAATTTCAAGCAGGATCTCATCGAGATTAATGCAGCGCCCGGGCTGCGTGCCGGTGTCAACGGCGAACTCATGTTCCCCGGTATCGGTTTCGGTATCGATGTGGGTGCTTTCTACAGTATGCGCGGTGCCAAAGTCAATCTCGGGCAGAAAGAGATATGGGCAAGCGAGGGATATGGTAACGAGCGTGTTTTCCTCCACTATCTTGAGATACCATTCAACCTCAAATTCAAGTGGACGCGTATGCAGGGACTCGAAGACTACATAGCACCCTATGTTCTCGGTGGCCCGGTGTTTGACTTCCTTATCGGTCACAGCAATCAGAAAGCGATCGACTTTGCAGGTGGCACACTTGGAGTGCGTGCCGGTGGAGGTTTCGAGCTTTTCCGTCGCTGGCAGGTGCAGATCGCCTACACGTGGGGCATGACCTATGCGCTCAAGACCGTGAAACTCGACCAGTTCAGTGCCCGCAACCGATATTTCTCCCTGTCGGTAGCCCGCTACTTCTAAGCATTAATCTTTACTTTGTCGATGCTTTATATCTCTATTGTGCATGGCTGCGTCCCGCGACAATGAGATTATAATCTATCATCCAGATGAGACTTTAGCCCTTGATGTGAGGGTTGAGGATGAATCAGTGTGGCTTACTCAGACACAAATTGTAGAATTATTTGCTTCAAGTAAGGCTAACATAAGTGAGCATCTGAAAAATATATTTGATTCGGGAGAGCTCACAAGGGAGGCAACTGTTCGGAATTTCCGAACAGTTCGAAAAGAGGGAAATCGTATGGTTACGCGCACCCTTGAATTTTTTAATCTTGACGTGATTATTTCTGTTGGTTACAGAGTAAATACCAAAAGAGGCATTCAATTCCGTCAGTGGGCTAACAAGATACTTAAAGAATATTTGCTTCGCGGTTATTCGGTCAATCAGCGCCTGATGCAGCTTGAAGATAAGATGGATCGTCGTTTTTCTGAATACGATCATCACTTTTTGCAGCTTGATGAAAAGGTGGATTTCTTTGTGCGTACCTCCCTCCAACCGAGAGAAGGCATTTTCTTTAATGGTCAGATCTTTGATGCATACGCCCTTGTTGCTGACATGATCCAGTAGGCTCAGAAGCGCATTGTTGTTATTGATAATTATATTGATGACACTGTATTAGTCCAATTGTCCAAACGCAGGCACGGTGTGACTGTAGACATATACGATGGACAGATTTCACGTCAGTTGCGTCAGGATGTTGAAAAGCATAATACTCAGTATCCGGGTATTACGCTCCACAGTTATGCTAAGTCGCATGACCGTTTCCTGATAATTGATGAAACAGTTTATCACATAGGGGCGTCATTAAAGGATCTTGGAAAAAAGCTGTTTGCATTTTCCAAGATGGATGTTATGACTGGATCGGAATTGATTGCCCGCCTGTGTGAATAGGGATTGAAGTTGTCTGGAAATCGTCAGAGGCGGTTGTGAAGGATTGTGATTGCTTCCTCAATAAGGGTCATGCACGGCTTCTTCTCCTTGCCTTTCAGGCCGCGGCAGCGCACCATGCCGCCGTTGAGCGCGGCAAACTCCTGACACACATCCTTCACTTTGGCATTGATGGCCGGTTTGTCGGCCGGTTTTGTGAAATCCAAGAGCCCTTCAGCTATTGTTGCGCCTGTCAGCGCGCCGCAGATCTCTCCCGTGCCTCCCACACCTCCGCCCAGTCCGGCGGCCACACGTGCGGTAGTGGTCTCGTCAAGTCCGGTGACATCGGTAAATGCCAGTGCCACGCATTGGGCACAGTTATAGCCCTGTTGATGTAGAATGCGGGCTTTCTCGTGACGTTCCTGTAGTGTCATCTCCAATCTATGGGTGTTTTATTGTGTTCGGTCAGATATTGGTTGGCGCGCGAGAAGTGGTGATTGCCGAAGAAACCGCGGTGAGCCGACAGGGGAGACGGGTGTGGTGACTCAAGCACCAGATGTCGCGAGCGGTCGATCATCGCTCCTTTTTTCTGTGCATGGTTTCCCCACAGCATGAATACCAGATTTTCGCAGCGTCGGTTCAGGCATTCAACGGCGGCCGCTGTCAGTTGCTCCCATCCGCGTCCCTGATGTGATCCGGCTTGTCCGGCCTCCACGGTCAGTGTGTCGTTGAGCAGAAGCACTCCCTGACGCGCCCAACGGCTCAGATCGCCGTCGACCGGAGGCACAGGCAGTCCTAGGTCGGTCGATATCTCCTTGAAGATGTTGATAAGCGATGGGGGTAGCTTTATGTTTCCTGCCACCGAGAAGCAGAGGCCGTTTGCCTGCCCCGGTCCGTGGTAGGGATCCTGACCCAGTATTACGACCTTCACTTTGTCGAGCGGAGTGGTATCGAATGCCGCAAATATTTTTGATGCAGGTGGATAGATTGTGGCTTGGCGGTAGCGTGTCCTCACAAAATCAGTCAGTGCGGTGAAATAAGGCTTGTCCCATTCGGCGGCAAGCGCTTCCTTCCACGACGGGTCTATTCTGACATCCATTTCTGTTGAATTCAGTCGGTTGTGTAATTACTTCTTTGCAGGCATCCACACTTTGTAGGGGGCACCTTTGGTACGGTTGCCGAGCAGATAGTAGGGGATGGCAGTGAATGTTGTCTCGCTGCCGTCAGCCTTTACTGCCGTACCGGTCAGGCTTGTGGCATTGTCGAGATCGGTAAGTATCTCTGCGAACTTCAGCGGCTGGGCGGTGTCGATGCTGAGTTCGGCAAGATCGTCGTTGTCACAACCTTCGAGGCAATACACAAGCGGTCCGACTGCGATAGCAACCTGATCTTTAAGCTCTTCCACGGCATTGTCGGCCACGATGAAACGCGGAGTCATGGGAAGCACCATCTCGACCACATCACCTTTCTGCCACTTCCGCTCGATGCGTGCATAGCCGTCCTGCATGGTCACAGGGATTTCCTCTTTGTTTACGGCAATCGCTATCTGTCCGGGAGTATAGGAGTTGTAGAGTCCGTGAGGATTCTCCTGACTGCGTGCCCATCCCGGTACTCGCAGATTGAGCGCGAAATCGGCGTCCTTTTCAGGATCAACCTCAACAGTCACCAAGCTCTGCCACGGGTAATTAGTCGTCTGTGTGAGTCTCACTTCTGTCCCGTCGGCCGGCATCGTCGCGCTGCTTCCGGCAAAGAGGTTGACATACAGATCATCACCCTTGTGCGAGTAGATGAATCCCGGCATTGCTCCCATGAATTTGAGGAACATGGGAGGGCAGCACGGGCAGCCGTGCCACTCCCAGCGTGAGTGGGAGGTGGAGTTAAGCGGATTCTGATAGGTGTAGTTATCGCCCGACAGTGATATGCCTGTCAGCACACCGTTGTAGAGTTCACGTTCATACTCGTCCATGTATTTCGCATCGCCGGTGAGCTCGTTAAGTCTCTGGCTGAAAAATCCCGCTCCCACAGCAGCACATGTCTCAAGATAGGCATCGGAGGGGAGATAGTAGTCGTTGCCGAATTTCTCATCAAACGAGATCGCACCCACACCGCCGGTGACGTACATGCGTCGTCCGGCCATGTTGTCCCACAGGCGTTTTGCTGCGTCAATGTAGTCCTGATTCCCGTCAACTGCGGCTGCCGATGCGACTCCAGTGAGGTATAAAGTTGCGCGCACGGCATGACCCTCGATAGTTTCCTGCTCCGTGAGTGGAATAGAGTCCTGAGCGTAGGGGCCGAACGACGGACGCGAGTGTGTGCCATAGAGAGTCGTGTCGGCGTATGTGTTGGCCTTGATCCATCTTTCAGCTTCATCGTTGCCCCATCCGCCCCAGTTGGGCAGCCCGCAGTGATGCCCGCGGCCATCGATCCAGAAT
>CAMWSY010000161.1 GCA_947176995.1 uncultured Porphyromonadaceae bacterium | reverse complement strand
ATACATCATCGCAGTGAATATCACTGCATTTCCGGCAGTAATGAGACTGATCGTAACCAACGCATTCGGGTTTGAGCAGGCGATGGGAGGCACATTCGGCATGGCGGTGATCCTCGGGGTGAAGCGTGGGCTGTTCAGCAATGAAGCTGGCGAGGGATCGACCCCCAATGCAGCGGCAACAGCAGCTGTGAGCCATCCTGTGAAACAAGGTCTTATTCAGGCTCTCGGCGTCTACACCGATACCCTGCTTGTGTGTACAGCCACGGCTTTCATCATCCTGTGCAGCGGAGTGTTTGACTGCGGACTGACAGGAATCGAGCTGACGCAATATGCTCTTGAGACTCAGGTTGGCAAGGCGGCTACATGGTTTGTTGCAATATCAGTCTATCTTTTTGCAACAACGAGCATCATAGCAAATTACTACTACGGCGAAACAAACCTGAATTTCATACATCAAAGCCGTAAGATCATATATCCGTTCCGTGTGATAGTCGGAGCAATGGTAATGATCGGTGCGCTCTCTACTCTCGAATTTGTCTGGGCGATCTCCGACATAACGATGGGACTGATGACTCTATGCAATATCGCGGCACTTATTGTGCTTGGAAAGTATGCGATGCGGTTGCTTGCCGATTACCGGCAGCAGCGCAAGGCCGGCCATGATCCGGTCTATTACTCGTCGACGATTCCTGAAATAGCCGATGAAACAGAGTGCTGGCCATCGGATAATGAAATGAAATAAAATAAAACTACATATATGTTCAGAATAGGACAAGGATATGATGTGCACCGTCTGGTGCCGGAACGCGACCTGTGGATCTGCGGCGTGAAAATTCCGCACGATCTCGGACTGCTCGGTCACAGTGACGCCGATGTGGCACTCCACGCTCTGATGGATGCTCTGCTCGGAGCTGCCGCACTCCGCGACATTGGCTACCACTTCCCCGACACCGACGAGCGATACAAGGGGGCAGACTCGCGGGTGCTTCTGCGTGCCGTCAGAGATCTGCTTCACAAAGCCGGCTACAGCATAGGCAATGTGGATGTCACGATAATCGCCCAAGCTCCCAAAATGCTGCCTCATATACCCCAAATGATCGAAAATATAGCTAATGACCTTGAGATTCCTATCGGTTGCGTATCTGTGAAAGCCACAACCACCGAGCATTTAGGGTTCACGGGACGCAAGGAGGGAATTGCAGCGACTGCTGTAGCACTTATAAATGATTAAAAAGAAAATAAATATGACTTACGATTTTAACGAATACGTGGAGCGTCGCGGAAGCGGCTGCATCAAATATGACGAACTTGAAAAACGTTACGGACACGCCGATCTTCTTCCCGCGTGGGTAGCGGACATGGATTTTCCCGTGCTCCCCGAAATTACCGAGGCTTTGCAGAAGCGCATCGCACACCCCGTCTACGGTTATGCCTCGGTGCCTGAGAAGTTCTGGCAGTCGATCATCAACTGGCTCATGCGCCGTCACGGCTGGAAAGTTGAGCGCGACGAGATCACATACGTTCCGGGCGTTGTAAAAGCTATAGGATTCATAGTAAACCGCTTCACAGAGCCGGGTGACAAGATTCTGATTCAGCCGCCAGTTTATCACCCTTTCACATTTGTTCCCGAAGGAAACAGCCGGGAGCTTGTGCACAACCCGCTGCGTCGCCTGCCCGACGGAAATTATGAGATGGATCTTGATGATCTTGAAAAGAAAATCGTCGAGCACAAGCCGAAAATGATGATACTCTGCAATCCCCATAACCCGATAGGAATACAGTGGGATGCCGAGACACTCCGCAGCGTGGCCTCGATATGCCACCGTCATGGCGTAAAGGTGATTGCCGACGAAATTCATGAGGACCTGATGCTGTGGGGTATCAAGCACATCCCCTTCGCATCGGTGAGCGACGAGGCTGCGGAAATCTCCATCACATTAGGTGCTCCGTCAAAGACTTTCAATATTGCGGGACTCGTAAGCTCATGGGTGGTGATCAAGAACAAGGAGATGCGCGAGCACTTCTTCACATGGATGAAGGGTAATGAATTTGATGATCCTACATTCTTTGCAACGACCGCCACAATAGCAGCTTACGACCACGGCGACACGTGGCTCAACGATCTTATCAGCTATCTTGAAGGCAATCAGCTTTTCCTTGAGGATTTCCTAAACAAAGAAATACCGGAAATAAAGGCAGTGCGCCCGCAGGCCTCGTTCCTGACTTGGCTCGACTGCCGCGCGCTATATCCGGGCGAAAGCGAAATACATGACAAGCTCGATAAATTCTTCATCGAGGAGGCCGGACTTGCACTCAACAACGGTTTCATTTTCGGCAAAGAGGGTGACGGTTTCATGCGATTCAACATCGGTTGTCCGCGCCAGACACTTCAGCAAGCCCTCGAACAACTCAAGAAGGCTCTCTGAAAATAAGAGGTATGGATTACAGAATCTTTCCGCCTGAGGAGATGATCGAGGCGACGGTGTCGCTTCCACTCTCTAAGAGCATAGCCAACAGAGCTATCATACTCCACGCGCTTACCCCCGGCAACACTCCCGCCCCCACTCAGGCCGACTGTGCTGATTCCGACGCTATAGTAAAGGCTCTGAAGGATTCAGCGGCGGGTGCAACGACTGTGAATATAGGTGCAGCAGGGACGGCCATGCGCTTCCTCACAGCCTATTATGCTGCCACTCCCGGGTGTGAGGTAACGCTCGACGGCTCGGAGCGTATGCGCCGCCGCCCTATCGGCCCGCTTGTGGACGCTTTGCGTGAATGCGGGGCGTCGATCAGTTATGCCGGAGAGGAGGGATTCCCTCCACTCAAGATTACCGGCTGCCATCTCAACGGAGGTGAGGTAACACTACCGGCCAATATCAGTTCGCAATTCATCTCGGCACTGATGATGGTTGCCCCGACGATGACCGAGGGTCTTCGCATAAATCTTGACGGTGAGGTCATCTCCCTCCCCTACATCAAGATGACAATGGCAATGATGGAGAACCGCGGCATAGAGGTCGACCGCTATCCGCAGATGATAGATATTGCTCCCGGAACATACGAAGCTCCTGCCGACGGCCCGGAGAGCGAACGCGACTGGAGCGCGGCATCGTACTGGGCGGAAATATCGGCCATATCTGCCGGATTTGTCACTCTGCCGGGACTGAAAGCCGAAGGAAGTCTGCAAGGCGACAGTGCGGCTATCGACATTTTTGAGCGTATGGGAGTAATCTGTCTGGAATCGGAGGATGTGGCTGATGCCGCTGAGTTCACTCCGAGTCCCGAAGTGTACTCGCGCATAGATCTCGACATGACCGAGACTCCCGATCTCGCCCAGACCGTGGCCGTAACAGCCGCGATGCTGGGTCTGCCATTTTGCCTGAGAGGATTGTCGACGCTTAGGATAAAAGAAACCGACCGCATAGATGCATTGTGCCGCGAACTCCTTAAATTCGGTTTTATACTTGAAACGGAGGGCGATCACACCCTGCGTTGGGATGGTCGGCGAATGCCGATAACACAACTGCCGGAAGTAGATACCTACGACGATCACCGCATGGCCATGGCGTTTGCACCGACCGCATTGTTTGTGCCGGGAATAATTGTCCGCAATATCGAAGTCGTCAGCAAGTCATATCCCGGTTATTGGGATGATCTGCGATCAGCCGGTTTCAGGCTGGTCGATGCCTCCGAACCGTTGCCGGAGCGTGAAGAAGAGTAAGATTCGGGGGAACGCATGATGTTGTGCGTCCCTACTCTCAGATGAATCCAAACATTAGACGATAAAAGGGGCGTGCTTTCGCGCGCCCCTACTCTTTATATTCGGTTTATATTATCTTCAATATGGTTTATGTCTGTGTTAGATTTATTGTTATCTTTGCAATATAGTGCGTTACACTCCACTTAATACTACTGCCATGATAAGATTTTTCGCTGCATTAATATTTGCTGCTGTTGCAGGATTGACC
>CAMWSY010000160.1 GCA_947176995.1 uncultured Porphyromonadaceae bacterium | reverse complement strand
GCGTTGGCATAGGCTTGGGTAAGCGGCGTTTCCATGCACTTGAATACCTTGTAAATATCACCGGCCTGAGCATAGTAGCAGGCTCCGTAATAGTTGAGTATACCGTCATTGTCGGGCTGAGCGAGGATTGCTTCTATCCATGCGTCACCGGCTTTGCGGTCGCCGGCAAAAAGTGAGGCGAAACCCTTGAACGAACGTACGTCAGTTTCGGGATGTTCCAGCTCCAGTACGCGGCGGTAAATTGCGATAGCGGCATTCGACTGCTTGAGATAGTCGTTAAGAACCCATGCGCGGAGCATGAAGTACCATGCGTTTGTGTCATCGTTCACCATTGCCTCGCCGAATTTCTCGGCAGCGTCATCATATTTCTTCTCGCTGACAAGGCAAAGTCCGTTCTCCACAAGAGCTTCGTTGTTGCGCGGCTCTTTTGTCACGGCCTTCTCCGAAGCCTCGAGAGCAAGTTCCGATTCACCCATCGCACGGCGTATCTTGGCGAGCGTGATGTAGTAAGGCGCGTTGTCATCGGCAAATCCTATTGCGAAATTACATTCCTTGAGAGCCTCAGGATATTTACCGAGAGCCAGATTGCATTGTGCCATCGCATCATAGAGGCCGGGATAGTTGTAGAGGTTCTGATCGATAATCGTGTGGAAATCGGTCAGAGCGGCCTGATAGCGGTAGTGTGACATGGCTATGGTTGCACGCAGGTAATAGAACAGTGCCACATTGGGAGCGGTGCGTATTGCGGCACTCAGTCCGGTCATTGTGGCCGTGTAGTCGGTGTTACCCATGATCACAAGCTCCTGAATGGCACGGTTGCTCCCCTGATTGATAGAGATTGCAACAAGCAGGTCCTCGACTGCACCCGAATTGTTGTTCATGATCTTGCGCACGTTGGCACGACGGATATAGCTTTCTGCCGTGGCCGGTGCGAGATCAACCACCTCGTTGATGTAATCGTTGGCAAGACCGAAGTTATTTTCCTTGGCTGCGATGCGTGCAAGACCCACAAGGGCTTCTGTACTGCGGTTGTTAAGGCGCTGGAGCTTCTTGTAGTTGGTTTTTGCCGATTCGTAGTCACCGGTTTCATATTCGCAGTTGGCGATTTCATAGACCGTGACATAGCTTGTGGGATCAAGTTCGAGAGCCTTCTTGAAATCGGTGAGAGCTTCGGCATACCTTCCGGTCATGCAGTAGATGTTGCCTCGCAGGCTGTACTCCTGAAATTGGAGTGATTTTTCTGTCGCGGGAGTATATTTGATAGCGTTTTCCACATCCGATAGGGCGCGGAGATACTGGTCGTGGTTGTAATACTCGCTTGCACGGCGGAAGTAAGTCTCGTAATCCTTAGGATTGGCGGTGAGTACCTGTTCGTAGACTTTCATCATTGCCTGAGTCACAGGGTCAAGCGGTGCTGTCTGACCCGACACGGTGAGTGTGCCGGTGAGACACAGAGCGGCTATCAGTGCTTTCAGTTTCATGCTGAATGACTTATTTATTGTTTTTATTTATTATTTCTTGAAATGAAGTATATTGGGCTATAAAGCTTGTTTCAGGGTTGAGACGATGTGTATCGTGTCGGCTGCGACAACAGCTGCTGTCTCTGTGCGCAGTCGGCAAGGGCCGAGACTTACAGGAACAAAACCGTTATCGACTGCAAATTTAACTTCTTCTGGCGAAAAATCACCCTCCGGCCCTATCAGTACAACGCAATCGGTATCGGGAGTTATCGACGAAGCAAGCAGACGCCGCTCGTAAACCTCATCGTTACAGTAGGCTATGTAGCGTGCTGTCACTGTTGGCGGTAATGTTTCTATGAAGTGGCGAAGTGGTGTGACCTGTTGGAGAACCGGCATTGTCGCTTTAAGTGACTGTTTCATTGCTGATATGGCGATCTTTTCGATTCTTTCTATTTTGAGGTCTTTTCGCTCTGAATGTTCACATCTCACAGGCACGAAACGGTTTATCCCGATTTCAGTCAGCTTTTCTATCATCCACTCCATGCGGTCGACATTTTTGGTCGGAGCGACTGCAATTGTGATTTCATTACCCCACGGAGAAGCGATCTGTTCTTGTGAGACAACTTCAAGAAGCACACCTTTGGGACGGGCGTCAGCTATCACGCATCTGTATAGCCCCCCTTTGCCATCGATCACTTCCACTTCATCGCCCTCTTTATGGCGTAGGACACGTATGCAGTGTCCCGACTCCGTTTCAGGCAGCCGGGGATCGTTGGCAATGTCTGGTGCGTAAAACCGTATCATCTGATGATCTACTTTTTATGCTCGATTTCCTTGGCTATACTCACTTCCGCATCGGCTTCCATTTCAAAAGTCTCGTCTACTGAGAGTTTATGGCGGGAATTAAGCACAGACCGGAATATTATCCAGAAAAGAATACCTACCAGTAGCGCATATCCGGCAAAAATCAGCCATGATGTGTGCCAGCCTTCTATCTGCGCGATTCCCTCAGGTTGTGTAAACACGAGGTTATTCACTACCCATCCGGCGGCAAGTGTGCCGGCTGTTGCTCCCAGTCCGTTGGTCATCACCATGAAAAGTCCCTGTGCGCTGCTGCGCATCGAAGCGTCGGTCTGCATATCCACGTAAAGAGATCCTGAGACATTGAAGAAATCAAACGCGATACCATAAACTATCATCGACATGATAAAGAGTGCCACACCGTCCGATGGATTGCCAATCCCGAAGAAACCAAAACGGAAAAACCACGCGAACATCGACATCAGCATCACAGCCTTTATGCCGAACCGCTTTAGGAAGAAGGGGATAAGAAGGATGCAGAATGTTTCGCTTATCTGCGACAGCGAGATAAGAGCATTTGCATTCTTTGCTCCCCATGAATCGGCATATTCGGCAACATTCTGAAATGAAGAGATGAAGCTGTTGCCGTAGCTGTTGGTGATTTGGAGCGAAACTCCTAAAAGAAAACTGAATATGAAGAATATCGCAAGTTTGCGGTCTTTGAACAGTGAGAAGGATTTTAGCCCGAGAACTTCTGAAATCGAGAAGTTTCCGCCCAATGTTTTGCTTACCGGGCAATTGGGTAGAGTTAGCGCATACACGGCAAGGAAAATGCTGAATGCACCTGAAAGCATCAGCTGAAGAGGGGAGGACTGCATCTGCACCCCGTCGATGCTGATGAAGTTGACCATAAGCATAGCTACTATGAAACCTACCGTGCCGAACACTCTTATCGGGGGGAAGGTCTTTACCGTGTCATAGCCGTAGCGTGTCAGCGATGAATAGGCCACGGAGTTAGCAAGTCCGATGGTAGGCATATAGAACGCCACTGAAAAAGCGTACAGCGTGAAGAGGGGAGCGAATGAAACAGTCTCCGCCATAAGGCAGTAAAATGAGGCTGCCATCATAAACACTCCGGCGAGTACCTGACAGCCGCTCAGCATACGTTGAGCTGGTACCCAGCGGTCGGCCACGATACCCACAAGTGCCGGCATGAATAGTGATACAAGCCCCTGCACAGTATAAAACAGGTAGATCTTAGGGCCTAAACCTTCATTTACCAGAAAATTACCCAATGAGATTAGATAGGCTCCCCAGATTGCAAACTCAAGGAAGTTCATCACTATAAGCCGAAGGCGTATATTGTTCATGGGATTTGTAATGTGATTTGGTTAGTATTATGTAGCCTTTTAGATTGTTTCTGTGTCACCGCGTTTCTGGCGGATGAGCCGTTTTATTTCAGAAGCCTTTTCATACTCCTCGTTTTCTACAGCCTTGCGCATCAGCTGTTCAAGCTCACTTATAGCAAGATTTTCGAGGCGTGGTTCTCTGTTTGATGATTTTTCAGGGTTTATCGGAGTCTTTGACTCCCTCCACCTTATTTCGATTTTCTCACCGGCTGAATTGTGTCCCGATGCAGTCCCGATGCCGGGGCCTCCTTTCTCGAGTCTGAATCCTGCTGTGTGCAGTATCTCTGGAGTCGTGTTGATGCTGTCTGGTATACACATAA
>CAMWSY010000159.1 GCA_947176995.1 uncultured Porphyromonadaceae bacterium | reverse complement strand
ATTCTGTCAAGCCTGTCAGCGTGGGTGTGACTGACACCGGCGGCGCTTTCTCCTCTGCACTTAAAGAGGCGGGGGCTTACAGACTGATGATAATATCGGTCGGAAAGACACCGGCTGTCAAGGAATTTGAAGTTACTCCGGCAAATCCCGTTGTCGACCTCGGCACCATCACCACGCAGTCCGACGAGAACCTGCTCGGCGAGGTCGTGGTCGAGGCAGCCCGGCCGCTCGTGTCGGTGCAGATCGACCGCATCAGCTACGACGTGACAAGCGATGTCGAGTCCTCCACCTCCATGCTCAGCGAGACGCTCAACAAAGTGCCACTCGTTAGCGTCGACCCCGACGGGACAATCAAAGTCAACGGCTCAACCAGTTTCAAGATCTACAAAAACGGCCGCCCTAACAACTCCTACAGCAACAACGCTAAAGAGATATTCAAGGCGCTTCCTGCATCGATGATACAGAAAATCGAGGTTATCACCGATCCCGGCGCACGCGAGGATGCCGAAGGCACGACCGCAATTCTCAACATCATCACCGTCAAAAATGTCATAACCAAGGGAGCGATGGGCAATATCGGACTAAACTACAGCTCAACCGACAATTTCCCAACTCCCAGTCTCTTCCTCTCCGCGCAGTACGATAAATTTTCCCTGTCATTCTATGGCGGCGGATCATACACCACACGTCGCGCATCAAAAAACCGCTCAGAAACCGAAACCAATTATCTACAGACCGGCAACCGGCTGACCTCTGAGAGCACAGGAAGTTCAAAGGGCGTCATGGGCTACTATGGACTTGAGAGCAGTCTTGACCTCGACAAATACAACCTCTTCACCGTGGAGTTCGGTGGGTTCTTTATGTCCAACAACAGCGACACCTATTCATCGACTACAATGTACGATGCCACAGGTAACCGCCTTTATAGCTACAACACAATCGCCCGCACAAATCCCACACGCTGGAGCGACCTCAACGGGAGTTTCAACTATCAGCGCTCGACCGACCGCGAGGGTGAGACCATCATTCTCTCCTACCGTGTATCGGGAAATCAGGAAAAATCCATTTCTGAGACCGAGTACACCGACGGCGAGAACGTGCCGATGCCCTACACCGGTATCAATGCCGACAACCGTGAGAGCGGCATGGAGCACACCGTGCAGCTCGACTGGACGCGCCCCCTCAACAAAGCCAACTCATTCGACGTAGGCGGTAAATATATCCACCGCGACAACCACAGCAACACCACGCGCGAGTATGTCGGCGTCAATACCGACCACACCGACTTCAAGCATCTCACCGACATCGGAGCGCTATTTGCCGACTACCGTCTGAATGTAGGCAAGTTCGGAGCACGTGCCGGTGTACGCTACGAGTATTCGCGTCTGGCGGCAAAATTCCCCGACGGATCTGAAGAGCCGTTCTCTGCCAACCTCAACGACTGGGTGCCCAACGCCTCGGTGATGTATAACATCAATCAGCGCAACTCGCTGAAGCTATCCTTCGGCTCTCGCATACAGCGTCCCGGCATCTACTACCTTAATCCTGCCGTCAACACTTCCCCCAACGAGACATCCGAGGGTAATCCCGACCTCACCAGCGTGCGCGTCAATTCGCTCGGACTGAACTACAATCTCATGGGAGCGAAAATTTCGGCAAGCATCAACTCCAGTTTTGACTTTGCCGACAACGAAATCATAAGCGTGCAGTATTCTGAGGGTGATCACACCTACTCCAACTACGCCAACGCCGGCCGACGACGCAACGTCAGCCTCGGCGGGTATATAAGCTGGCGTCCTACAGCCAAGACTTCACTGATGTTCAACGCACGCGCCAACTACAGTTATGTGAAGAATCCATCAAGTGGCGACAAGGCATCGGGATGGGGACAGATGTTCTACGGCAGCATCACTCAGCGCCTCCCGTGGAATATGCACCTCTCTGCCTACGGCAACTATTGGGTATCCACACCCGGCATGTACTCCCGCATGTATGCCTACGGCCTGTCCGATTTGTACTGGGGGCTCAATCTCCGCCGCTCTTTCCTCAAAGAAGACCGCCTGAGCGTGCGCATCTACGTGTCAAACCCCATTCACACCCGTCACCCCGGCTACATCACCCGCACATGGAACGAAGGCATGACATCGCGCTCGCGCAGCTATCGTTACAACATGACCACTTTTGGTTTAGGCATCAGTTACCGCTTTGGCAGCCTGAACACATCGGTTAAGAAAGTAGCCAAGAGCATCACCAACGACGACGTTGTAGGCGGTTCGTCGGGTGGAGCCTCATCATCCGGCGGTGAGGGAGGCGGAGGAAACTGATCAGGCACTTTCGCTCAGAAAACCCACACTTTCGCAACACAATTTTTTCAACACAATTTCGTGCCACAACTTTTGATTAATAATTTTATAATCTAAATTTGTGGTATGAAAGTCGTGTTGAGGTTTATCGTGGCATTTTGCGCCGTTGCGACGCTCTCGGCGTGCGGTGGTGACCGCTGGCGCGACTATCATGCCCTCACTTGCGGCACTACCTGCAACATCACTTATCGATCGGCGGTCGATCTCTCCGACTCAATCACGATTTTGCTGAACGCGATCGAGAGCGAAATCTCGGTATTCGACCCCCAAAGCCCTGTTTCGGCACTCAACCGCGGTGAGGATATTGTGGCAAGCCACATCCTGCGTCGCGTCATTCTCGCTTCTAAGGAAATAGCTGACATGAGCGGAGGCGCATGCGACCCCACTGTCGGCCCGCTCGTTGAGTTATGGGGATTCGGCTCGTCAGCCGGGCATCCAGTTCCCACCGATGCAGCCATAGATTCCGCGCTTGCCACAGTAGGCATAGCCGGCTGCCGCATTCTCCCCGACGGCCATATTTCCAAAAAGACCGGAGCCACTTCATTCAACTTTGGAGCGATAGGCAAAGGATTCGCCGCACAGGAAGTAGTCAGCATGCTCCGGCGAAACGGTGTCAACGACTGCATGGTTGAAGTAGGCGGTGATCTCGCGCTCTCGGGAGTCAACGCCCGCGGCACAGAGTGGCTACTGCAGGTCGACGCGCCGGTTGAAAATTCCGGCACTCCCACCCACGAGCAGCTTATGACAATAAGCCTCTCCGACTGCGGCATAGCCACCTCAGGCAACTATCGCAATTACCGCGACAACGCCGACACCGGCCGACGCTACGGCCACACGATAAGCCCCCTCACCGGGCGTCCCGTGACTACCGACGTGCTCAGTGCCACCGTCATCGCTCCCGATGCTGCCATGGCCGACGGGCTTGCCACTGCCTGCATGGTACTCGGCTCCGAGGCTTCCCTCGACATGGCATCGCACCATCCCGGCATAGAAATCATGCTTGTCACCGCCGCTGCCGACTCCGTCGCTGCCACGTCACCATGGCGCATAGTCGCCTCACCGGGATTCCCGTTATCCGATAGAAATCCAAACCAATAAACATATAAATCATGAAACTTACCGCATTTCTTGCCGCAGCTTTGATAGGACTCACTGCTGTCGCCCAGCCCAAGATCGTGGCACACCGTGGTTACTGGCGTGCTCCCGGATCAGCCCAGAACTCCATCGCATCATGGAACAAAGCCGACTCAGTGAAAGTCTATGGTTCCGAGATGGACGTGTGGATGAACGCCGACGGCGGACTCGTCGTCAACCACGACCAGACCTTCAAGGGTGTGAACATGGTTACAGCCAAGTTCAATGAAGCAACAGCCGTCATCCTCGACAACGGCGAGAACCTCCCCTCGCTCGACAAGTACCTTGCCACAGTAGCCGCAACTCCCGGCGACACACGCCTTGTGCTTGAGATGAAATCGCTCCCTGACCTCAAGCGTGAGGACGAGGCTGCTGCCAAGATCGTCGACGCCCTCAAATATTACCACCTCCTTGACCGCACCGACATCATCGCATTCTCCATCAACGCCTGCATCGCGTTCAAGAAGCTCCTTCCCCCCGACGTTCCCGTCTACTACCTCGACGGTGACCTCACCCCCCGCAAGCACAAAGCTCTCGGACTCGACGGTGCCGACTACCACTACAACGTCATCTACAAGAA
>CAMWSY010000158.1 GCA_947176995.1 uncultured Porphyromonadaceae bacterium | reverse complement strand
TGCCCTGAGGGAACTCGCTTTTCAGCATTGCGACGGCCTGAGGGTCGGCAGCCTCAGCTCCGGTAATATTGAATGCGCCCGGGCGATCAAAGGCTTTCTTGCCCCATTCGATCTGCTGCGGAACAGGCGAAATGTCGACTCTCTGTGCGGTCATTGTTCCACACAGCAGGAGCGAGCCAACCGGAAGAATAATGTTCTTTAATTTCATTAAAACAGATATTGTGATTGATTTATTATGATTCAGTTTTTTCGAGGTGAGAGGATGCGGGCAACAACAAACAGAAGAACCTGCAAAATGACTATCACCGCAGAACAAGGCACGTCGATATAGGCTGAGATAAACAACCCGGAAAGACAGGTTACAACTGAGATAATGACAGCCGCCACGGTCATGGTGCGGAAACGCACACAGCGTGTTTCGGCAATCATCTGCGGAAGGGAGAAGAGTGACATCAGAAGCATTATGCCAACCATGCGGATGGTGAGAACCACTCCTATCGCTATCATAATGGTCATGGTAGTGTTAAGCAACCTGACAGGTAGTCCCGCCACAGCTGCAAAGTCACGGTCGAATGCGGCCGCCACAACTTTCTTGAATGCAAAAATGTAGATCAGCAGAAGGAGGGCGGTATATATCGCAAAGGTAATTATGTCGGTCTGAGTGATGGTGAGGAGATTTCCGAAAAGGAAGGCGTTGAGCTCGGGTACATAGCCCGGTGTGAGGAATACAAAAAGAACTCCCACAGCCATGCCGAATGCCCAAATCACGGCAATAGCGGAATCTTCACGGACACGGTGCCTGACAGACATCCACTCTACTCCAAGAGCGGAGAATACCGCAAATATAGAGGCCGTGATGACCGGATTAAAGCCGAGAAAGTATCCGAGTCCCAGTCCACCGAAACAGGCATGGGTGATACCTCCTGTAATTGCCACCATGCGGCGCGAAATGATGTATGTGCCGATAATGGCAGCACAGATGCTATTGAAGAGTACTCCCCAAACGGCATTACGGAAAAAGGCGTATTCAAGAAATTCCATCATCAGTCATGAATTGGATGTTTTCCCCGCAGTGAGGGCAATCTCGTCAAGCAGAATAATCATCTCGTCGCGTATTTCAGCTGGCACAGGAATTTTGCGCATCGCGAGGCTTTCCTGCCACTGGGCGATTTCACCGACAGGGAGAGTCATGAGTATGTCGCGGAACTCCTCGACCTCGGCAGAGGTGTATTGATCATCGTCGGCGCGCTGCGAAAAGCGGTCAAGTTCCTCATCATCGAAATAGACTATCTCGCCTGCCCGCTGAGCTGATTTGCTGCATATCTCATGCAATCCACAGCAGATTTCAGGCTCTCCGGTAGTCACGGTATCTGATACCGATACAGATGTCTCACTTGTTTCAGATACCGATGGCTCTTCGTGATGCAACAACCGGAGGACTGCACCTACAAGAACCAAAGCACCGATCAATACCAGAAACGCCATATCAGAAGTTTATACTGAAATTCTGCCGTGGCAGATCGCGGTCGGCGACAACGACTGCCCGGCGGGGATTGCTGAATACCATGCCATAGCCATCCATGCTGTCGGTGAGTCGGCGCAGGCGTTTTCTCATTTCTGCGTCTATATCGAGAAATAGAGCTGCAAAAGGCGCGTGGATCTCCACGGATGCAACAGGTGTGTCCCGGGTAATGACATAGAGCGGGAATGAGCCTTTTGCGCGATTGCGTGACGTGGAAGGCAAGTTGCGAATCACCTCGCGCGGGACAGAGTTTCCGCGTATCTCGGATGGGCATAAACTGAGTGCAATGCGATAGAGAAGGCGATGATCACGCTCCACAATTTCATCGTAGGCATAATAAGGGTATCTTTCCCTCAGAACGTTAAGGACGAAATTATAGGCAAACGGCGAGTGTATGCCGAAGCCGCGTGAAGATCTCTGTCTTTTAAGCCAGTCAAACATCACGATGTGCAGAATCAGCCGTTATTGTCATCGTTTTTGCAACATGGTGCCGCAAGTGCATACAGTAAAGCAAATACCGCCCACAGATAAATTAAGATGATGGAGATGCGGGCTATCACCGCAGTGAGATGCAACGACGGCGGATCAAACGACATGACCACAGTGTGATCACCAGCTGGAATGTTAAGAGCCCGAAGCAGATAATCCACACGACCGAGCTGAACGTCCTCACCATCAATCGTAGCTTTCCATCCCCATGGGAAATAAACTTCGGAGAAAACAGCAAGAGAAGGCTGTTTAACCGATGCGTGGTAAACCATGCGGTCGGGAGCATAGGAGGTGAGGCGTATGGTGTCGGATGGTTGCGGAGCAGATGCCGGCTCTTTGAGTATGTCGCGGAATTTTGTATCGGCTACTGCTGTAACTGCCGGATCAATGCTGTCAAGTGCATCCATTTCCTGAACGGGAGTGTCCACCCACATAAGATCGCTGACAAGCCATGCGTTGCCTAAGGCATCGGGATTGACTACGACCTGTCCGTCGCGTCCGACAACATAGCGTCCATTAAGCATATTAAGGATGCTGTAGTCGGCATCGGAGGGTACTCCGGAGGGGAAATGAGAGAGATGACGCTCTATCATGTCCTGATAGCGTGTGAGTTTCGCTGCATGATACCCACCTATGGCTTTGTGGTGATAAGATGGTGCAGGATGATAGAAGCGGGGGATATCGAGCACACGATAGTGTGCGGCGGTGTCGGAAAGGATTGTCTTGTCGGCCGCGCTCAGTGGGAAAGGATCGGCAGCAGAAAGAGCGGGAGTGCAGAAACTCTCGTGGTTTATGTAACGCTTGTCGACAGTGTATAGGTCGGCAAGGACAAGGAGAGATATTCCGGCAAGCGACATCCACATCTTAACGAATCGTGCGGCAGCTGCCCAAAGGCATATCGCGGCAGCAAGAATGAAGATGAGGCTACGCAGACTGTCAGCCTCGACCATGCCATAGCGCAACCGCTCAACCGCAGAATAAATAACAGGGTTGTCGATGTTGAATGCTGCGATCGCTTCGGCGGGGTAGCCTTGCTGAGAAAGCTGATAGCCGATCATTGAAGACATCTGAATGTCGGACTCGGTGACAGCGCCTCCATAGAATCCCGGGAAGAAAACTCCAAGCAAACAGAGTAGTGAAACTGCGCCGAAAGACACAATGAATGAGCGACGATAACGAGTCCACGCATCGGGAACTCTAAACCACTCCCGCAAGGCAAGCACTCCAAGCAGGGGCATACAGAATTCAGCAACCACCAAGATGCTCTCGGGGGTACGGAATTTATTGTAAAGCGGGAAATAATCAATGAAAAGATCGGTCAGCCACATACAGTTGCGCCCCATCGCCAACAAGACGGAGAGCGCAGTAAGAGCAATAAGTGTCCACTTGAGAGGGCCACGAACTATAAGACATCCAAGCAGGAAAAGGGCACATATCACAGCACCGACATAGACAGGACCATTAGTGCCCTCGGGCTCGCCGAAATACTGCGAAACGTAGTTGAGATATTGCGATGTAAAATTATCGGTTTTGCCCTCGGCTATCATGGTCTGTGCGTCGGGAAGGTCGGCAAGACTAAGCTGGCGAAGTTCTCCGCCTACCGGCTTGATAGACGCTCCACCTTTTACATCGGGAATGAGCAGAGAGAAAGACTCGGCACGACCGTAGCTATACATGGTGATGTAGTCTTTGTCGAGTCCCTTTGACGCTGCACCTTCAGAAAGCTCCGTGGCCACGCCACGGGTTGTTTCCTTTGAATAAGCATAGGTGTTGTAGAGCGACGGGAGGTTTGCACCGACGGCGAGCATAGCAGCCACGGCAAGCGCACAGACAGCTCTCCCCCACTCAACCACTTCCTTGCGGCGAAGTGAGGATATGAGATAAGCGATAACCAGACCTAAAATCAAGAAGCAGAAATAGTAACTCATCTGCACATGATTGGAGGAAATCTGCATCATGGCGAAAAGAGACGCTACCGCCCCACCAGTGATCCAGCGTCCACGCAACGCGAGCAAAACACCGCCTATGACGGGAGGAACATAGGCAAGGGTTATAAATTTCCAAAGATGCC
>CAMWSY010000157.1 GCA_947176995.1 uncultured Porphyromonadaceae bacterium | reverse complement strand
CGAGATAGAGCGTCCCGAGGATCTGCGTGTTCGCACGGTGCCTAATAAGAGTAAACTGAAAATCTCAATCATTCAGGCTATTGACCGCAAGATTGCCCTTGATGAGCTTGCTCTGAACAAAGGACTTGAATTCAGCGAACTTCTTGACGAGGTTGAGGCGATCGTGTACTCCGGAACAAAAATCAACATCAATTACTTCCTGAATGAGGTCGTTGACGAGGATCATCAGGAGGATATATTCGAGTATTTCAAGGAGAGCGAGAGCGATGATCTCAATGCTGCCATCGAAGAGCTTGGAGCTGATTACACCGAAGATGAGATAAGGCTGATGCGCATAAAATTCCTCAGCGAGCTTGGCAACTGATGGAAGTAGCGGTCATTAAATACAATGCCGGAAACGTTTTTTCCGTCATAAACGCTTTGTCGAGGCTTGGTGTCAAGTCGGTGCTGACCGATGACGCCGACGTGATACGCCGTGCATCACACGTCATTTTTCCCGGTCAGGGGGAGGCTGCCGGCGCCATGGAGTGTCTGCGCAATACCGGCCTTGACGAGGTGATAGTGAATCTTCGTCAACCTGTACTCGGAATCTGTATCGGGCAGCAGCTCATGTGCCGTCACAGTGAGGAGGGCGATGTGGATTGTCTTGGAATATTTGATACAGATGTCCGTAAATTTGTCGCTCCGGCCGACGGAAACTCATGGAAAATCCCGCACATGGGCTGGAATACCGTGGAGAATCTGCGCGGATTCATGGAACTTGGGCGACCGGAAGAGTGGATGTACTTTATTCACAGCTACTATGTGCCCCAGTCGGAATGGACTGTTGGCACAACTTCCTATTGCGGTGTCGATTTCAGTGCGGCTATGCAGAAAGATAATTTCATGGCCGCACAGTTTCATCCAGAAAAAAGCGGAGAAGCGGGTTACCGTCTTCTCAAACACTTCCTTTCGATATGACGGAGATAATTCCAGCAATTGATATAATAGACGGAAAGTGCGTCAGGCTCACGCGAGGTGATTATGCACTTTCGCGTGTGTACGCCTCTGATCCGGCTGAGATGGCACGTCTGTTCTACGACAATGGTGCGCGTAGGCTGCATCTTGTGGATCTTGACGGTGCAAAAAGCAAGCATGTGGTGAACTGGCGCGTGATTGAGCGCATCGCTGCCGCAACGCCGCTTGTGATAGATTTCGGTGGAGGAGTAAAGACTCAGGATGATCTGCACATCGCATTTGATTCCGGAGCCGCTATGGTCACGGCTGGCAGTATCGCGGTGGATAATCCTGAAGAAGTTGCCTCGTGGATTGAAACATACGGTGCAGAAAAGATAATACTTGGAGCCGATGTGCGCGACGGACGCATTGCCGTGTCAGGCTGGATGCGCGAGTCGGCTCACGAGGTTGTCCCGTTCATCTCCGGATGGATGGAAAAAGGCATCAGTCAGGTTATTTCCACCGACATATCGGTTGACGGGACTCTTGAAGGGCCGTCGGTCGATCTTTATAGAAAGATACTTGCTGAAGTTCCCGGTATTTATCTGATTGCAAGCGGTGGAGTGGGTAAGCCCGAGGATATGGATCTGCTTGATGAGGCTGGTGTGCCTGCTGCCATTGTCGGCAAAGCTCTTTATGAGGGTAAGATACCGCTGAAATACCTTGGTGAAAGGAGGGGCGATGCTTGCTAAACGCATAATTCCCTGTCTTGACGTAAAGGATGGCGAGACGGTCAAAGGGGTAAACTTCGTGGACTTCCGCAGTGCCGGAGACCCTGTGGCTCTTGGACGGGCTTACAGTGATGCCGGTGCGGATGAATTGGTGTTTCTTGACATAACTGCTTCGCATGAAGGCCGCAAGACGTTTACATCGGTTGTGGAGCGTGTTGCCCGCGAGATAGATATTCCTTTTACCGTTGGTGGAGGAATAAATACCGTCGATGATGTGGAACGTTTGTTGTCGGCGGGTGCCGATAAAGTTTCGGTCAACTCCTCTGCATTGAAAAATCCTGATCTGATCGATGAAGTGGCGAAGCGTTACGGCAGTCAGGTGCTTGTGCTTGCTGTGGATGCCCGCCTCGACTTCGAGGGTGAGGATGATCCGTGGCAGTGCTATATCAACGGAGGCAGAATACCGTTCGGGAAGCGTCTGGAACAGTGGTGCCGCGAGGGTGCCGACCGTGGGGCGGGTGAGATACTCTTCACCTCGATGAACCACGACGGTGTAAAATGCGGCTTTGCTTTGGATCCGTTGCGTCGGTTGCATGAGTCGCTTCCTATTCCGGTTATCGCAAGTGGCGGTGCTGGAAAAAAAGAGCATTTCAGGGATGTTTTTGAGGTTGCAGGGGTAGATGCCGCCTTGGCTGCATCGATTTTTCATTTTAATGAAGTACCTTTGCACTCTCTCAAGCAATATCTCAGGGAAGAGGGAATTAATGTAAGAATCTGAAACCAATCAATAATGAATATGGACAATCTTGATTTCGGCAAATGCGGTGGACTTCTCCCCGCTATAATCCAGAATGCCGAAACCCGTAATGTGCTCATGTTGGGCTACATGTCGCCTGAATCTTTGAAGAAAACCGAAGAGACCGGGCTGGTGACTTTCTACAGCAGGTCGCGTAACTGTCTTTGGACCAAAGGTGAAACCTCTGGTAACTTCCTGAAGGTAGTCTCTATTCATGCTGATTGCGATCACGATACACTGCTTATAAAGGCAATTCCGACCGGCCCTGTGTGCCACACAGGAGCAGAGACCTGTTTTGACCTGCCTGACAAGGCTTCGGGCGTTGAGTTTCTGGCATATCTTCAGGACTTCATCACACGACGCCATGAGGAGATGCCCGAGGGCTCTTACACTACTAAGCTTTTCCAGAAAGGTGTGAACCGCATGGCACAGAAGGTGGGTGAGGAAGCTGTGGAAACTGTGATCGAGGCAACAAACGGTACCGATGACCGTCTGGTCTATGAGGGGGCCGACCTGCTCTATCACCTCATAGTGCTTCTCACTTCAAAGGGGCTGAAGATTCAGGATCTGGTGTCGGAACTTATCTCACGTCATAAAGAATAATCTTGCGACAGGATGGCAGAGGACAGGACGAAAGCCGGTGGCACGCCTATTGTGCGCTACAGCGATGTTGAGATCACGCGCAATGAGCTCATTGTGCTTCGTCATGTCGATCTGTGCATCGGGCAAGGGGAGTTTGTATATCTGATCGGCAGAGTTGGCAGTGGCAAAAGCAGTCTGCTGAAAACCATGTATGCCGAAATTCCTGTCAGCTCGGGTTCTGCCGAGGTGCTGGGCTATGATGTGGCTTCGATCCGCCGAAAGCAGATACCGTATCTCAGGCGTGAGATGGGTATTGTTTTTCAGGACTTTCAGCTGCTTACCGACCGTGATGTACGCCACAATCTTCTTTTTGTTCTGAAAGCCACCGGGTGGAGTGACAAGAATGAGATCGAGGAACGCATACGCCGTGTTCTCTCGATTGTGGGGATGGAAAACAAGTCCTACAAGATGCCTCACGAGCTTTCGGGCGGTGAGCAGCAGCGTGTGGCGATAGCCCGTGCATTGCTTAATGATCCGCGTCTTATCCTTGCCGACGAGCCGACCGGAAATCTTGACCCGGAGACGGCGCGAGGTGTCCTCGATACGTTGCATAATATTTCGCGGTCGGGTACGGCTGTTGTGATGGCGACGCATAATCTTGGCTTCGTCAGGGATTTCCCGGGACGAGTGATTAATGTCGGGAATAAGAAGGCAGAAGAAACTAAAGCTGCATCTTCAGTTGACACGACCAATGGTTAAAGTTGAGATTGATGAAGGGTCGGGCTTCTGTTTCGGGGTTGTGACGGCCATAAGGAAAGCAGAGGAGGAGCTCAGTAAAAGCGGTCGGCTCTACTGTCTCGGTGACATTGTGCACAACAGCGCCGAAGTAGAGCGGTTGCGCAAGAAAGGACTTGTCACAATATCCCATGAGGAGCTTGAGAAGCTGCATGATGTGAAGGTGCTTCTGCGTGCCCATGGAGAGCCGCCGTCGACCTATGAGCTTGCACGTCGCAATAACATTGAGATTATCGATGCTACCTGTCCGGTGGT
>CAMWSY010000156.1 GCA_947176995.1 uncultured Porphyromonadaceae bacterium | reverse complement strand
AGACTACACTGCGCATCGCTTCAAGCTGTGAAAATGTCATTGCGATCAAAGAGGCATCGGGCAACATGTCGCAGATGGATGAGATAATCAAGCGCAAACCTGCTGATTTCATGGTGATTTCGGGTGACGACGGCATAACATTTCCTCTTATCACACTCGGTGCTGTGGGGGTAATCTCGGTAATAGGCAATGCGTTCCCTAATGAGTTCTCGCGGATGGTGCGTCTTGCGCTTGACGGTCGATATGATCAGGCACGCATGATACATCACAGATTTACGGAACTGTTCAACCTGCTGTTTGTCGACGGTAACCCTGCGGGTGTGAAATGCGTGCTGAACGCTATGGGATTTATCGAGAATGAGTTGCGTCTACCGCTTGTGCCTACAAGAATCACGACCAACGACAAGATACGCCACGTGCTTGACTCGTTCAAGTAAAGGAATAGCAAGGAGATAAAAAACATGCTTTACAGCATGTTTTTTTTGTGACACAAATTTTCAATATTCAGAAAAATTATATTTAATTTTGTTATAGTCGTAAGTTTTGCCAAGCCTTAACAACGACCTGAAACCTAATCATTAAATAATCTTACCATTCCAGTCCCCCATGCAGCCTGGGGTATATAGGTTGCCCAAACGTTATGCTTACGTCACTTATTGTGATATTTGTCATCGGCTATCTTGCCATCGCGCTCGAGCATCCGATCAAGGTCGACAAAACGGCCTCGGCACTTTTGCTCGGTATGGTCATGTGGATCGTGTATGCTCTCGGAGCAGATTCAATCGTCCCGCTGATCAATGCAGAAGAATTAAAATCGTATGTTGACGGCACAGCGCTTGCCAATGAGTCACTGTTTCATCAGTCGCTGGCATACGTGGTCAATGTGCAGATAGTTGAAAACCTCGGTGAGATCACACAAACTTTGCTGTTTCTGATCGGTGCAATGACGATCGTAGAGCTTGTGGACGTGCACGGAGGCTTCCGCATCATCACTGAAAATATCAAGGCCCGCAATAAAAAGACTCTGCTCTGGGTGCTTTGCGGTACGACATTTATTCTTTCAGCTGTGCTTGACAATCTCACTACTACTATCGTAATGGTCATGCTTCTGCGTAAGCTGGTTTCGAGTCAGCGTGACCGCTGGCTCTATGCCGGAATGATCGTGATTGCCGCAAACACAGGTGGCGCATGGTCGCCTATAGGTGACGTCACGACCATCATGCTGTGGGTGAAGGGTAATGTTACCGCTCCGGCTCTTATTGAATTTGTGAGCCTGCCGAGTATCGTGGCGCTTGTCGTGCCGCTGCTTATCATTTCCCGACAGCTTAACGGACGCCTCGGTGAAATGGCTCAGCCGAGTGCGACTAATGGCAACAATACCTATTCCTGCACTCATCGCGAACAACTGACGCTATTCACTCTCGGTATATGCGGTTTGATATTTGTTCCTATCTTCAAGACGATCACACACCTTCCTCCTTTTGTGGGAATGCTTCTCGTGCTTGGTATTCTGTGGGTATTCACAGAGTGCTTCTACAATGGGAAAAAGATGCTTGACCGCGCTAAGGAGCACCGTATTCCGCGCGTGATCTCGCGCATTGATATGCCCTCGATCCTTTTCTTCCTCGGCATACTCATGGCAGTGGCCGTGCTTCAGGCTACCGGAATACTCGCCGCACTCGCTACTTGGCTTGACACTAATGTTCATAGCGTGTATATCATCAATATCCTTCTCGGCGTACTCTCGTCGATTGTCGATAATGTGCCTCTTGTGGCTGCCGCAATTGGAATGTACCCTGTAGCAGATGTCGCTGCTACGGGATATGCTGCGAACTTTGTTGTCGACGGCTGTTTCTGGGAGTTCCTGAGCTACTGCGCAGGTGTCGGCGGAAGCATCCTCATTATCGGTTCAGCTGCCGGTGTAATCGCTATGGGACTGGAGAAAATCAGTTTCGGGTGGTATCTGAAGAAGTTTTCTCTCCCTGCCCTGCTCGGATATCTTGCCGGTGCGGCAGTTTACATTATGGAAGTTGAGTTCCTGAAGCCGCTTTTAGGATAAATCATATCAAAGAGAATCAGCCGGGCGCCGCAGTTGTGTGGCGCCCGGCTCTTTTAGTGTATAATCATTTTATGAGTTATTTGAGGACTCGGAGATATCAGAGCACCCGGAGTACCCGGATAAGTATAAAGAATTGTGTTTTTTTGAATACAATGGTCGATCTAAATGTGTAACTTATTGAAATAAAACAGGACGCACGAACCGTGCGTCCCTACTCTATGAGAAAATGTATTTATGACACATCCACGAATGACGTGATATGTGGCTTTTCGCTTACTTGACGGGGATGAGGGTGAACACAGCCTGATTGTCGGGCTCGTAGACGCGGGTAACTTTCCCATCCTGTACTTCCCAATAAACGAGGTAACCGTTGCTTCGGTTGATGATGATGTAACCGTCGCCACTGGGCTGAATGTCGAATGAGTGATAATTGGCATCAAAGGGCACTTCGGCAAACTGGCAGAGGTCGTTGAGGAAACGGCCGTCCTTGGCATTTACAATGCTGTAGCCGTTGGTCTCGGGATAGTAGACAAAGCGCCATACCTGACGGTCGGGATTTACATCGTCCTCAGTGTCCTGAAGAACCGGAGCACCACCAACCTGACCGGCATCGGGATTGCCAAGATACTTATCACCTACTTTAATCTTATAGGTAACGTTGTCAAGCAGAAGCTGCGGGAATACATCGAGACGGTAATCGCTCGTTGCTTTGTAGGTGTCAACCATCTTTGCAACGCTACGGCGGATGAATGGCTCGACATGAAGTGTGCCTACTCTGGGATGAGCGACTTTGATTGATCCCTCGAAGTCGCGCGAAGTGAGTGCGTTGGCTTTGTCGGTAAGGTCTTTGTAGACAATATAGTTGTCGATAAACGCTTTGTCGTTGCCAGTGGAGATAGCATTATACATGGCAGTGGCTGCCACTCCCCTCTTTCCGAGAAGCACGCCAGCCTCAAGCCAAGGCTTTATCTCGGCAAGCAGGCGGTTGGAATCGGCAGCGTCGAGGAGTCCGGCCGATGCCGCACCGATCTTGTTGAACTCACGCTCGAAGGCTTTGGCACCCTGCACGGAGTAGCCGCTGTTCATCTCCTGCTCATAACGGTCGATGAGTGCCTTGAAATCGAGGGTCTCGTTGAGACGGCGCAACTGGTGTGCATTTGGGCCGAGGTCAACGTTGTAAAGACTGAAGATGCGGAAGGCCTGAGTGTGGTCAGGCACAAGTACCTTGAGCGCTCTCTCCCATGCGTTGCCGGCATTGTAGGCCTCGGGATTCCAAAGGAAATCGGCCGTGCCGTAAAGACTGACTTTTGATGCTTCGGCGTATTCCATGGGATTGGCGGTGAAGCCGCTGACCATTGAAACGGCATCGGTGTCGTTGCCTGTGAACGGGCCCATGAGAAGATGGTCGATGCAGTAGTCGGTTACGGGATAATTCAGCCAGATATAGGCTTTGCGGCCTATGCGCGGGTTGACCCACTCCATGTCGGCTACATCTATCATATCCACAACAGAGTTTCCTGTCCACATGATCTGCACAAACGGATCGATGACAGAAATATCCTCGAGATAAGTGGGCTGGAAACGGGGCTCCCACCGCTTGTTGTAGAGCGAGGGGCACATGATGAGGGTTTCGATGTCGGGGTGTTTCCTGACGAAATTCTCCATGATATACTCCATGTATTCGGCGTGCTTCTTACCGTCGGCATGAATGCCGAACACATCGTCGAAGAATACGGCAAAGTTGCGTATGCCGAGGTCGTACATCTGCTCGAATTTGCGCACTGTGGCAATATTATCGTCCTCCTGCCAAGAGTGGTCGCCGGCCGGGTGAAGTCCCCACACAAATTTAACTTTGCGCTTCATGGCTTCCTGATTCAACGCTCTGAGCCGCTCGGCATCTTCGGCCGGGTATAACTCGCGCCACTTCTCACGGTGGTAAGGGTCGTCCTTGGGACCGTAGATGTAGGTGTCGAGTTTGTTTTTGCCATAGAAGTCAAACTGGCTCACACGGTCGTCGAAGCTCCATGCGTTGCCATAGAAGCCTTCGAC
>CAMWSY010000155.1 GCA_947176995.1 uncultured Porphyromonadaceae bacterium | reverse complement strand
AGGGCATACGGCCGAGAAGAGCCGAAACCTCCGAACCAGCCTGAGTGAAACGGAAAATATTGTCGATGAAGAGCAAGATCTCCTTACCGCCGCCGTCCTGATCTCTGAACTGCTCAGCCACGGTCAGACCTGAAAGCGCCACACGCAGACGTGCGCCCGGCGGCTCATTCATCTGTCCGAACACGAGGGTAGCCTGCGACTGCTCGACCTCCTTCATGTCCACATCGGCAAGATTCCATTCCCCTTTCTCCATTCCCTCCTTAAACTTGTCGCCATATTTCATGACGCCGCTCTCGATCATCTCGCGGAGCAGGTCATTACCCTCACGTGTACGCTCACCCACACCGGTAAACACCGAAAAACCGTTATGTCCTTTGGCGATGTTGTTGATGAGCTCCATGATAAGCACCGTCTTACCCACACCGGCACCACCGAACAGACCAATCTTACCACCCTTGCTGTAAGGTTCGAGAAGGTCGATCACCTTAATACCGGTGTAAAGTATCTCGGTGCCGATGGTGAGATCCTCAAATTTAGGAGCAGGCTGATGGATGGGGCGAAGATTGTCTCTGTCAAGAGCCGGCAGACGGTCGATAGCGTCACCGATCACGTTCAGCAGACGCCCTTTTACCTGAGCGCCGGTCGGCACCGCGATAGGACGCTCCAGATTTTCCACAGCCATGCCGCGCTGCAGTCCGTCCGTACTTTCCATTGCCACACAACGCACGGTGTCCTCACCAATGTGCTGTTCAACTTCAAGTATCAGTTCGCTCCCGTCTTCGCGGGTGATCTTCAGTGCAGTATAGATCGGGGGTAATGCCGATTTCGAGTCCTCGAACGACACATCGACAACCGGTCCGATTACCTGTGCTATTTTTCCGGAGGCGTTACTCATTGAGAGATATATTGCTGTGACCTTGTGGTCGGTTGTTATCTATTTCCTTAGGTTTGCTATCAGAAGTGAAGCCCGCTGACGATTATCAGCACCATCAGCACGAGATTCACCAGATTGATCGGAAGAAGATACTTCCACTCAAGCGAGAGAAGCTGGTCGATACGCAGACGCGGGAAAGTCCACTTGAACCAGATGATGACGAACGACAGCACGAATGCCTTGCCGATGAACCAAACCACACCTGGAATATAGTCCATCAGATTGTTGAAGCCTTCCCAGCCGGGTATGTGGAGAGGCATCCAGCCGCCGAGGAAAAGCAGTGAAGCCACACCCGAAACAATAAACAGATTGAGGTATTCGGCAAGATAGAAGAAACCGAAATGAATACCTGAATACTCTGTATGATATCCGGCGGTAAGCTCGCTCTCTGCCTCAGGAAGGTCAAACGGGCCACGGTTTGTCTCGGCAGTACCGGCGATCATGTAGATCACAAATGCTATGATTGCCGGGATATGTCCTGAGAAGAGGAACCAGAGATGATTCTGAGCTTCGACAATACCGGTGATCGACATTGTTCCGGCAAAAGCCACCATTGTCAGCACCGACAGACCGATCGAGAGCTCATAGCTTATCATCTGCGAGCCTGAACGCATAGCGCCGATAAGCGTGAACTTGTTGTTCGACGACCATCCGGCGAGCAGGATTCCCAGCACACCGATCGACGAAACAGCGATCAGGAAGAAAATTCCGATATTGAAATCAATGATCTGCAACCCCTTGCCCCACGGAAGAACCGCAAATGCAAGCATCGAGGCGATGATCAAGAGATAGGGATCAAGAGCAAAAAGAAACTTGTCGGTTTTCTCAAGCGAAATAAGCTCCTTGATAAGGATCTTGAACATATCGGCGAAACTCTGCAAAAGACCCCACGGACCAACGCGGTTCGGGCCGAGACGGCACTGGAATGCCGCACAGAGCTTACGCTCATAGTAGATGTAGAACAGTGCGAGAAGGGCATACACCAGCAGAAGGCCGATACCTATGCCGATACACTCGATGACGGTCACAAGCCACGAAGGCATAAAGCTTCCGAGCAGATTATTGATCCAGTCAGTGACGATTGAGAAGTCAAACATTTCGTCGTCTATTTGATGCGATAACGCTTAGTTGTGGTTTACTCTTTTATTTTAGCGGTCCATATCAGGAACGATATAGTCAAGCGATCCGCCGATAGTGATAAGGTCGGCGATCTTCTGACCCTCTGTCATGTGATCCACTGCCGCAGCAAGAGGCAGACACGGTGTGGCAAGCTTCAGACGATAGGGATTCACACCACCGTCGCTCTCAATGTACACACCGAAGAGTCCGCGGCATCCTTCGACAACCGTCCACCAGTTGCCCTTGGGAAGCTTGAGTACCTTGGGCACCTTTGCGCAGTAGTCACCTGCCGGGATATTGTCGATAAGCTGCTCGATGATGCGAGCGCTCTGCTCCATCTCGGCGATTCTCACTTTGAAGCGGGCCATGCTGTCACCCTCTGTCATGACTACCTCATCCCACTTCAGAGTGTCCTTCATCGAGGCGTACAGGCTGTAGGGGTGTGTCTTACGTACATCACAGGCCCAACCCGATGCGCGGCCTGTCGGACCTGTGCAACCATAGGAGATTGCATCCTCACGCGACAGGACGCCCACACCTTCCATGCGGTTCTTGGCAATGACATTACCGGTGAATATCTTGTTGTACTCCTTGATATTGCTCGGTAGCACAGCAAGAAGTGCCTTTACATCCTTCACGAAATCGGGGTCAAGATCAGCAAGCACACCACCGATGCAATCGTAGTTGAATGTCATGCGTGCGCCACAGGTCTTGTCCATGATATCGAGTATCTGCTCTCTCACGCGCAGCGTGTAGAACAGCATTGTCGTAGCACCGAGGTCCATGCAGAATGTTCCGATGAACAGGCAGTGCGATGCGATACGCGAAAGCTCATCCATTATCACGCGGATATATTGAGCACGCTCAGGCACCTCTATACCGGCAGCCTTCTCGATGCACATGCACAATCCGTGATGATAGTTGTGAGCCGAGAAATAGTCCAGACGATCCATGTAGTGGAGAGTCTGGAAATATGTGAGATTCTCACAGAGTTTCTCCACACCGCGGTGGATATACCCCATGTAGACATCAATTTTCTTGATCGTTTCACCATCGAGGGCGGTGCGGAAACGCAGCACACCGTGAGTAGCGGGATGCTGCGGGCCGATATTCACAACAAAATCATCGGGAGCAAAGATTGCCTTCTCATGCTTCTCCACCTTTCCGTCGGCATCAAGAGTATAGACGTATGTGTCGTCACTCTGGCGCTCGTTCTCGGTCGAGCAGGGATTGAGAGCAGGATCATCATTATAATCCTTGCGAAGCGGATATCCTTTCCAGTCGATGCTGAGGAAAAGACGACGCATATCAGGATTACCGATAAATATGATTCCGAAGAAATCATATACCTCGCGCTCGTATGTCACAGCCACCTCCCACAGGTCAGCGACCGAAGGCAGATGGGGTGTCTCGCGGTCGGTCGTCGATGTCCTGATCGACACCGTGTGGCCGTGAACCGTCGAATTAAGAAAATACACGCAGCCGAGCGACTCAGTCCAGTCCATGCCCACTATCGTTTCAAGATAGTCAAATGCGAGCTCCGGATCGTCACGCAACGTTTTGCACACTTCATGCAGCTGCGACGGTTCAAGAGTCAGGGTGAGCGTGTCGGCTTCTTCTATCTTTACCGTAGGAAACAGCGACGAAATCTTTCCTTGGAGATTGGCCATTGTATATTGATTGTTGTGATATCGTGAATTGGCTTAATTGTGAATTTCCACTCTTCCGCTTTATCCGTGTTCGGCTCAGTCTGCCGATACGGGTGCTTCCTGCGCGGCTTTTGCCTGCTGAATCGCTTCGAAATCCGATTCTTTTTCCTGTCGGTTGATACCGCCGAAGAAACGCTCGACTTTAAGTTTGCGGGAAAGCTGCATGATGCCGTAGATCATGGCCTCGGGACGCGGAGGACAACCCGGGACAAACACGTCGACCGGCACAATATCCTCGATACCCTTCGCCACATGGTAGCTCTTGCGGAACGGACCACCCGAAATTGCGCAGCCGCCACATGCTATCACATATTTAGGCTCGGCAAGCTGATCGTAAAGACGACGGAAGACGGGCACCATGCGATGCACAATTGTGCCGGCGACCATCATGAAGTCGGCCTGACGGGGCGAGGCACGCGCTACTTCCCAGCCAAAGCGCGCCA
>CAMWSY010000154.1 GCA_947176995.1 uncultured Porphyromonadaceae bacterium | reverse complement strand
CGGCATACGAGATTCATGAGCGTCTCGTGGGCTCGGAGCTGTGTATCAGAGACAGGTTCAGTGCCACGACCTTATCGCCGGAACGAAACACGTATTCCACACTTTTCTTCGCCTGAGTCTGATCTATGGTCCAGTTTCCGGCTTTTTCCTCGGCTTTGAAATTATATGTGCCCTGCATGAACACTTCGCCGAGCCTCACACCGGCAATCTCCAGTTTGCAGCTCTTGTTCTGGCTTTTTGCCATCACCTCGATGCGGCTGAGTTTGTGCTGAAAGTTAAGGTTGACTCCCGAGAAGAGGTTGTCGTCCATCGTTCCGGTCGCACTGGCCGCTATGAAGTCGACCTGATCGGCGATGTCGGGCGCCACGGTGAAGTCTTTTATCGTGTATCTGAAAGTTGCATTTTTTCCGCTTATTTCAGAGGCGTTAGTGGGGGTGAGTGTTTTGCCTGCGCTACGGTCGGGATAATATGCGAAGAATGTAAGGCGATCGCCCTCATGTCCGCGCTCAGGCCACAGGCATTTATCGGAAGTGTAGAAGGTGCTATTGGGGTCTTTTGCCAGTAATTCGTTATTTACAAATTCATTAATCTGGCCGTCGGCACCCAGAAACTTGGTGTCGGCGGGGTTGAATGCCGTGACATGAAAATTTGTGATATCATCTATGCCGACTTCGTTGGCGCGACTCACGCTCTCGGGGATAGAGGTGCGGAAGATTATGCGCTCTCCGCTGCCTTGCACGGGCTCGACGAGCGGTTGCTCCTGTTGCGAGCAGGCAGTGAGCATGAGTAGTGCAGCTGGAAGCAGGTATGTTGATTTTATCGCAGTGTTCATAGTGTTTCGCTATTTATTTTCGTGGCACATCCACGTTGTTTTCGGCTCCCATCAGCCAATTGGAAACGCTGAGGGTCATGCTGACATTGCTCTGTAATGGCTTGATGTCGAGGGTGTAGGTGTACATTTTGCCGGGTTGCCATCCGCCTATGGGCTCTTGCGCGATCAAGGTGTAGTCCTCGTCATGCTTCTTGCCGTCGTCGTAGAGGTCGTAGGTTATTCTGGTAATCACGTCCTTGTTGTCGGGCTGTGGGATCATGAAGAGGGCGTTGTTGTCGGGGAAGAGGTCGCGAACTTCTGTGTCGGGTATATTGACATCGAGTGCCGCAATGAGGTCTCCTTTATTGGCAATGCCGGTCCAAGAACTGATGTGATCGTCGGTGCGGTCACCTCCCGATGAGAGCGGCGCGGGGGTGACGGTGAACGTGCCGGTCCGGTTTATCCCTTGCAGTTCGATTTTCTTAATTTTGACCTCTTGGGCGGCGCCTTCGTTTTTCACCTTGAAGTTGATCCTCGACATGACGTGATTGAAGCTGAATCTGACGTAGGCTTGCGGATCTTTTTCAAATGGTGACGACAGCTCTTCATACATGCGTCGATGGGCGGCAACGAGCAGGTCGGGGTTGGAGCGGTAGTCGGCGGGCAGGGTGAGGTTGAAGGAGAGGGTGCTGCCGGAATATTGTGTATCGGATATGCCGGTTGCGCCGGCGGGATGGAGGGCTACAAAGGAGTGCTCTTGGTCAGGCAGCCAGTAGCGGATATTGGCATAGCTCCATTCCCCGGATGAGGGGTCGTAGGAGACGTTGTCGCCGTTGAAAATGACGCTGACAGAGGTACTGCCTGATTTCCTGTCGCCGAAAACGGAGAATTTTGAGCCCTGAGTGCAGAGGTCGGTTGTGGCGGCTGCGCGTGATGTCGCGCCGTTGGCGTCGGTGGCTGAGAACAGCATCCCGACCCCCTTGCCGTCGCCGCCGTTGTCGCCGGGGGCATCGGTTGAGCAAGCGGCCAGCAGGCATAGCGCAAGCGGGGCGATGAGATGATGTCTCAGGGATGTATGCATGGTTGTGAAACCTGTCATGTGGTAAGATAATGAAGGGTGGAGTGAGAGGTTGACGGGCGCGCCGGGGCTGGGTTATTTTGTGGTGGTGTCGACGCCGAAGACCATGTTGACGGATGTCGTGGTGTCCCATGCGCTGGTTCCGCTTCCCGAGAGTGACTGCTCGGCGGCGAACACGATGGGCTGGATGCCGGTGGATGCTCCGGAAATGTTTACCTTATAGGTGTAGATATTTCCAGAATTCCACTGTGGCGACCATGTGCCGTTGATGTTGCGCTCGAGAACTGTCTGGTTATCTTTTACGACCTTGATGGTGAAATGAAGCTTGACGTTCTCTGCATTATTTATATCATACAGCTTGGGGATGAGGAATGCCTCATTGGTCTCAACGGTGCTGACTTTGCCGTTGGCTCCGATCTCGATATCGCCGGATCCGTCGAGAAGGTGGACATACTGGTCGGTGCCACGCTGGTCGGTGGTGGTGGAAAAGTTGCTCCAACCGCCTGTGCCCACGTTGAAGGTGCCCAAGTTGTAGAAGTCGGTGAGATAGACGTTGGATACCGTAATCTTGTAGCCGGCGGGGAAGTCGGTGGTAAATTCGGCCTTTACCTTGCAGAGCGCATGGTTGAATTTGAAAGTCACCTCTCCATTTCCGGTTTCCTTGGCCACGTTGTCCTCATTCTCGGCATAGACCAAATCGTGCTGATGATCGTGGTCGCAAAGGAATCGGGTGATGATGAGGGCACGATTGTCTTTAGTCGCATCAATGGCATCGAAAAGGCTCATGCCGGGCAGACCCTTGTCGCTTGCCAGTGCAATGTCGGCGCAGCTGTAGGCATAGAAATTGTAGGTGTAGCCGGGCACCCAGTAGCGTGTGCCGTCGTAGCTCCATTTTCCGTTCTGCTTGTGCACGGTGACACCGTTGAAAATCTGGATGGGGGTTGCCATGTCGGGCTTGATGTAGTAGCCATACACCAAGAAGTTGTCAAAGGTATTGTTGGTGAGGTTTCCTTCGACCGCACGGCTCGGCTTGTTGACCACATCGGAGAATCCGATCGCATTGCTCTGGATGCCCTCCTCAATCACATCGGATGACGTACAGCCCGCCAACGCAGCAGCGAGGAGAGCCGGAAAGTACAGATGCTTCTTCATTATCTTCTTCATTACCTATATTGACTTACTTTGTTTTCGATTGATTTATTTGTTGTTGTCGGTTTGCTTGTCGGATTTGACATCTTCGCCGTTGTTGACATCGAACGGGAGGTCATGCTCAATGTTGCCCCATCCTGAAAGGTCGACATCGAACGCGCCGGCTGATTCGCCGACTTTGTTCTGCTCGTCGTCGACACGGATACCGCTGATGGTTATGACTCCGCCTTTGGGCTGGTTGGCAATCTGATTGGAAATGTTGTAGTTGAACTCCAATGTGGTGCCGTTGGTGAGCAGCAGCTCGAGGTTGAGGGTAAAGGGGCGGTCGGCGATGGCCCGGCTGTCGTCGCCGCGGCCGTAGTATTCGTCGGAAAACGAGGGTACGCCGAAGCTTCTCACTCGTGCCTCGCATCCGTAGTCCTTGACGTCGCAGTCGTAGAGGATGATTGTGGCTTTGTCGGATGTGTGGCCGTCGCGCAGATAGACGGATTCGGCCATGCCGCCGAGTGCTCCGCGCGCCTGACTGACGTGGTGTATGCCATATTCAAACTCGTAGCGGATGAGGTAGGTGAACACCAGCGGCTGCATCGTGACGGGGAAGGTGATCTGCGTGTGCGGTCCCGCGCCTTTGATGTTGTCGACAAACGCCGAGTAGAGTATGTCGGGGGGATTGGTTGTGCTCAATCCGGGGTGCTGTGTGTTGAGATACTCTCCCGTGTTGCGCGTGCGCGTGGTGGGTGTTGCTCTCGCGTCGGTGAATGATGCCATGTCCTCGAGCACGAGGAACTCTGTGTCGCCGTTGTAGAGGAGCACCTGTTGCCCTTCCTGCTCCTTGTCGAGGGCGACATTACCGGCGTCTTCCTTGAGGAAGCTTTCGTAGCTGGATCCGTCGGTGGAGTAGTGGATGCAGTTGACCCATTCGGGCTTTTCGGGGCGGAGTGCCCCGTATTCAAAACCGTAGAGAGAGGTATCCCATGAGGCGGAGTGGTTCATGCCGTAGTCGCGTTCCCATTCATGCTCCCACGACAGAGACACCGCCAGACTCGGGAAGTGATTATCGCACAATTCATCCCGGCATGATGTCGTGGCTGCTGCCACGGCCATCATGATAGCTATGAGTAGTATTCCTGATAACTTCATAGGGTTGAATTGACTTTATTTCTTTTTTTGCCATAAGATCGAAC
>CAMWSY010000153.1 GCA_947176995.1 uncultured Porphyromonadaceae bacterium | reverse complement strand
TTCTCGCGTCCTTCTGCGATTTCCCGGCTGCGCCTGTCGGCTGCTTCGTTTTTCTCGCGTGCCAGATCGTCGGGCCATTTTTCGCGCAATGACTGGGCTTCGGAAAATAGGTCGCGGTTGGATGGATCGGAAAATTCCATGTCGTCATTGGCCATCTCAAGCTCCACAAGGTCAATGACGCTCATCGGTACGGTGTTTCCCTCGTTGTCGATGGCATCGCAGACGGTGGTCATGCCGTAGCGGACGACGTAGAGAAGCACGGCGCGCTCAAAATCAGTAAGTGATGGTGTGCCCTGCCGGGTGACAGGGGGAGTAGGTGAGGTTGCGGCGGGGGCGGATGCAGTTTGTGAAGGAGTGGTGTTGGCGGAGGTGATGTCGGCGATTGATTTCCGGGCTTCTTCTCTCTGCCGCTCCACGGAGGCCTGCTCTGCCTTGCGCTTGCGGGCGAGCGATACCTGACGTCGCAGAATGTCCTCACCCATGTCGAGCAGACGGCTGCACTCCTGAATGTAGACCATGCGCTTGACCTCGTCGGGGATGGCGGCTATGGACTGAACTATGTCGGTGATCACCTCGGCGCGACGGGTGGGGTTGCTGGCGTCCTTAAGGAGAATCGTGGTCTTGAAGCGGATGAAATCGACAGAATTTTCTTCGATGTATCTCTCAACTTCCTCGGAACTGTGGTGCTGGGCGAAAGAGTCGGGGTCGTCACCGTCGGGGAGCAGAACAATGGAGATGTCGAGCCCCTCGTTGAGCAGTATGTCGATGCCTCGCAGGGAGGCTTTGATGCCGGCGGCGTCGCTATCGTAGATTACGGTGACGGCATCGGCGAAGCGGTGGAGCAGTCGTGCCTGTCCGGGCGTGAGGGATGTGCCTGATGAAGCCACCACGTTCTCTACTCCGCTCTGCGACATGGAAATGACGTCCATGTAGCCTTCGACAAGAATACATTTCCCTTTCTGGGAAATGGCTTTTTTTGCCTGATAGAGACCGTAGAGCTGAACGCTCTTGGAGTAGATGGATGATTCCGGCGAATTGACGTATTTGGCAACGGACTTGTCGGTGCGCAGCGTGCGTCCGCCAAATGCAACGACTTTTCCTGAAATGCTGTGGATAGGATAGATCACACGGCCACGGAAGCGGTCGATGACACGTCCGGTCGACTCCTGACGGTAGCAGAGGCCGGTGGAAATGAGATATTGCTCCTGATAACCGGCGGCTGTGGCTTCGCGGAGAAGGATGTCGCGCTCCTCAAGCGCGTAGCCGAGGTGGAAGCGCTCGATCATGCGCTCGCTTATGCCTCGCTCGCGGAAATAGGCAAAGCCTATGTCGCGGCCGGCGTCGGTGTGCATGAGGTTGTGTTCAAACCGTTGCATGGCCCACTCGTTGACGGCGAGCATACTCTGGCGCTCGGTCTCGGCCTGCAACTCCTCGGCGGTCACTTCATCCTCCTTGATAGGGATGTTGTATTTGGCAGCGAGGTAACGAAGTGCCTCGTTGTAGGTCATGGATTCATGCTCCATGACAAAGCCGACTGTGCTGCCACCCTTGCCGCAACTGAAGCACTTGCAGATACCTTTGGATTTCGATACGGAAAACGATGGTGTGCGCTCGTTGTGGAACGGGCATAGACCGATGTAGTTGGCTCCGCGTTTTTTGAGCTTCACGAAGTCGCTCACCACCTCAACGATATCGGCAGTGTCAAGAATGCGGCTTACGGTTTCCTTATCGATTCTTCTCATCAGTCTGCAAATATAGGAATAAGTTTTGTTTCAGGAAGCCGTGGCTGTGACGTGAAACAGGATGATGAAGAGGCAATGCAGTGTGTGAGAGCGTGATTGAGTGTATGTATAAAAAAGCAAAAAAGGCATTGTTTCACAACAACGCCTTCTCTTAAACCTTTATCTTAATCTAATACTATGAAAAACACACGCACAAATGTACTCCGAGTTTTTCAAGTGTGCAAGGATTTATCAGATAAATTTTAATTTTTATTAGCGTTTTAACACGTCTTAACAAGCGAGTCCGCTGTAATGTCACACCACTCTATACTCAGTAGTTGCGCTCACCGAATATGCTTGTGCCGACTCTCACCATTGTGGCTCCCTCCTCGATGGCCGTGGGATAATCGTGGCTCATGCCCATGCTCACCACATCAAACCGGCGCAGATCAGGGGCGATTTCGTTGATAATGCGGTCGTAGCATGAACGGATTGCCCGGAAATCAGCGCGGATGCGTTCGGTGTCATCGGTGTTTGTGGCCATGCCCATGACGCCACGTATGTGAGTAGCCTGTAGTGTCTCAAACTGCCTGTCGCGCATCCACTGCTCAAGCTCTGCGATGCTGAATCCCGATTTTGTCTGCTCGTCGGCCACATGAAGCTCGAGAAGGACGTCGACGGTTTTTCCAAGCTTTGCTGCCTCACGATCCACTATGCGCAGCAGGCGGTCGGAGTCGATGCTATGGATGAGCTTCAGGTTGTGGATGCGGAGAAGCTGGGCGACTTTGTTGGTTTGCAGGTGTCCGATGAAGTGCCACTCTGTGTCGGTCGGGAGTAACGGAGCTTTTGCCGTGATCTCCTGAACACGGCTTTCGCCGAACACGCGCTGCCCTGCGTCGTAGGCTTCCCTGACCGCCTCGGCAGGATGAAACTTGGAGACGGCCACTAATGTGACTCCGGCGGGAAGAGATGCTGTGATACTATGTAGGTTCTCGGATATCATTTCTCAGCTTTGTCCCCTGAAAGATCGGCTTTGTAGACGTCCATTATAAGTGTCTCGGTGATCGATACAATCTCGCAGTCGCCAGTGTAGGTGTCGATTTCCTCGGTAAGGTTGTCGTAGGCGTTCTTGAAATTGCTGCCTGCCACGAGCATCTGACTGATCGCACGCTTCTCGGCTGCTGTCTTCTCGTCGATTGTGATGAAAGCAACTTTTGCAAGATACCACTTGTCGGCGGTATCGTCCCATATAATCTCGGCGATTTTTGTGCGTTTTACAGCCGAAACAGAAAATTCGCCAGAGATGAAGGGGGTAATCTCCTTGATGATGCGGGCTTCTGCCTCAGTGAAGGTGAAGGCATCGACGAGATAGGGTTCGGTCACTTTTTTCTGTGTGCCGTTTTCCATTGTCTTGTCGAACCTGACTTTGCATTCAAACCAATTTGCCATTGTGCTTATGATTATAATTTTGTTATTTTGTCCGGTCATTGCCGGAGTGCAAAAATAACGTTTTCTTGCCAAACCAAGCATCGCTGACAGTTGTTGAAAAGATAAAAAGATTGAATAATGGCGGTCGATGCTGACCGGTAATGAAAAACAACACATTTATATTTTGAACTTTATATGAAATCCTATCGTATTTCAAACTATATCTCGGAAGGGAGCTCGGCAATAAACATGGGGGATGCGGTCGTCGTGGCTGAATCATCGCCTCTGCATTTTAAGCGCATCACCTCTGCCGCCATGCCTGAAATACGCCGAATACTTCAGATGTCGCCCTCGCTGACGTGTGATTACAGTATAGGCGGACTATATATGTGGATCAACTATTTCGGTTATAAATACTGCATCTACAGGGATACTCTTTTTATAACGGGTGTAGAGGAAAATCATCTTGACCGTCAGGCTTTCTCCTGTCCTGTAGGGGCTATGCCGCTACCCGAGGCGATAGCTCTGCTTGAGGAATACTGCAATGAGCGGGGACTGACGCTGCGGTTCTCGGCTGTACCGGCTGACCGCCTGTCGTGCTTCCTCGCTTACAAACCGGAGTTCAAGGTCGAGGAACTTACAGACTGGGCCGATTATGTTTATGAGGCTGAGAAGTTCGCAACACTTTCTGGGAAGAAGCTCGCCAAGAAGCGCAATCATGTAAACCGCTTCAAAGCAGACTATCCTGATGCTCACCTTGATCCTCTCACTGCTGGGGATGTGAAGGAGGTAAAGGAAACACTGGCGCGCTGGACACAGGAAGAGACAATCGACACCACATCGTCGACAAAGGTAGAGGAGCTCAATCAGGTGTTTGATGTGCTTGATAATCTCAATGATTACAAATTTGATGGCGCAATATTGCGCAGTGGAGGAGAGGATGACCGCATTGTGGCTTTCACTCTCGGGGAGAAGATAAACGACACATTGTTTGTGCATATCGAGAAGATGGACCATAACGTTTCAGGTGCAGGGGAGACAGTGGCACATCTGTTTGCACGGGAGATGCGTGATAAGTACCCAGA
>CAMWSY010000152.1 GCA_947176995.1 uncultured Porphyromonadaceae bacterium | reverse complement strand
CTTGACAGCCCAAAGATGGTTGTATTTTGGTATGATCCTTACGAACTTCATATCTTTTAAACGCATTTGGAAATGTAAAGTTACTAAACATTTCGGAAAATGCAACCTATAAGTTTAGTTTATCTTACTGATAATCTATAAGTGGATCATGTTGCATTCAAATCTGCCCTTAGTTTCAGCAACCTGAACAGCCACATGGCGATTGAATAAAGCTTAGGAACAACATCTCAAAGCCCCATTTTAGCAAATACTGAATATCAGGTAATTACTCCAGAACAATGTACTCCCGTTCCGTCCTACGCAGACGGTTTTCATCATATAGCTCAAGCAGATCATGGAGATTCAATCTTTTCGCTTGTTCTGTCAATCCGGCAAGAGAACCGATTTTACCCAAAATATCTTCAGCCTTCATTTCCTTCCGCAGCGCCTCCATGTTTAGCGATCCGTCGCGTTTCGACAGGCGCTGACCGGCACTATTACACAGCAACGGCACATGCACAAACCGAGGAACATCATATCCGAGCAACCGGTAAAGATAAATCTGTTGGGCAGCCGACTGGAGCAGATCACACCCTCTCATCACCTCGGTCACACCCATCATGGCGTCATCCACAACCACAGCAAGCTGGTAAGCCCAAGCCCCGTCGCCACGCCTCACCACAAAATCCCCAACCTCACTACTGAGATCAACCACCGTTTCCCCGAAAATACCATCACAAAACGTGATTTTCTCCTCTGCCACACGCAGTCTTGTGGCTCTCACATTTTTCCCCTCCACACTTCCTTTTTCAAGCCGTTCGGGTCGGCATGTGCCCGCATATACAACTCTGCCGTCGCTCAGGTGAGGCGCGTTTGTCGCCATCAGTTCTCCGCGGGTGCAATAGCATGGATAAGTAAGTCCCTTGGCGGTCAGTTTGCAGAGAGCTTCTTCATAAAAAATACCTCTTTCACTCTGGCAGTAAGGCCCGCACTCCCCTTTCCCTTCAAGACCTCCTTCATCCCACTCAAGGCCAAGCCAGTCCAGATCGTCTTCGATAAGTTCTGAGAAACATCTTTTTGATCTTGACGGATCAAGGTCTTCGATCCGTAGCAGCCATTCGCCGCCGCGACTTTTCACCGACAGCCACGACAGAACTGCTGTAAACACATTGCCAAGATGCATCCGTCCCGAGGGCGAAGGTGCAAAACGTCCCTTTATCAATTCTTTCCTGTCTGTAGCCATAATATTATCCATAAAGCAAGAAAAGAGGATGAGCGCATTGAAGCACCCATCCTCATGATTATTTAAGAGCGTGATGACACATCAGATGCCGAGATCCTTCTTCACCTCGTCGATCTTTGCGTCAGCCTCCTTGATAGCCTTCTCATAGTCAGCAGGGCTCGACATGTGGCCGCGCACTTCGATGTAGAACTTGATCTTAGGCTCTGTTCCCGACGGACGTATCGAAATCTTCGTGCCATCCTCCGTGAAATACTGAAGCACGTTGGAGGTGACGGGCATATCCATCTTTTCCACCTTGCCGGTAGTCATGTCGGTAACATTGAGATCTGCATAATCCTTCACTGTCACGACCTTTCCACCACCGAGTGCCTGAGGAGGATTAGCTCTAAAGTTCTTCATCATTGCCACGATCTCGTCGGCACCACTCTTACCCGGACGCACAACCGAGATACCGGCCTCACGCGAGAAGCCATACTTCATATAGATTTCCTGAAGCATACCGAGGAAATCTTTTCCTTTGTCGCGGGCCCATGCAGCGGCCTCGGCCATCAGTGAGACTGCCGACACTGCATCCTTGTCACGGGCGAAGTCCTCGGCAAGGAAGCCATAGCTCTCCTCGCCGCCGCCGAGATAGCGGGCGATACCCTCATGTTCGCGTATCACAGCCGCGATCCACTTGAAGCCGGTATAGCAGTCAAACATCTTGATGTTGTTCTCCTCTGCAATGCGCTTGATGGTCTCGGTAGTAACAATAGTCTTTACGATATATTCGTTGCCGGTCAGACGTCCGAGTTCAGCGTTACGCGTCATCAGATAGTTCAGCAGAATCATCACAATCTGATTTCCGTTCAGAAGCACATATTCGCCGCTGCTGTCGCGTATCACACATCCCACACGGTCAGCATCGGGGTCCGAAGCCATGACAAGATCAGCTCCTACTTCTTTAGCCTTGGCGATTGCCATAGCCATGGCAGGCGGATTCTCGGGATTGGGTGACTCTACAGTCGGGAAATCACCGCTCGTCACGTCCTGTTCAGGCACATTGATAATATTCGTGAAACCGTAGTTGCGCAGCGACTCGGGAATAAGTTTCACACCCGTTCCGTGAATGGGAGTATAGACGATCTTCAGATCATGATATTTGGCGATCAGATCAGGCGAGAGCGAGAGCTTCTTGATCTCCGAGAGGAAAACCTCGTCAACGTCACGCCCCACGATCTGAATGAGATCGGGATTACCCTTGAATTTGATCTCCGAAACGTTTTTGATGCGTCCCACGTGCTCGATGATGTTCACATCGTGCGGAGCTATGATCTGGGCACCGTCGCTCCAATAAGCCTTGTAGCCGTTATATTCCTTGGGATTGTGCGAAGCTGTGATATTGACACCGCTCTGACACCCGAAATGACGTATGGCGAACGACAGTTCTGGAGTCGGTCGGAAATCATCGAAAAGATACACCTTGATACCGTTGGCCGAGAAAATATCGGCGACGATCTCAGCAAACTTGCGCGAGTTATTGCGCACGTCATGCCCTACGGCCACACTGATCTGAGGCTCGTACTTGAATGCTTCTTTAAGGTAGTTGGCAAGTCCCTGAGTAGCGGCACCCACCGTGTAGATGTTCATGCGGTTTGTTCCTGCGCCCATGATACCGCGCAGACCTCCCGTGCCAAACTCCAGATCACGGTAGAACGCATCGATAAGCGGCGTTTTGTCTTCCGCTTCAAGCATCGACTTCACCTCTGCTTGGGTGTCCTCGTCATAACCCTCGCCAAGCCACACCTGAGCCCGTGCGATAACATCTTTCAACAGTTCGTTGTTTTCCATATTATTCTTTATTTCGGAGTGTTATTTTCTCGTCTTTCACAATTGTTAAATTCTGCGTTCGCAAATATAGAAACTTTGTCAAACTATATAACAAAATTCAACGCAAAAATTTCTTCAAACATCACTACTTTTAATTTAACTGAGCAAATAGTTAAATAGCCGGTCTGTCGATTCAGTATTCCCTGTTTTATCTATCAGGCCAAACACCAAGCTTTGCACACAAGAAAAAATGTACGAAGACGATTATAATGCTTCCCTCGTTTCGCCCGATTCCGAAGTAACAAATCCATTCTCATCCGCTCAGACGCGCCCTGCCCCCGACAACAGGGAGCAGCAGCACTACGATGACCGCAACCGCAACGATTATAGGCAGAACGCGCCACAGCAGCAACCCGGTCCACAACAACAGCAGCAGCGCCGTCGACAACCCGATCCAGCTCCACGCAGGAAACCCGTGCGCACTTCCATCGGGTTCCTTGATTTCCTTACTGACCGCAGATTTCACGTCGCACTCGGCATCTTCCTGATCCTTGCTGCCACCTACCTCACCGTTTCTGCAATTTCTTATCTCAACACAGCCCCCGAGGATCAGAGCGAAGTCATCTCCAATACACTCGACGGCATTGTGGCTGATCCCGACGCCGAAATAGAGAACGTCGGAGGACCGGCAGGTGCTCTTGCGTCGCACTATCTCATCACCCTCGGGCTTGGGGTGGGTGCATTTCCGCTTCTTATATGGATGATACTTTGCGGAATTTCACTGCTCGGACTGCGCAAGTGCAAATTCTGGTCCATGACATTCAAAGCTCTCCTCTTTGCTGTCACACTCTCCCTCTCGATCGGTTTCATAACCTACGGTCTTGACATAACCATTCCTCTCGGTGGATTTCACGGGCGTTACATCAACACATGGTTGATGGAGCGCATCGGGTGGATAGGCACGGCACTTGTATCCATCCTGTTCATTGGTTTTGTGGCCGCCGTATATTTCTACGACCTTCTGAAAATATACCAGAACTACCGCAAGCGCGTTCAGGCAATAAAAGAGCGTATGCGCGAAGCCCGTGAAGCCCGCGAAGCTGAGCGTCGTAAGGTGCAGGAAGCGATGAAAGCATCTGAGCTCGGCAAAGAAGAAGACGCCAAAGCTGCCCCGAAATCCCCTGATGCCACCAAAATCGACCTCTTCACCGATATTCCCGAGGACATACCCCCCCCCCCTACCCAGCCGATAACACAGATCAAGACCAAAAAAGAACCGGAAAGACCACAAGCGACAAAA
>CAMWSY010000151.1 GCA_947176995.1 uncultured Porphyromonadaceae bacterium | reverse complement strand
ATGCCGCCGGCGAGGGGCCCGATGTGGATGCACCGGCTGATCAAAGCGCGCCCGCTGGTCTCGTGCCTCATGCAATTGCACTGTATATCACTACAAACTATGCAGGTGCCGGGATAAATGAAATATCAAAATCGGCCGCAGGCTATGAGATCGAGCTCACCAATGGTGTTGATCTTGATTTCGATTCGATGGGTAATTTCCTGCGTGTCGATAAGTAAATCGGTCTTCGTTCACACTTTCAGCCCGAGGTACTCCATCAGTTGCGCGGGCTTGTCATTTAGCACAAGCTCTTGCGGGAAGTCGGTTTCATCGAGTAGCGGCAGCACATTGCTGTAGTCGGCGATCTGGAAGCTGATGTGGGCGTCGCTGCCGAGTATAACGGGCATATCATGCTTTTTGCACTGCCTCAGCAACTCTATGTTGTTGGGGCGTGCTATTGTCTTGTGGCGTGCCGGATTCAGTGAGTGGGAGTTGATCTCAAGAAGCGTGCGGGCATTTTTGGCCGCTTTCACCAGTTCCCCGAAGTCGAGATCGGCTGAGCCGTCGGCGGGATGCGAAATTATGTGGATGCGCGGGTCGTTGATCACGCGCGCCACTCCTTCGGTGTTCTGGCTGCGTGTTCCACCCTCCCAGCACACTGAGTGTATGCCCGCTATGCGCAGATCAAGCATGTCCATCAGGGCATCGTCGGCATCAAGGTCGCCTTTGTAGTTCAGGATGTTGAGCTCGGCACCGAGCAGCAGTTTCACCCCGTACATTTCCCGCGGGATCACAATCATGTTTTTGAAATACAATCTCCCGCATGTGCCCGGTATGGCAGGGCCATGCTCGGTCACTCCGAGAATCTCTATGCCCATGTCGGCGGCAGCGCGTGCCATCTCCTGAAGCGAGCTGTAGGCGTGGCCTGAAACTATGGTGTGGGTGTGCAGATCGGCTGTCGGTTTAAAATCTTTCATGATTGCAGTGATTGTGTGGAAATTGAGGTGCAACGGTATTTCCCGTGTGGCTTAAAATGCCCTCAAAGTTACTGATTTCTCAGTAATTGAGCAACTCCGGCATGTGCGTTGTGTTTAACAGCTTTTTAGTCAAAATCTGTTGTGTCAGCACAATAAGGGTTAAAGCCGTGATTTGCGGTTAAACTTTTTATGACGGTTTCGGTCTTAGTATCAGTGACGCGGATAAGAGATCCCGCCACCTTGAAAAATATTACATCTTAATTTAATAACAAACACACACATTTTTATGAAGAAAACAATTCTTATTGCAGCAATCGCGATTGCAACTACTCTCGGCACTCAGGCTTTTGCCCAGAATCTTTCGTCAGATCAGACTCCCAAGCAGGAGCAGTGCCAGAAGGACGGATGCGGCGGATGTGACCGTCAGGGAGGCAAGAAGGGTGACAAGATGCGCGGCGACAAAGGGCGCAAGGGTGACCGCAAAGGCCACGGAATGGGCTTTGCCGATATCACCGAGATGAAAGACCTCAACCTCACCCAGCAGCAGATCACTGCAATCGAGGAGCTCAACAAGCAGCAGGCCGAGGCCGATAAGGTTGCCCGTGAGAGTGCGAAGGCTCAGAAGGCCGATGCTGCCCGTCAGAATCATGAGGGACGTGAAAAGCGTCAGCAGGAGTATCTTGCCAAGCTCAAGACCATCCTTACACCTGACCAGTATGTGAAGATGCTTGAAAATAAAGTTGCCGGCAAACGCGGACACCGCGACATGGCAGCTAACAGACCCGGCGCGAAAGCCGAGCGTGGCAATTCCGCTTCATCGTCGAAGTAATTGCTCTTTTATTTACATTGGATTACGACAGAGGCGCGGTTCTCACAACGAACCGCGCCTCGCTTATTGTTTGTTGAATCTGGGGCTGATTATTCAGCAGTCTTCTGGCAGCTGTCGCACGGAGTGGTGCAGCTGTCGGTGCAACATGAAGCACCTTCCTTGCAACATGTGCTGTCGGGATTGATTATCTCGATAGCCTCGCCCTCTACCATTTCGGTTTCGGTGGTCTGAGCTTTGTTGCCGCATGAGCATACGGCCATGGCTGCAATTACTGCAACCGCATAAAACATCTTTTTCATCTTAGTAAATAATTAAAAACTGACCTTATTGGTTGAAAAACTCTCAAAAGTTGCGCAAAATTATTGTGTTTTTTCTTTCCGTGCAATAACTACGATGTTAAAAGTATATCCACGGAGCACTCTGAATGTCGGAGTGCTCCGTGGATAGGGGTCAATTTTTCAGGTAGGGGCTGATGATCCAGCCTCCCACGCCGAGCGACATCATTGTGAGCGTCGACATGACAACTATGTCGCGCACAAATATCTGCTGCGAGCTGATGATAATAGTGCCTTCGATGATAAATGCCACTATGATAAGCAGGCACACGGCGATGATACACGCCACTTCGACAGGCGACATGCGGCGGCTCTGTCGGTGTGGCAGACGGTTCATAACCCTGCGCGTGAACCACGGGTCTTTACCCGCGGCTGGTAATTCCTGCTTGAAAAGACGGGCTATTTCTTTGTCTTGTTTATCCATCATGAGGTTGAAGATAGCAAATAATTTTTAATTGGAGAGAGCGACTGCCATTTTTTCGCGGGCGCGCTTCAGGTAAACTTTCACAGTTCCCTCGGGGATTCCGGTGATTTCCACCACTTTCTTCACCGGCATCTCTTCGAGATAATAGAGAAGCACAACTGTGCGTTCTTTGGGGGATAGTGCTTTCAGTGCCACCTGCACGTCCATGTTCGCCTCTGTAGCCGAGTGGACATCGGAGTCGGCGACGTCGGCGCCCGGAGTGTCAAGATCGGCTGTCGGGCGTTCACGGCGGCGGTAGCTGATGTATTCGTTCCATGCTATGCGGAAAAGCCATGTGCGGAACTTGGCGAGTCCCTTGAAGGAGCGAATCGACGACCATGCCTTGATAAATGTTTCCTGTGCCAGATCATCGGTCAGACATGCATCTCCCAGAGTGAGATTGAGCAGATACCGTCGCAATGAATCCTGATATGCGTCAACCAGTCGCCCGAAAGCATCGCGGTCGTCACTCGCGATGCATCGGGCAATCAGTTTCAATTCTTCAACGGTCGAGAGCATATCTCAGGAGTCGGGTGTGTGATGATTGGCTTTATGTTGATAGTGTCCCGGAACGGATTAATTGTTTTTGCCCAGATAGTACCATGAGGCGATGCGTCCGAGACCGAGGAGCAGTGGAATACCGCCGGCGAGTATAGCTACCGATGGAGCGCCGACAATAAGGAAGAAGATCAGGATGCAGAATCCTATGACAGCAAGCTGTATGCCTGACTGAAGATTTTTTGAATTGGCAGGTGGTGTCGGAGGGATGGGCGGCATGAACGATGGAGCGGCACCGGCGGGAGGTGTCTGTTGCTGCTGTCCGTTCGGGTCTGCCGGGTCTTGCGGCTGGGCTGGAGCATTCTGATATATGACACGGGTGGTGTTCTGACCTGAGTAGAAGCTCTCGGGAAGTTCATATCCGTGCTCAATAGCTTTTTCAATTATGGCATTGCGGTTGCGGTTGCGCACAAAGATGAATATCATTACTGCCGCAGCGATAAGAAGTATTGTTACGCAGGGGATTATGACAGCAGAAAGCGACATGATGAGTTGCCGCTGCTTGTCGGCGAGATAGGGGCGGATATCCTCTTTTGCTTCATCGACGCGGACTGTGATTTTGCGCACCGCAGTGCCTTCGGCCACAGAGTCGGGCATGTAGGCGACAACGGTGTCACCTGTCTGCGATACGACGAGGAGCGGCTGGTTGAGTGCATCGTGGATTCCCTCGAGAGCTTTTACCTGAATGTCGGAGATTCTTTCCTCGAGTTCTTCTGAATCAATATTATCGGGGATATTGATGCAGGATGTGGGGAGCGCTGAGGCTGCAAGCAGAAGCAGTCCTGAGGCAGTGACTGTTATGATTTTTTTCATGTGTGGTGGATTTTGCTTTTGTTGTTTGGTTTATTCCTTAGACGCAGTCAGGTGAAAAACGGTTACAAAAAAATCAAAAATTTTTTCGCCCGACTATAACTGCTACGGAAGATGCAAGAAATGAAGTGATTGCAGCTAAAATGAGTACTGCGGTGAGATCCTGTGCGCTCAACGCCACAGGATAAGTGCTGATGGATAGCATCGAAGGATCAATGCCGGCAGCCGACAGCTTCACCCAGCCCCATTGCATCTGGCAGCACACCAGCACAATGCCTATGATAGCTCCGGCAAGACATCCGGCTCCCGACACAAGCACTCCCTCCCACACGAAGATGTTGCCAATCTTTCTGTCAGGCATTCCCATCGAGCGGAGTACGTGCATATTATCCTGCTTCTCTATCATGAGC
>CAMWSY010000150.1 GCA_947176995.1 uncultured Porphyromonadaceae bacterium | reverse complement strand
GAGGTGGAGAATGCGGGGCTGGTCGGTCTTGTTGAGGGTGACGGTGTAGGTCACCTTGGAGTTGGCGGCGTCGGCAGCCTCGGCCGAGGGGCGGTAGACACCCGAGAGGGTGTTGGTGAGGGGATCGCCGTTGTCGATAAACTCCACAAGGTAGAGGTTGAGATCGGCAAGCGCGGGCTGGTCGGTGAACGCGCGGGAGACGCTGACTTCACGGAATCCCTCGACATCGAGCGAGGAGGTGAGTATCACCTTGTCACCGACAATCTCTGCGCCGGCTACGCTCCCCCCGCCGGGGGGAAGTGGAGAGTCGGCGTCGGAACATCCGGCCAACATGAGGCCGAACAGTCCGGTCAGTATATATTGAAGGTATTTCATGAACTTAATTATTATATTCAGAAGTTGATTTTGCGGTCACCCCATGTGAAGGTGTAGATGGGTGGAGCTTCGCGATCTTCGCTCACAGTGCCGTTGGCTGACAGCGTTTCATCGCCCCAGTACCATTCATCATAGACGAAGCGAGCACGTTGAGCGACAGGAGCATTTACAGTAATGATAGATGGATCATATCCGGAAGCATTGTTGGGAAGAGATGGCCCTTGTTCTTTATCTTTACCGGGGACAGTTACCAATCCGTGGGCACACCAATACCACCATGTTGAAGAATTTGTTCCGAACAGTCGAGGAATCTTATATTGAGCGGCGAGATCCATGATAAATGATACTTCTCCATAGGTCGGCAGTCGCCAGCGTCCGGCCGGATAGCCCATCTCCTGATAAGCAGCTGCACGACGGCGGGCAAGCTCGCGATTGAGAATCCAAGTCGTGCCGGCATAACTCGAGCAGATACGGAACTTAGGAGCGATCATCATTTTTGTAGCTGATGTCTCTAAGGTAGGATAGTAGTATTGTAAAGTACGTTGGTTAGGGGCAAGATTGCCATTGGCATCCAAGGCGGCAGCCCTGACAAATCCTCTCGCTGTGGATGTTAATGTAGTCCCGGCACGATCATAAGTATAAGTTGTCGTCATGCTATTGGTCCATACTCTTGTATCTTCACCTGTAGGTAATGGATTATTAGAGCCTGAGGTTGTGCCATCTTGAAGATAGTTGTTGATAACTTTTGAACGTGGGTCTCCAATATTATATTTCTCGCCTTGCTCAGTTGAGAGAGTAGTTACAGTCACGAGATACATATTTGGATTGAAATTCAGATTGCTCAGGGTAAGGTTTTGATTAGCAGTCAATCCTATAGATGTACACCATCCATAATACTGAGTGGAATATATCCCTTGGTAAAGAGTTGTACGATCAGCAGAATTATTATCACCGTTCAGATAATGACTCATGCTTTCGGGAAGCCCTGAATAACATCCATTTATTATTGTATTCCCTTGCGCACCGGAATAGTCAAAGTTTACTGAAGTTGCAGGGCAGTAGTTCTGAACAGTGGTGATGTACATTCCCGGATACTGGGTGATCTTGATTACCTCTTTGAAATTTCCCGAAGGAGTGGGTAATTTTTTGTCCTCTTCATAGATATCCTCATGCTGCACAGTGATCTCATACTCAACACGGGAATATTCAGTTACATCAGTAATCGCTGCCGTAGGCTGAACTTTTCTGAAATAACTTATTGTGTTCATCAAATTATTCCATTGAGTTTCAGTTCTTGGAGCTCGTATTCCCATGTCTTTATTATCGCCTTGAGTAAATGACACAGGAGCATTTCCAGATGTCATACCTTCGTACATTACAAGGTCGTGGGTGACGTTGAGTGTCTTGGTGTCATTGTTGAAGTCGGCAATGAAGACGGGGGCACCTGCTACACTGGTGCCATTTATGGTATGACTTTTTGCAGACTCGTCGTTCTTCGCCTTAGTGACTCTTACAGGTAACTCGCGACCTACGTCGTCGTAGTTGTAACGGTAGAAGGTCATGGTGGCATCGGTGACGACGGTCTTGTGGGAGGTGTAGAAGGGGATGGCAATTGAGGTCTCGTTGTTGACGGTGTAGGAGTTCTGGTCAACCACGAGGTAACGCACATCGGGAATGGTCACATCCATCTGCTCGGTGCCCCACTGAGCGGCGGAGTACTCGAGGTTTTCAAGCAGGAGTGGCTCGTCGGGGACGAAGCTTCCGAGTATGCCCACATGGAGGTAGACGTGGTAGGAGACGTTGCGGACGAGCTGCAGAAGTTCGGAGTCGGCTGCAATGACGGGCACCTGATAGTAGCAGGTGCGCCACTGATTAGATTCTTCAGTGACATTGCCGTCCTCATCAACCTCAACCGCCTGCCATGGTATGGAGAGGGTCATATAGGTTGCGGCGTAGTCGCCCGGCTCGGCACTCCAGCGGTGTGGATAGGTGTAGAATGGGCGGTCCTGAATGTAGGAGTAGTTTTTGCCGGCCGGAGCATTGTTGCCGTTGTCGGGCTTGCCTTCTTCGCCGGCCTTATTCTCGGCAAAGCCGTAGACAAGATTGTCGGGGGTGTCGAAGAAATCGGTCTGCGCCGGCTTCTCATCGAGGTTTGGATCAAGGCGCGACTTGGAGAGTCCGCCGTTGAGTCGCACTCTCATGCCGGAGTAGTCGGGTGCCCAGTGAGAGGTGACTATGTTGCCGTCGATCACCACAGTCTGCTCGATGATGTTGTCAACATCAAGTGCAAGGGTGATCTTGGAAGCAGAGCGGTGGAGATCGATCGTGCCTGTGGCGCGGTCGGATGCAGCGTTGTAGCTGACTAAGCAGTCCCCGTCCATGGTGAAGTCGTCCTGAGTGCGCTGCGTGGCAAATTTCGAGCCAATCGCCATGTTGCGCAGGTCGGCTATAGTGAAGTCGGGGGAAGTGGGGGTGACATTGACCGCGGCGAAAGCGTTGCAGGTTGCTCCCGTCGTCTCGAAGAGGACTCTTTTTAGTGCCGGGGTAAGCGGCACACGCACTTCAGCTGTCTGCTCTTTGTTGACAACAAACGTCTGCCAGTAATCGGGTTTGGCAGTGTCGTCGGGTTTGTCACCCCCCTTTGCCCAAAGGCATAGTGTGACTGTGGAGATGAGGTTTTCGTGGCGGTCTTTGTCGCCCTCCTCTGTATAGGGGGCGTCGTTTTCGCCTGCGCGTGACGCTTCAGCAAGCTCATCGTCGACACAGTTGAGTGATATTGTGATATATCCGCTTTCCGGCTGCTGCTGCTCGGGCACGTCGAAGCCGGTGGTGTCATCGGAACACCCGGCCACGGTTGCCGCGACTATGGCCGCAAATGCGACACCGCACAGCGGGCGGAATAGGTTGCGGAGCATGGTAGTCATATATCGGTTTTATTAAATCGGATTTTCAATGATAGTGAGTCGGTCTATTTTCTCGCCGCCGCCTGCATTGGTCTTCCAGTTCTGGATGACGTCGGCCACTACTGGTGTGCCATCGACAAGGGTAACGATAACCATGAGCTGGGCGGAGTTCTGTGTGGCTCCGGGGGCAACGGTGGAGACTATGCCGAAGTCGGCAGGGCTTTCGCCGATCTTACCCGAGATGTGGGTTGTGGTCTTTGTGGCGTCGGCGGGGTCGACAAACTGGATGGCATTCTGTGTGCCTCCGGTGGTGATGAGGTAGGCATCCCACTGCGCTCCGACGGGCGAGGCGATCTCAAACGTGCCGCGTGCGGTCTTGCCGTAGTTGAGCACGAGCTGTGCGGTGGTTTCGTTAAGCGAGAGGTAATCACCGGTCTGTCCGGGAGTGCCTGTAATTTTCAGGTAACCGTCGTCGGCGAAGCCGATGTTGGCGGTGTAGTCGACGTAGTAGTCCTCACGGTTCCACGGGAGCACTTCGGCTTTGATGTCGGCAGATCCGTTGAAGGTGATGATGATGGGGAGAGCTGTGTCGCGCGCTATGGCGTCGCGGCCGCCGAAGTTGAGGATGTTGGTTTCAAGCGGAGCGGTGAGCCATGTGCCTTTGGCGTCGTTGAGCTGAACGCTTACCATGTAGTGCTGCTCTGCCGCCAAGATTGACTCGGGGAAGTAGATCGTTGAGGCACCGTTAACGCCTTGAATGAGGCTTGGCTTGCCATCGGCCGGTTTCTCGATCTCGACGTTGAGGCCGGTGATCTCGTAGGTCACGGGGCGGTTGGCTGCCGGGGTAGCGAATGAGGTAATGTAGGTCTCGATAACGTTGCCGGGGGCTGTGAGCTGCTCCTTGGGGGTGGAGTAGACGGCGTTGTTGGGGAAGACGTATTCGGTTGTGCCGATGCCGCTGAGCCTGATGGCTTTGATGCGGGCGTTGGCAACCTCAGTGCCGGTGAAGTTGTCGGAGGCATTGATGTAGAACCGGGCTTTGGCTGCTGCGCGCGTCAGGAAGAAGTGTGCGTAGCAGATGTCGTCGACGGCTTTGTTGCGGTCAACAT
>CAMWSY010000149.1 GCA_947176995.1 uncultured Porphyromonadaceae bacterium | reverse complement strand
ATCTACGACGGCAAGTGGGGCGATCCCCACAACGGCATAGCCGCAGGCGACACCATTCTGCGCGAGTGGAAAACGAGCCCCTACTCCGTCGGCCAGCGCGGACATCGCCACCTCTCCCATCTTATATGCCTCTTCCCCTTCTCGCAGGTCAAGCCCGGCACACCCGAGTATCGCGCTGCCGTCAACTCACTCATCATGCGCGGCGATGCCTCCACCGGCTGGTCGCTCGGATGGAAAATCAACCTCTGGGCGCGCGCACTCGACGGCGACCATGCCCGCCACATGATGAAATACTCCCTCAATCACTCCCGCAGTTATGGCATTGACCAGCGTTACGGCGGTGTTTACTACAACCTTCTCGACTCACATGCCCCATTCCAGATCGACGGAAACATGGGCTTCACCTCAGGTGTGGCCGAGATGCTGTTGCAGAGCCACGAAGACATGCTCCGCCTTCTTCCCGCGCTTCCTGCCGCATGGTCATCAGGTTCAGCCACAGGCATGAGAGCCATCGGAGGCTTTGAGGTCGACCAGCATTGGCGCGACGGACGCCTCACCGAAGCATCCATCCTCTCACTTGCCGGACAGCCCTGCACAATCACATATCCCGGCATCGGCCATGCCGTAATCACCGACGGCGCAGGCACCGTTATCCCTCTCGGCACCACCGATAGCGACACCATCACCTTCCCCACCATTGCAGGCACCACATACACCCTCACCCTCTGATCCTCCGAGTCCTCCGAGTCCTCCGAGTGTCTCCCAGCCCGTAAAACGGGCGCAACAACTGCCAGCACCCGGTGACCGAAGGGAACCGGGTGAAAAGCACATATATACCCTTGAGCTGCGGAGCTGCGAAACACCCCTTCTCCCCTCCCGCTCTCCGAGTCCTTCGAGTTCTCTCCCATTTGCTGCCGGAGGCAGCATTTGTGGTTAACACCATGCTCGCGGCAAAGCCGCTGCATGGTGCGACATCGCTCCACTAAAAAAATGACCTCGCAAGAGGTCATCCACCTTCCACTACCCTCCGACATGTCCCCCTCACCCCGCGTACGATTGTTGCATAAAAATATTCCCCATACTACGGCATCCACTGCAGCATGGGGAATATAATTCCACCTAACCCCTATTTATTTCGTCGTCATCGGCACATCTATCGTGTCAGGTTGAACCCAGTTGTCCACGTCGACTGTAAACTTGATCGAGCCGCCAAGTACGGGCTGACCGGGAGTCGGGTCGTCAGGATCGACATATCCCGCGCCATTGGTGAAATCAAGCGTATAGATATAATGCTTGCCCGCTTCCCATGTTCCGCTCAGAGGTATCGAAGCCCATGCGTATGTTCGCTGATTTCCGTTATCATCCTTCTTTGTATCAGTCGGGAAAGGATATACACGCATTCCGTCTGCCGAAGTAATATTGATCAGCACACTGAGATAAACCTCTCGTGCCACATTGTCGGGGTCATTCTTCGGAGACCACTCGGTGAAAGTCTGCGGCAGCAGCATTGCGTTGCCCGAAGCGCCCATGATCGAGACCGGTGTGCTGCTCAGAGTGATTGTATCGCAGCTTGATTCATACACGACCGTGTCGTGCCAGTCGTCGAGAGTCCATTTCATCGTCTCGAAGTCAAACGTGCCCACAAATTCCGGACGACCGATACGCATTCCGATCACCTTGTAAGTGTAAGCCGTGTTATCTGTCTTCGCGCGAAGTTCGATCTGTGCCAACTGATGGGCGAAATCCAGTTCCACGCCGCTCGTCTCGTTCTCCGACTTCTTGCCGGTAGCCTTTGCTGTAATGAAATCCACCTGTTGCGAGATATCCTCGGCTACAGAGAAATTTTCCATCTTTTTTGATGTCTCATTTATCGTCACGTCTGCTCCTATTTCATCCTGCGACGGCGCATAGGCGTAGAACGTCAGTTCGCTGTCATCTCCGGGCCAGAAATATTCTGGGCTCGACTCGAAGAAACCGTCACTCCCCTTTGTGAATTGCAGATTTGCAAACAGGTCATTTTCGCTCGTTTCGCCGAGTGCGGTCACATAGATCGACGAGAGATTGGCATTGGTGATCTCCGTTGCACGTGACCCCATAGCCGGGCGGAAATCAATTGCATCCTGAACCTGTGTGGCCACAGCTTCCGGTTCATCTTCAGCACATGCGCCAAGCGTCAGTGCCATCGCTCCGATTAAGAACAGTCGTGTCGTTTTCATAGCAGTAGTGTGTTTATGTTGTTTTCTTTACATTTCAAGTCCGATATTCTCCTCCACCCAATCCTCCACATCTGGATGCAGACCGCCGGCGTTTATCTCCTTCTTCGGCAATTCCAGCCCCTTTATCACGATCTTCACGTGATGCGGGTCTGTAGCCTCATGCACCTGCGACGTGACATCAAATGTCTGCGTCCACACCTCCCCGTCGGCAAGCGGCAGTGTCAGCACGATAGAGTCATCATTTTCCTCTGCCTGACATTCGCCGAAAGTCAGGAACTGCGCGGTAAGTGTCCCGCTGTTTTCATCAGGAATAAGTTTGAAAGGCATCTTCACCTTGTGTTCGGTCGGCTGCTGGCTTCCGTGCAGATACCCTTCAGCCATACCGTCAAGTGTGCCGTCAACGGCTCCACCGTTAAGATTCCCGATATTCTCCACACCCTCAAACACCACCGTGTAGTGACACACTGCCTCCTCTGGATAAAGCGTCAGAACCTTGTGAGTGTCGGTATATTTTACCTCAAATCCGCTCTGCCTGTCACTCCATAGCATTCCCGGAGTCGCCTCTGTGCGTTCCTCCTCATCGTCGGCGCGCGACATCGACACCGTCTGTCCGCTGAGCATTGCCGCATAATCGGTAGCGTCGGGCGTGTAGGTCTCAAACGCTTCGATATCCGACGTGTTGCGCACCTGCACCCAGTCTGTGTCATCGCTGTTCTTGCACAAAGCCTCATATCGTCCGTAAGGCACCGTTATGTGTCCTCCGTCGCGCCCCGTGAAGATATATCTTATAGGCTCGCCACCCTTGTCTGTGTCATAGAGATACAGAGCCATTGACTCTGGCGAAGCATCGGGAGCGTTCTGCCAGTCAAACACCACTTCGATATCCTGTTTGTGTGTCTGCTCGAAGCAGAGGTCCTTATGCTCGCAGGAGGCCGCGACTGGCAGCATGGCGATTGCCATATATCTGACTATATTTCTCATCTCTTTCATCTGCCTTTGTGATTATAATTCCCGCGGCCTATGAGCCACACAAGTGAAACCTCCGCTTTCGTCGGGCCGAACCAGCTCAGCCGGTGGGTCGACTGCCATTCGTAGCAGTTATCTTTCGGCACATATTCCAGATATTTGCCCCCGAGATACCCTATACCGATTGTGAAGTCTATGTTGAGCCGGTTGCTTATCGGCAGAGAGTAACCATATTCCACACCAGCCACTGTGTTGCAACGGTCCCAGAGTGTCCGCCCCGGCAGGCCGCCCATATATCCGCGACCTCCAAACTCGAAATCGTATGTCACCACTCCTGCATACACTCCCACGTGATGTCCCGTCAGAGGCTTCTCGGCTGCTTTTGCTCCAAACCAACGGCGCACTGTGATGTCGCCGCCGTATGCTCGCCAGTAACGGTGCCGGTTGTCATTGTCCCACCAACCATACATCCAGTTACCCGTTATCGACCAGTTTTTGCCAAGGTAAAATTCCGCACTCAGGTTTGGAAGGGCAGCCGCGTCATATAGCATATTGGTTTTCACCGCCATGTAAAACGGTTTATGCTCCTTGACATTCGGCACGGCCACGATAGCCTCAGGCACTGCTGCCGATGCGACGGCAACAACCGGAACAAAAACGGCGGGAGCGATATCACATCTCACCACATTGCTGAGCGGTGCATATTCCACACAGAGTTTCGACATGCGCAGTGCCGGAAACAGCCTGCCATACATATACCTGTAAGGTTCTCCACCACGCAGTTTTTTGAGCTGTTCAAGATTTTCGGCATTATCCCTTCCCTCGCGGGCAATATCCGTTCTTATGCACTCTATCAGTTCAAGCACCTCGCTGCGGTAAGGCACTGCCTCATCATTCAGCACCATGCCATAGAGCCCGTTCCAGTCACGCCCCGCATATTCAGTGCTGACCACAGTCTGGTTTCCAATTGCTGTTCTCGACGAGAAATAATCCATTATTGCAGCCGCACGTCGTTCCGAGAGTCGTCGGTTTATCTCCACCGAGCCCTCCGGCGAAGCAGCACCCAGAACCTTTATCCCGGCGACCTTGAGCCCCGACCCGGCGGCACTGTTTGCACGCACCCGCTCGAGCATTTCATTCAGGCGATCCCCGTTACCTCCCAGATTCATATCGAGTGCCGACTTCGACTGACGGAAAAAAACTTCAGTCGTGTCATTGATGCTGCGGGCCGAAATAAGTCCGTAGATCCATATTA
>CAMWSY010000148.1 GCA_947176995.1 uncultured Porphyromonadaceae bacterium | reverse complement strand
CCCCAGTTCCATCCCCAGTTCCACGACGGGCCCCAGCCCCAGTTCCAGCTCCAGCTTGGACCCCATGCCCAGCTTGCCCATGAGGGTCCCCAGAAACCCGACCATCTGTTGGGCCACGACCACCCCCACGGAGTGCTGTCGAGATAGAGATTGATCTGCGTTATGTTGGAAGCCGTGTTCTGAAGCTCCTGCTCATCATTGTAATAGAGATATTGCAGATCGGCATCTGAACTTCCCTCCACTATGTCGGGGTTATGGAAACGCTCGATGCGGCGTGTATATGCAAAATCACCGTTCAGCAGGGTGTCGGTGGTCAGCGTGCTCTGGGCGTAGCGGTTGCTTGCGCTCGGCCCGCGGCGGTTGTATTCATCCACGTCGCGCGACAGATCACCTGTCACCTGATATGTGTCAGCGCCCGGGAAGTCTTCGCTCTTATTATGCACATAGTTGGCGGCAGCCTTTGCCTCGGCGGCCTTCTTGGCATTCTCGACCTTCTCTTTCTTTGCCTTCGAGGCATTGAAATATATGTCGTCGTCGTAATAACCCTGAGCCTGAATGTGCAGACATGCCATCAGACCCATGGACACTGCGATAAAAAATAATTTTCGGTTCATGTCACTACTTTTTTTATTTGGTGAGAGATTGTTAGTTATATGTATCTTAGACTACGCGAAATGCCGAAAGTTTAACCGCTCCCCTCCCGGCGCACTTCATCGTCAGTCTACAAATATAACGTTTTTTAAACGTCATTTGTGTTCAAAATGGCCAATTTAGACTAAAAAAAAGTTATTTAGGCCACAATTTACTGATATTCAGAGATCGAAAACCATTCACACCTCACATGGCGGCGGGATGATATGGTTGTGGGAATGACACACCCTCACTTTGCGGTCGACAATAAGATGCCGGTTGGCCATCTGGGAGATCCCCGAAAGCTCATGCGACACAAGCACGATCGTGGTTCGTGCCGCAAGCCGGGCGAGAATCTCATGCGTCTCATCCACAAAATGACGGTCGAGATAGCTCAGAGGCTCGTCGAGCATCAGCACGTCAGGACGGCTTATGATAGCCCTTCCAAGCAGAGTGCGCTGCAGCTGCCCGCCTGAGATCTCCCCTATCGGTGCTTCGCGCCGGTCAAGCATCTGTATCTCCTCAAGAGTCTCGTTCACCCGCCGGCGGCGTTCCTCGCGGTCGAGCCCCTTCACGCTCAGCAGCCCCGTGGCCACCACCTCCTCCACCGTGATCGGAAACTTCGAGTCGATCAGATTTTTCTGCGGGAGATACCCGATATTGAGCCGCGATATAGGCTCACCATCCGATCCCATGTAGACCACCCCTCCGGTAGTCGGAGTTATCAGTTTGAGCATCACGCGAAGCAGCGTCGTCTTGCCGCCACCGTTAGGCCCTGTGACCACGATAAAGTCCCCCCGGTCGACGCTGAAATTCACATCGTCAAGTATCACGCGCCCCTCGCGCTTCAGCCCTACGTTTCTTATGTCAATTATTGGTGAAGGCATCATAGAGCTTTTGCATTTCATCCTCCCACTCCCGGTTCATCGGATTGATATCCACCACCTTTATGCCGCTCCCTTTCAGCAGGTCCGTTGCTTTGCTTGAATCAAACTCCTGTTGGAAGAAGTAAACCCGGCACTCATCGCCACCGGCGTTCTTCAGACTCTCGGCAAGCGACTTCACCGAACTCTCCTTCCCGGCATCCACCAGAGAGACCTGTTTAAGACCATAGTCACGGGCGAAATACGACAGTGAAGGATGCCACACCGCAAACGACCGAGGAGCATCCTCACCCTCAAATACACGCCTGAAACATTCGTCCACCGAGTCAATCCGCGCATCGAGCCGTGCATAATTGGCGCGGTACACATCCTCGTTGGCTGGGTCAGCCTCCACAAGCGCGTTAAGCGTGTTAAGCGCGATTACCTTAGCATTAACCGCGCTGCTCCACATGTGCGGGTCAGCCTCACCGGCCCCATGCTTTTCCCCTTCATGGCCATGATCGTGACCATGCGTGTCATATAAAGCCTCCACGCCATCAGTCACTGTCACAACCTTCAGATCCTTTCGGTTACTTTTCAAGCGGTCAGTTATAGCCTTTTCAAAAGCAAAGACCCCGACAGGCATATACACCCGGGCATTCTCGAGATCCATAAACTGCTTCATCGACGGCTCAAACGACTCAGGGTCGGCCGAACCGCCCAGCAGACACACCGTCTCCACGCGGTCACCCGCGATATTGTCTACAAAGAATTGCTGCGGCGGAATGCTCACAGCCACTACCGTACGCCCCTTTTCTCCGCGGCGGCGCGACCCGCTGCAAGCCGCCATTATCATCGAAAGACAGCACAGCGCCACAGCGCCCAGTATCAAATTCTTTATGATCATATCACAAAGTTACCATTTATTACCGCTTCATTCAAAAAAATAGTTGCATATTTGTTCTATGATCAGCAAAGAACGCGACAGAATGCTCCGCAACTTCGGGGCATGGCTCACTGCCGAGAAAGGCATGGCCGAAAACACCCATACAGCTTATGCCTCCGACGTCACCAAACTCATGGAGTTTCTCGACGCCCGGGAGCGGGAGATCACATCCGTCACACCCGCTGACCTCCACGAGTTTATCGCCGCAATGCACGACCTCGGCATTTCGGCACGCACTCAGGCACGCATCATCTCATCGCTCCGGGCATTCTTCACATTCCTCAAGATCGAGGGGCGCGCCATCTCCAATCCCGCAGCACTCCTCGAGATGCCCCACATAGGCGAGCACCTCCCCGAGATACTCACCCTGCAGGAAATCGACGCCATGATAGCAGCGTGCGACACATCCGACATACTCGGCCGCCGCAACGCAGCCATCATCGAGCTCCTCTACAGTTGCGGTCTCCGTGTTTCAGAGCTTGTCAACCTTCCACTCTCAGCCATCTACCTCGACGAAGAATTTTTGCTCGTTCAGGGCAAAGGAAGCAAACAGCGATTCGTCCCGATGAGTCCATCGGCAAAAAAAGCCATAGTCGACTGGATCAGCCTTGACCGCGGCACATTCGTCACCGGCCCCAAAGACCCCGGTACGCTATTCCTCAACCGTCGCGGGCAACCCCTTACCCGGGTAATGATCTTCTACATCGTCCGGCAGCTCGCATTGCAGGCAGGAGTAGTCAAGAAAATATCTCCGCACACACTGCGTCACTCCTTCGCCACGCATCTTCTTGAAGGCGGTGCGCCCCTCAATGCCATACAGATGATGCTCGGCCACACCTCCATAGCCACCACCGAAATCTACCTTCACATCGACCGCACCGAGCTCCGCCGTCAGATCCTCGCCTTCCACCCCGCCAACCACCCCCACTGACCCACAAAATCTCCCACGTTTAATTTATAGGGACGCACATCCTTAAAGCCCGTGAAACGGGCGTCACAACTGCCAGCACCGGGTGACCGAAGGGAACCCGGTGAAAACACGTATCTTATAATTGAGCTGCGGAGCTGCGAAACAACCTTAAAGCATAGCCACTCCCCACCTTATCTGCGCCCTCTGAGCTCTCCGCGTCCTCCGAGTACTCTCAAAAGAAAAGACACCCCCGAAACCGGAGGTGTCCTTCATCTTTTTCTTTATCCTGCAATTACTTGCGGATGCCGAGCTCCTTCTGAGCGATGATTGCACGGTAGCGCTCGATGTCGGTGCGGATCAGATAATCGAGCAGACGACGACGCTTACCTACGAGCATCTTAAGAGTGCGGGCTGTCACATAATCTTTGTGGTTCTGCTTCAGGTGAGCAGTGAGCTGAGCAATACGGGTAGAGAAGAGCGCGATCTGTGCCTCGGGGGACCCTGTGTCAGTCTTGCTCGTTCCGTACTTCTCGAAGATGGCGGTCTTTTCTTCAGGATTCAGTGCCATTTTTCAGGGAATTGGGTTTGTTAATTATTTAAGTTTCTACGCCTTGCCGGTCCCGGAACAAGATCGCGGCCGTCCCGGTTCCGCCAAAGGCGGTGCAAAGTTAGCGTTTATTTCCGATATGACAATAATATTTTGCAATTTATTGCCACTGCGCTTGGTGAGGGTTAGTTCTGCCCCTTCGACTGCTCGGGAAGGCGGAAGTAAACCTTACCCTCCTTGTACTCCTCGGCGGCAATCAGGGTCGGCTTCGGGAGTTTCTCATAATAGCGCGAAATCTCGATCTGTTCGCGGTTCTCCGACACCTCCTCGAGATTGTCGTTGAGCGATGCGAACTCCTGAAGTTTCTGCTCCAGATCATGCTTCATCTCTGCAGCGATCTGGTTGGCACGTTTCGCAATGATGCAGACGGTCTCATACACATTGCCGGTATCGGCTGAAAGCTCAATCATGTCACGGGTGACCGTCGTGAGCGGGGCGTTTGTCTTTCTGTAATCCATTATGATGGTATGAACTATATTCTGTTCGGTTCTTTAGATTCTGTG
>CAMWSY010000147.1 GCA_947176995.1 uncultured Porphyromonadaceae bacterium | reverse complement strand
ATATTCACATTTCGTGGGATTCCCGGTCACAGAGTGGCCCGAACCGCCACAAAAAAGCATTTGAGTGTAAAAAGAGAGAGCTTTTATTCCGCAAAGATATGGTTTTTTTGAGGATTGAGGCTCATTTTATCGGGGTTTTGCTATATTTGTGTTTGATATGTCAGAGAATGCTGTAAAAAAATTTACTGCTCCCGAGGAGGACGCCATGATAGCCGAGGCTTTTCAGGACGTCCTGAACGGGTATCTGCGCTCAAAACACCGGAAAAAAGCGGAGATTATCGAGCGCGCATTCCGATTTGCCAAGAGTGCCCACGAGGGTATAAGGCGTCGGTCGGGTGAACCTTATATCCTGCATCCCATAGCGGTGGCAAAGATTGCCAGTCAGGAGATTGGGCTCGGATCAACTTCGATCTGTGCCGCGTTGCTTCACGACGTTGTCGAGGACACCGACTACACCGTCGACGACATACGCCAGCACTTCGGGCCCAAGATCGCACAGCTTGTCGAGGGACTGACCAAAATCTCAGGCGGCATCTTCGGCGACAAAGCGTCGGCGCAGGCCGAGAACTTCCGTAAACTCCTCCTCACAATGTCGGAGGACATAAGGGTAGTGCTCATCAAGATGGCCGACCGCCTCCACAACATGCGCACGCTCGGCAGCATGGCGCCCAACAAGCAGTACAAGATAGCCGGAGAGACACTCTATATCTACGCTCCACTCGCACACCGTCTCGGCCTGTTTGCGATAAAAACCGAGCTTGAGGATCTCAGCTTCAAGTATGAGCACCCGGCGGCCTACGAGGAAATTTCCCGTAAGATCGCCGAGACCGAAGCGCGCCGCCAGAAGGTCTACAACGACTTCTCCGCGCCGATCACCGGCAAGCTCTGCGAGCTCGGCCTGAAATTCGAGGCAAAGGCACGCGTGAAATCGGTCTACTCCATCTGGAAAAAGATGGAGGCGAAGCACATACCCTTTGAGGAAGTCTACGACCTCTATGCGATGCGCATCATCTTTGACTGCGATGATCCGTCAAAAGAGAAAAGCATCTGCTGGAATATCTATTCCGCCATAACCGACATCTACAAACTTCATCCCGACCGCACCCGCGACTGGATTTCGGTGCCTAAAGCCAACGGCTATCAGGCATTGCATCTCACCGTCATGGGATCTGACGGCAACTGGGTGGAGATACAGATACGCTCCCGCCGCATGGACGAGATCGCCGAGAAAGGATTTGCGGCGCACTGGAAATACAAGATAGGCGACAGCGACGAGGAGAGCGAGCTCAACGTGTGGCTTCACACAATCAAGGACATTCTCGACAACCCCGAGCCAAACGCCATCGACTTCCTCGATACACTCAAGCTGAACCTCTTTGCATCGGAAATCGTGCTGTTCACCCCTAAAGGCGAACTCATCACGCTCCCCAAGGGGGCTACCGTGCTCGATGTGGCGTTTGACCTGCACAGCGAAATAGGCTCGCACTGTATTGCCGGAAAGGTCAACCACAAGCTCGTCCCGCTATCCTATAAGCTCAACAGCGGCGATCAGGTCGAGGTGCTCACATCGCAGTCGCAGACCCCCAAACCTGAGTGGATGGACATAATGGTCACGGCCAAAGGCAAGACAAGTCTGCGTGCCGCTCTGCGCAAGGAGCGGCAGCCCGCCATCAACCACGGTAAGGAGATATTCAGCCACTTCCTCGCAGCCAACGGCATCCCCGACAATAATGTGATTCTCACCAAGGTTCTCGGGTATTTCCGCATCGCCAACCGCGAGGAGCTATATTATCAGCTCGGACGTGAGGAGGTGCTTCTCGACGATGATGTTGCGAAGATGCTTAAGAAATTCGGCAAGAAGCAGTCGTCCAAGAAATCAATCTTCCGCAAACTTGTAAGCTTTGGTAAAGACGCCTCAACCGGCGCGCCGGAAACCGAGTCCGAGTCCAAAGAAGCTGTAGCCCCTGTCAACACCAAGAAGACCTACAGGCTCGTGAGTGACGAGAACGGCTCCAACTTCCGCCGTGCAGCTTGCTGCCGGCCCATTCCCGGCGATGACGCCCTCGGGTTCATTGCCGACGACGGAGTGGTGGAGGTGCACGACATGACCTGTGAGCGCGCCAACACGCTCAAGGCCGGGTTCGGGCCACGCATCGTGTCAGTGGACTGGAGCGGAGTCAGCGGCTCATTCCCGGTTCACATCCACATCGAGGGCATAGACCGCCATGGCATCCTTCAGGAACTCATCTCCATGATCTCCTCACATCTCGGGCTCGACATACGCGGCATGAACATTCAGGCCAAAGGCGAGGTGTTTGAGTGCGACCTCGACGTGAGAGTAGCCGATGCATCCACCGTAAACTCACTCTGTTCCCGCATAAAGAAAATCGACGGGGTTCAGTCGGCCGCACGCATCCGCTGATATCCCCCACCTTACCCTTACCTCTTCATCTCCACCCCTCGACAACGCAATTATGAAAAAAGATATTTCGAGAGCAATACTGGTGAGAGCAGCCGTGTTTGTGGCTGCCACACTGCTGGTAGTGCTGTTTCTGCCCGGCAACGACGAGCAGCGGTTCAGCTACGAGGAAAACCGCCCGTGGACCCACTCTCTGCTCACGGCACCGTTCGACATTCCAGTGTTCAGGGATTCGGCCACGGTGAGAATAATGTCCGACAGCATACGCAGCACATTTGTTCCCGTCTACAAGCGCGACGATCAGGTTGCCGATGACCTGAAACAGAAGATTAATTCCTTCTCCGAGCTTCCGCAAAACGACCGCACGCGCCTGCGCACCCTTGTCGACCGCCTCTATGCCGGCGGGATTGTCGATAGCAACACAGCCGCCAAGATCAATTCCGGAAACCTCAAGAAAGTCAAGATGGTTTCCGACAACGTTATCAAGACCGTCGAGACACGCAGTTTCAAATCTCAGCGAGCCGCATACTCCCTTCTCGACAGTCTCGCCCCCTCCACCGAGTCACGTCAGGCTATAGTGGCCCACGATCTCCCGTCGATGCTGCGCCCCAACATGGTCATGGACACCGTCGAGACCCAGCGTTTGCTTCAGGAAGCCCTGCAGCCCGCCACGGCTGCCATAGGAGTAGTGCAGCAAGGCGAACGCATTGTCGACCGCGGCGACATTGTCACCCCGCAGCTTTATCAGGTGCTTCTGACCTATGAGGACATGGTTGACGCGCGCGACCTCTCAGGCTCATCCGCACAGATCTACACCGAAATCGGGCAGATACTCTACATCGCCATTCTATTCGCGGCAATCTACCTTTACTTCTTCCTCTATCGCCCGGCATGGTGGCAGAGCCGTCGGCGTCTGCTGTGCGTGATGACGCTGCTCACCGCCTTCTATATACTGGCGGTGATCCTGTCGGCTGCATTCACATCCGGAATCTACATCATCCCGTTCACCATCCTTCCGATAATGATGGTGGTGTTCTATGATCCCCGCACAGCCCTCTTTGTGCATCTTATCGAAGTTCTGCTCTGCATAAGCCTCTCGACATTCCCTATGGAATTTATCTTCATCGAGCTTATAGCAGGCATAGCGTCAATATTCTCATTGCAGGAACTTTCACGACGCTCACAGCTCATCAAGACCGCCGGCTACGTCTTTCTTGCCTACACCGTCGCCTACCTCGCAATAGAGCTGATGACCACAGGCACGATCACCTCATTCTCATGGAAACTGCTGGGCTTCTTCATGATCAACGCCGTGCTCACCTCATTTGCCTACATTCTCATCTTCCTGCTCGAGAAAGCATTTGGATTCATTTCAGTTGTTACGCTCGTCGAGCTCGCCGACATCAACAACCCCATCCTGCGCGAACTCTCCGAGGAGTGTCCCGGCACATTCCAGCACTCAATTGCCGTGAGCAGTCTTGCAGCCGAAGCTGCACGCAAAGTTAATGCCAACGTGCAGATCGTCAGAGCCGGTGCGCTCTATCACGACATAGGCAAGATTTCCAACCCCGCTTTCTTCACCGAGAACCAGCATGGAGTGAATCCCCACGACTCACTCACCCCGGAGCAGAGCGCACGCATCATCATCGGCCATATAACCGACGGACTCAAGCGCGCCGACAAAGCACAGCTTCCCGAAGTCATACGCGACATGATCAGCCAGCACCACGGCGCGGGCAAGGCAAAATATTTCTACATCACCGAGTGTCGCCGCAAAGGTGAGGAAAACGTCGATGCATCACTTTACACATACCCCGGTCCAAATCCGCAGACAGCCGAAGCCTCCCTGCTCATGATGGCCGACTCAGTCGAGGCAGCCTCACGCTCGCTACCCTCCCCCACGGTCGAAGCCATAACCGAGCTTGTCAACCGCATCATCGACGGTCAGATTGCCGATGGGCTGCACAACAACTCCCCCATCTCCTTCCGCGACATAAAAGTGATAAAAGAGAGCTTCATCAAGCGACTGCGCACCATCTACCAC
>CAMWSY010000146.1 GCA_947176995.1 uncultured Porphyromonadaceae bacterium | reverse complement strand
GGTTTATAGACAAGCCGTCGTATGCCTTCCTGCCGCATAAATTCCAAAGACTTGCCCCAGACCTCTATCATCGACATCACGCTGAAATGGCGCTTCGGGAGTATCCAGCCGCCGTAGGTGAGGCCCTGATGAGAACAGAGGGTGTCGGCGACAAGGTTGGCGGGCAGGGCTGCTATGATGCGTCCCGAACGGTCACATGCGACAAGCGACCGGTCGGTGAACCGGTCGCTGTGGTAATCCATGTAGTCGCGCAGAAAGAGGAATGTGCCGTTTTTGGAGTTGTGGACACAGGCATCCCACTGCGCTTTGTCGGATAGTCTGTATCGGCGTATCTGTAGTGTGCCTGCCATTTATTTGGCCGGATAGGAATAGGTGCGGTTTACTTTGCCGTCGCGTCCTTTTATCTTGATGTCGATTTCTTTGTCGTAGACGTTAACATCCATGACATCAACGTTGGAGTTGACAATCACGGGGAATTTCAGTCCTTCTTCACCGGGAGCATAGTAGAGTGCCTGGTGCATGTGGCCGCTGAGCATGACGTCCACGTTGGCATCGTTGAGTATCGGGAGGAATTTACGGCGGATTTCACCGAGTCCGTGCCATTCGCGGCGTCCTACCGGGGGGATGTGCAGAAGCACAACACGATATTGCGCGTTTTTGTATTCAGGTGAAGAAACGACGTCGCGCAACCAGTTGGCTTCGGCTGTACGGTAGTTGTCGAAATCGGCAAGCTCGCAGTACTCGATATCATTATCGGGTTTGTCTTCACCGCCATCAAGCACAACAAAGAAAACAGGGCCGCGGCTGAAAGTGTAGTAGGGCTGGCCGGTTGAGTTGGGGAACTGCTCGATGAAGTTGTTTTGCAGGCGGCCGCGGGTCTCATGGTTGCCACGCACCATGTAGAAGGGGATAGTGCGGGCGAAGAGCTCCGAGGTCTTGTTGAGATAGCCGTCGTAGAGCTGCGACATGCGGTCCATGTTGTTGGTCATGTCGCCGTTGAGCACGATGAAGTCGATGTCCTTGGAGTCGATCTGATTGAAAAGATCGGCATATCTCTCGGTGTCCTCGTGGATGTCGTTGAAGACAGCGAAGTGTATCTTGTCTTTTCCTGAGGGGCCTGTGGTCTTGAACTCATAGGGCTCTTTGCGGAATACGTCGTTGGCAAGCACATCGCCATAGCGCACCTTGCGCTCGCCGTTGTCAAACACCTCGCGGGCATAGATGCGGTAGCGGTATTTGGTGTCGGGCTTCAAGCCGTTGACGGTAATGCGGTGGATTGTGCCGGTGCTCTTGTGACCGAACTGTGAGTCAAAGAATTTCTGACGTTCACGCTCATAAAAATGTGTCTGGTCGTCGGGGGCAATCTCAACCCACGCGACAGACGGGCGGTTGGTGGCCAGAACGACCGTAACGGTGGAATCTGTGAGGTTTTGCAGATAGGGCTGACAGGTGAGCGCGAATTTCTCTTCGGCGCTAAGCCCGATGCAGGTGATGAGAGAAAGAAGAAGGATAAGTGATCGCAGTTTAGGCATGATTATGGTATTGTTATAATATTGAATGCAGTATATGTTGATTTCGGTGTCTAAATTACAAAAAAGTTGCCGAACGTGCTCAATTCATGAAGTTATTTTCCGCAAAATTCGCCGATGCCAAAAGTGGAGCAGTGGATATCGTGATGAATGAAATTATTATCACGGTCTTATTCCATGCCGGGTGTATAGGCAGACACAGGCTTATCCAGATATAGATACTGTAAAGTCAGAAACCCTTTGGATCCAAGCTGATTGGCATAGGATTCCATGCGCAGAAAAGTCTGAGTGCCGTCGGCAAGCAGCAGGGAAATGATGTGGTCGGAATGTTTGTAGTCAGGAGGCATCTGGTTTATATCCACCGACATCCATGAGGAGAGGACCGGGTTGTAGTCAGATTCCTGATACACGATATTGCCGCTGAGCATATCGGAGAGATCAATGGCTATCTTATCCACCGTCAGTATGTCGGGCTGATAAGGGCCGGTCTTGTAGTTCTTGCCGCTGAGTATGGTCTCAAATGAGTTTGTGTCGGTCACGGCCGCTTCGCCGCCATTGGTTCGCGCATCGTAATGGTGTATCGCCATGTCCCATTGCTGTGGGGCGGGATCGTCAACGCCCAAAGTCACTACAGTGCGCTCACTGAAATCTATGTAGATCCAGTGCGCGAAGTCGCGGCTGTCGAGATAGATCGTACCGGGCTCTGATGCGGTGCACGGTTTGGTGAATCCGTATTCGGTTGCCGTGGGGTCGTAATCATCAGGATCATCATATATGCCAGCAAAAATGCCGTTGCATCCCCACAGGGGAAGCAACAGCACTATGATTGCAAAATATTTCAGCGGCATTGTGGAGGAGAGGGAAAAGATCAGTGGAGAGTAATTGTGAGCCCGCCCATCACTTCAGGAATCGTGAAGATAAACTCAACATCTTTTTTGTCCTTGCTGATTTTTCCTGACAACGTGCAAGTGTAATCTTTAAGTTTGTCACCCATGCCCATGCTGACAGAGCCGGTTCCGTTGATTGCTGCTGCCCCGGTATTCTTGTCGACCGTGGCAGTCGCATTGTCGGTTGTGAATGTACCGAAAGATGCTCCGTTGTAGTCAATCTTATACTCGACCTTGACTTTTGAGTCGGAAATCTTTTCAATTATCACTTTCTGCTCGCTGCTGAGATTCATGTCGGTGATGTGACTTGTGCCTGATCCGGTGCATGTGTAGGTTCCTGCCACAACCTCGGCGGCCGAGGGCTCTGGAGTATCGTCGCTGCTGCAAGCGGCAAAGCACATAATCAGGAGAGATGTGATAAACGAACGAATGATGTAGTTCATATTCTTTTGAATTTGTTTAGGGAAAAATATCCTACCGGACATGAACTGAAGATCGCCCTATATCCGATAAAATCAAGGTTCAAAGTTACATTTTTTTTCTGAACCGTGCCGGCTGCGCGGGGGAAATGTTGCTTTTATTGATTAAATTTGTCGTTATGAATCATTTTATAGCATTGTCACTATTTTTTGCGATGTGCATTGAAACTTTCGCTCAGGGCGGTATTGCACAGGGTGAACTTGACAGGAAGCTCAGTGATATGGGATTTGTCGACGTGGCTACTCTCGACACGGCGATAGTGGTCGATCTCATGTACGCCCGCGACGACAATTTTGTCGGCCGTGCCATGTATGACGGACTGACGCGCGCATGGCTGCATCCTGATGCCGCCCGTGCGCTGAAAGCGGCACAGGAGGAGCTTGCACGCCAGCATCCCGGTTATGCACTGAAGATATGCGATGCCTCGCGTCCTATGTCGGCGCAGAAACAGATGTATGCCACGGTGCGCGGCACATCGAAAGTGCGGTATGTGAGCAATCCGGCCAACGGTGGCGGACTGCACAACTACGGGCTGGCGGTGGATGTGACGATTGTGGATGAAAATGGCGATGAACTCGACATGGGCACAAAGGTGGACTATCTCGGTGCCGAAGCGGGAGTGAACCGCGAGGCAGAGATGGTTGCATCGGGTGTCATCACCGCGCAGGCCGCTAAAAACCGCGAGCTGCTGCGGCGGGTGATGCGCAAAGGGGGATTCCGGGCTCTTCCGTCGGAGTGGTGGCATTTCAACCTTGTGAGCAGAGCCACGGCCAAGGCTTCGTATAAGGTACTTGATTTCTAATCGTGTGTCGGACTATTACAGGCTATGATCAAGAAGTATTCGTGTAGGGAGTTCTCGATAGAGGCTGAATTTGATTTCTCGCTGACCTATGTCGGCGCTTTGTATGGACATTTCGCAGTGAAGGTCTTGAAAATCACCAATACGTCGGGTCGTGACTGGAAAACCATGACCGTGGCTCTGACAGGTGACTACATCAAAACGCAGATAAAAGTGCACGACGGGGTGGCAAACGGTGACACGGTGGAGATAACACCTGACCGCCCGGAAACCGATATGGAGCGACTCGGCCGCATCGACACTTCCCGGAGTTCGGAGATACGTGTGGCAGTGTCGGGTGACAATGAGACTTTCGGCGTAATGACATTGCCGCTGAGAGTCTATAACCGTAATCATTTTGCCGGTGAAACCGGGCATTTTGAAGATCTTGCGGCATTCGTAGCCCCGGGGCATGAACTTGTCGGGCGGATAACGGAGTCGATGACGAGTGTAGAGAGCAGTGGAGATACTGATGAATTTACGGTTCTGCGTGCTCGTGTGGAAGGGATATACAATGCGATAAAGGCACTTGAGATCGATTACCGCGATGTGTTTTTCATGGCTGACAAGGGGCAGGATATCAACACCTGTGACCTGATAGAGAAAGAGCAGAGCGGCAACGGGCTCGATATCGCGCTCCTGCTGTGCGCGTGCCTTGAGAAAATCGGGGTGCGGTCGAGCCTGATATATTTCAATTCAAGCGTGATCGTGGGCGCATGGGTTGATGACGCGCCTGCGCCTGAGATGCCGGTGCTGTCGGATGCAGAGAGTATCTA
>CAMWSY010000145.1 GCA_947176995.1 uncultured Porphyromonadaceae bacterium | reverse complement strand
GTATGCGATTGGGTATATGATCCCGAAGTAGGAGATCCCGAAGGCGGCATAGCTCCCGGAACGGCATTTGAGGATATTCCCGATGATTGGGTATGCCCCCTCTGCGGCGTAGGCAAAGATATGTTTGAAGTCGTGAAATAACTTCTTCCTGCGGTCTGTCTACTTTAATTACTAAAACAACACGGCCATGCTTCTCTTTTGGGGACAGCATGGCCGCTTTGTTTATTTAAAATCTTGCACGTATGCTTTTCAAAATGTACTTTTGCCATAAATAAATCACATTATCAATGTCTCTATATAAGACTTTTGCAGCAGCACTCCTGTCGGTTGTGACATGTTTCGCGGGTATGGCCTCATCACCGGCCGACGGTTTTCCGATTGCCAATTTTTCAGTGACAGCCAACGCCGGAACTGACGGCTCAATATTCGGCACCACGATGATTAATCCCTGTAAGCTTGGTGAGTGGCTTGCACCACAAGGTGAATTTCCTATAAGTATCAGGGTGGGGGAGGTGCCTGTGCCCCTGTCGCTTATAAATTCAAAGATTGTCGAGCGGAAATTTCCTTTTGTTCGTAATATCTATGGCGCTTCCAATCTCATTCCGGCAGAGATAACCATTACGGCATTTGCGCCACTTGCGTTGGACAATGTTGAGGTTTCCTCCTTGCCGGTACTCCTTGCCGAGATTGATTTTGCCGATATTGTTTCCGATCGTGATATAACCTTGGTTGTGTCACATGAGGGGATGTCAGATAAGTCAGTTCCTGTAGCTTATGCCACCGACTGTGCCGAGGCTGTGCGCACCGATTCCACTCTGGAGATACCGGTCAGTCTCATGACCGACGATCACCGCACCGTGCGTCTTGCTGTTGCAATGCTTGACCCGCTTACTCTCGCATCTGCACACTATTCCACAGTTGAGAATCTTGCTGAAGATGCAATCCGACGCTTCGACACGCTTATCGACTTCACGCGCCGTTTCTCAAAAGCCATTCCTGCTACGGGTGATAAGGAACTTGACGAATATTTGCGCTGGTACATGATCCCGGCTATTGCTCTCACAAAATGTACTGCCGACGGCAATATAGTCACTATGGGTTATCGTGAGCTGAATCAGCGCGACAGTTACTGGACTTCATGGGTCCACCTGCCGCTCTTTCCATCGGCCGAGCGTCGCATGATCGAGGAGAGCGTGGCGGCAATTACCCCCTCCGGGAAAATTCCCACGACGATTCTTCCCCTCATTGACCGCAAGGACGATCTCGACATAAATGCGTTCTTTATCTTGCGTCTCGACCGTTATTTCAAGGCTTATCCGGGCGCAGAGATGCCTCAGGAATGGTGGAAAGCTCTCACATCGGCTGCCGACTGGCTTATCAGCCGTGACACCGATGGCGACGGCATACCCGTGCAAAATTCATTTTGGGGCGACTGGAAGGACGTGAAAGGTATAGAGGGTAGAAAGTACTCTCCATTCACTGCGTTGCTCTACGTGGCCTCTATGCGCGCAATGAGCGGCATGTCGGCTCGCCTCGGTCACGACGATCTCGCTGCAAAGTATAGTGAGGCCGCCGACCGTGCCGATCGGTTCATAAACACTCCCGCCGATCAGGGGGGACTCTGGAACGGCGAATATTACGTTCAGCGGTGGGCCGACGGATCGGTAAACGATCATCTCTTGCAGGATCAGACTGTGGGCATACTCATGGGTGTGGTGCCCGACGATCGTGCTGAGAGCATCTTCAATGCCCTCAACACCCGTAGCCTCACAGCTTATGGCGTTTGTGAGACTTATCCGTATTATCCCGCAGAATTTGGATACGCACCTGCCACTTACCACAACGGAGCCGTGTGGCCGTGGATCAGTTTTATGGACGATTGGGCGCGCATCCGATCCGGCCGGACTGATGAGGCCATTGAGCTTGTGAAGCGTGTTTGCAAAGCCGACCTTGTCGATTCCGGCGACTGGAGTCCCAACGAGCACATCAACTCCCTCACCGGCGAAAACCTTGGATTCCTGTTGCAGGGATGGAACTCCGACCTCTTCGGACTCGTCTACTACGGCCTGCTTAATCCCGGCACAGTATTCTGAGTTTTTAGCCCCTCTGTTGAACCTTCACCCGCCTCATGGTTGTTTTACATCTAAACGTTTCAACCACGAGGCTACAATGAAGGCTGTAAAAATCATAACTGTATTCTTGCATTGGGTGGTCATAGTCATGGCCGCCCTGCTCATTGTCTATATAACCCGCGCAACACTTGCAGGACAGTCTTTTATTACTGATGTCTTCTACATGAAGCTACAGTTCTGGGCCTGTATGGTGTTTATTTTCGACATACTCTTTGGATTTGTCTTTTCACATGAGAAGGTGCAGTATATCAAGCAAAATATATTCTTCCTGCTTGTTTCTGTACCTTATTTGAACATACTTTCGCACTACGGCGTGCATCTCAGTTCCACCGTCGCCTACCTGCTCCACTTTGTCCCCATGATAAGAGCCGGTTATGTTCTGGCACTCATAACAGGCGTACTCACCACATCCGACCGCGTCAAAGGCATGTCGCTTGTCTACACAGTGCTCATGATGGCTTCCGTCTATTTCTGCGCACTTGTATTTTTTATTGAGGAGCATGAAGTTAACCCCGGAGTTCACAACCTTTGGGACGCCTTGTGGTGGGCATTCCTCGATGCCACTACAGTAGGAAGCAATATCAATTCCTATACCGTCACTGGGCAGGTGCTCGACGTATTTCTGTCAGCCGAAGGACTCATACTCTTCCCCCTCTTCACGGTTTATATTACCAACATAATTACCCGCGAGCGCACAAACAACTGGGACACCCCGGCCACCGCCTCGACCACGTCGTCCGACCAGACCGACGCCACAGCATCACAGGAAGCACCAGCTACCTCCTCCGCCAGTCAGTCCTGATTGTTGTGTTTATTTATGCCTCAGGATATACCCGTTGGAATATCGGGCCACTATACTGTCCGACGTATTGAAGACATAACTATTTCTGTAGGTTCCGATAACCTTGTTCTCGGCATCAAAAACATATCCGTTCCTATAAGTTCCGGTAACATTGTTGTTGGTGTCAAGGACATAACCATTTCGGGCATACCCTATGATATCCGCCTTATTGACTACCGAACAGCCGCCCAGCACCATAACGCAGACTACCACACCCCAAAAACTACTTAACCACTTCTTCATCACCGTAAATTATTAACACTTCAAATATAAAATTCCTGCACGACAAAACCAAATCCCACCCACTATCTTAATACGCACATATAGCAGCAATGGTAATTGTCATATATTCAAAGAGCTGATGCATAATTTTGTAAAAATCCAAACAATTAAATACGCTATTTTTGTAAAAATCCAAACAATTAAGAACTCTACACATACTAATTACATTCCTATTTTGCGTATAACACTACTTTATCTTATCCCATATCGGCATTCTCTTTTTCGGGAATATAGATTTCGTGAATCTGCATCCCGACAATTTTCTAAAAATGTATAATTTTGCAATATAATCTTGTGAGTCTTTTGGGATTTATGGATAAAACGACTGAGTTTAAGAGATCAAAGTTGATAATGGTGACCGGTGGTCAGCGTTCCGGTAAGAGCATGTTTGCCGAACAACTCGCGCTAAGTCTTTCCGAACGTCCCGTGTATCTTGCCACAGCTCAAGTTCTGGACTCTGAGATGAAGACCCGCGTCGAGATTCATAAGCAGAGGCGGCAGGACAGATGGCGTAACATTGAAAGTCCGTTATATCTCACCGAACATAGCTTCGCTGACGGAGATGTCATTCTGCTGGACTGCCTCACATTATGGGGATCCAACTGGTTTTTTGAATCAAATGAATGTGTGGACGATGCACTCGCCGAAATCAAGTCACAGTTGAGGACGCTTCTGGCCACAAAAGCCACATTTGTAGTAGTTACCAATGAAGTCGGACTTGGTGGGGTAAGCGCAAACTCAATGCAACGTCGTTTCATGGATATGCAGGGATTGCTTAACCAATTTGTGGCAACGCTCGCCGACGATGTGTATCTGATCGTTTCGGGAATACCGGTAAAAATTAAATAAATAATTATGCGACAATTTCATATAACCCCTATCGATAAAAGCCTTGAACCGGCGATAATTGATAAGATTGACAATCTCACAAAACCTAAAGGCTCTTTGGGTAGGCTGGAAGAACTCGCTACCCGGATATGTCTGATTCAGAAAACACTTGATCCACAGTTACGCAACCCTCACAATGTGCTATTTGCTGCTGACCACGGTATTTTGGAAGAAGGTGTAAGTGTCTCACCCAAAGAAGTGACATGGCAGCAGTTGAGTCATTTCTCCAAAGGGGGAGCGGGTATAAATTTCCTTTGTGAGCAGCATGGTTTCAAGCTCGTTCTGGTTGATGCAGGCGTTGATTATGATATTCCTTCGGGTCACGGAATAATTGACATGAAAGTAGGGCGCGGAACACGAAATTTCATCGATTGTCCTGCTATGACTTTGGATGAATTGAATATATGCATTGACAGGGGAGCCGAGGTTGTGGACAAGATCCACCGCGAGACCGGATGCAAC
>CAMWSY010000144.1 GCA_947176995.1 uncultured Porphyromonadaceae bacterium | reverse complement strand
CTGTACATATCGGTCAGTTCCTCCATGTTCGTCATCTTGGCATCCCTGTTGTACCACTGGATATAATCGCCGTAGTCATGGTTTCCGAGTATTGCCACAACACCGTCGGCAGCTGAGATTTTACTAAGCGGTTCAACGAAAGGCACCAGTTCGCGGCTGCGGCGGTTCACTATGTCACCGGTAAAGAACACAGCGTCGGCTTTCTGGTCGTTGATTGTCTCCACGAGCTTTTCAACGAAGCCCGTGTCTTTGCCGAAAGTGCCGGTATGCAGGTCGCTGAACTGCACTATACGGTAGCCGTCAAACGACTCCGGCAGCCCTTCGATTTCCACCGTGATTTCATTAATATCTATTTGGAAACGATTGTATAGCGCACCCCACCACATGGCAATGAAAACCATGTAGGCAGCCGCAATACCGGTTCGGCTTGACCATCGGCATCTTTTTCGCCCGAAGAGTCGCGGAATGCGTCCCAGCAGATCGAAAACAAGATACACGATCTGCGGGAAGGTGAAGGTCATCACCACAAACAGCATCCAGTTCAGTTTGAGGAGCGAGGCATCATCGCCTGAGCGATATGGACGTGTCACAGCCACTAAAGCCACGGCTGTGACCGCTACAACAAGCGCGAGCCACAGGTAACGCGCTATTTTCAATGCAGAGTGACGTTTGCGCAGTATATTAAAAATCCATACGCCGATACCGAGATTAACTACAATCCAGATAATCATCGGTACAATAGGAAGTCTCATTTGATGCTCGGTTTGGGGTTGGGCAGTCAGGATAGCCGAAAGCTTTTAAGCTGACTGGTCTGAGGTAAGTTTGTTTTTCAGCGGGTTGGCATACATTACCCACATCTTCTCAAGCATAAAATTGCGGTCGTTCTCTCCGAAGCTTGCATAATCCTCAAGCTTTTCAAGCTGACGCTGCCAGTAGGCATCAGCTGCCTGAGCCTCGGCATCGCTGTAATGATCCTGCCACTCATGTCCGCCGTGCAGACGGTCGTATGCAACAAAGTTTATCGGGAAAATATGGTAGCCACGGTGTATTTCATTATTGATCAGCGCGCAGGCTTTCTGCACTACTTCCGTGCGGTTAGCCTCGGGGCTGGCAACCTCTCTGAGCGAATCATTGATGCACTTGCCTATACTGAAATTCACACGTCCTTTCTGGCCAAGTAGCCCGGTTTCCATACTCAGCAGGTCATCACGCTGGCTCTTGTGGAACTCAGGATCTTTCTCACGGAGCAGAAACTCCCTCGCCTTCAGGTAATCGTTGGGATCGAACTCGTATGTAATCGAAACCGGGGTTATATTCAGCTCAAGCAGCCGCTCACGTGGGCTACCTTCGCCCGCATAGTCAAGCATCTTTATCACGCTTTCCTGAGTGTTGTCGCTTGAGTCCTTGGCGCGTCCCTCGCGTTGCGCGATCCACACCGACTGATTCTTTTCTGTGATGCAGTAATGTATGTATTCCGAGAGGTGTTTTGCTGCTTCGAGAGCCTCATGTGTCCCTTTCAGCCCGCGGCGGACTATGAAACTTTTGTTAAGCCTTACAAGATCCTCGATCCAGCTGTAGATAAGCAGATTGTTGCCTATAGCGATCTCCGAGGTCTGTAGGCCGGCTCTGATGAGGCATAGATTCAGGAATGCCGAGTCCAGCACGATGTCGCGGTGGTTTGTGATGAACGTGCGCGGACTCTTGTCCATGATGCTCTCGATTCCCTCGCAGCTTAGTCCCGAAGTGTATTTGTCGACCAGCATCTCGAGAAAAGGATGCATTATCTTCAGCTGAAGCTCCTCCTTTCCCTTTATGCTTGCAAACTTCTTTGCAAATTCCTCGTAATCAGTGTCGGGGAGAACCCAGCGAACAGCGTGTTCGAATCCCGGTTCTTTCACCAGAGCTGCCATCTTCTCTGGAAATTGCTCGTCTTCGATCGGGGCTATATCGTTAAACTCTTCCTTGATCATAATTTCTTGTGACCGGTCGACCGGATCTATATGATTAATTTATACTCTATTGTTAGAACTGAGTGTGAAAAGCTGTCGTGTCGCGGGATCTCTCCCGGAATTTCGACATGCAAATTTAGGAAATTAACTATACTCGGTGATTAAAACAATGTTAAATCCTGCATCAGTCAAATGCTCCCGAGATAGATTCCTCAATCACCTCTTCAGGTTCTTCGCTCACGGCACCATACCATGTGCGTTCACACAGGTCAAACGGTGCTGTCGGGAATTTCACATCCTGTGAGTAGGGGAGTGAGGGATCGCCATAGACCTTCTTCATGTAGAGGCCGTAGATGGGAAGTGCCATTGCCGCGCCCTGACCGTTGGCCATATTGTTGAAGTGGATATAGCGCTCCTCGCCGCCAACCCACACACCCGACACCAGTTCAGGCGTGAAGCCCATAAACCAGCCGTCGGAGTTGGAGTTGGTAGTTCCGGTCTTGCCTCCCATATTTGCCGTGATGTTGTAAGGTGCGCGGCGCAGGCGGTTACCCGTGCCCCCGTCAACCACATTCTGGAGGATTGAATTGATCTTATACCAAGCGTCCTCCGAGATCACCTCGGTGTGGGTTGATGTGAAGTCCGATATCGGGTTACCCGATGAGTCGGTTATCGAAGTGACAAAAAGCGGCTGGGCGCGCATTCCGTTGTTGGCGAATGCCGAGTAAGCCCCCACCATTTCCTTTACCGATACCTCGCAAGAACCGAGGCAGAGCGAAATCACTGGGTCGATATGATTTGTTATGCCGAAATTGTGCATGTTTCTTACGAGCTGAGCCGGTGAGAGCTGGCTCATCAGGCGTGCCGAAATCCAGTTGTTGGAGTTGGTGAGCGCCCACCGCAGATCAACCATCTCACCCACACGCGCAGTGCCGGAGTTTCGTGGCGACCACGGGCGGCCGAGTTCGTCTACTATTGTCGGCTGTTCATTCAGGAACTCGTCACAGGGAGTGAAGCCCTCCTCCATGGCATAAGTGTAGAGGAATGGTTTGATTGTCGAACCTATCTGTCGGCGTCCCGTCGATACCATGTCATACTGGAAAAAATTGAAGTTAGGGCCGCCCACGTATGCTTTTACATGGCCGTTCTTCGGGTCCATCGACATGAAGCCGGTTCTCAGGAAATGCTTTGTGTAAAGTATTGAGTCAAGCGGTGTCATTACCGTGTCAATAACTCCGTCATAGCTGAACGCACGCATATCCACCGGGGTCTTGAAGGCCTTGTCGATTTCGGCATCCGATGCACCGGCCTTCTTCATCAGACGGTAGCGGTCGGTCTGCTTTACTGAGCGCTCTATCATGCTCTTGATTGCTTCTGCCGAGACCTCCTCGCGATTTGTAGAGTAAGGTGCTGATGCAACACCTTTCTTTTCTCTGAAGAAACTCTTTTGCAGTGACTTCATGTGCTCCTGCACGGCCTGTTCGGCGTACTTTTGCATTCGTGAGTCAATTGTGGTGTGTATCTTCAGTCCGTCGGTATATATGTCCCATTTCGACCCGTCAGGTTTCGGGTTCTTCTCGATCCAGCCGTAAAGCGGGTCATTTTCCCATGCTATGCTGTCGTCGACATATTTCTGACCTTCCCATTGCATATAATCACCCTTGCGAGGTTTTTTTGCGGTGAGCATACGGCGTAGTTCCTCACGGAAATACGGTGCCGGCCCTTCCTTGTGGTCTGCACGGTGGAAGTCAAGTTTTATAGGAATCTGCTTAAGTGAGTCGCGTTCAGCCTTGGTTATTTTTCCCGCTTTCTGCATCAGGTCGAGCACCGTGTTCCGGCGCATGGTCGTACGCTCAGGATAGCGTGCCGGATTGTAAAGCGAAGGATTTTTCACCATTCCCACAAGCATAGCAGCCTCCTCTACGGTCAGATCCTTGGCATCCTTTCCGAAATAAACATTGGCGGCACTCTTGATACCCACTGCATTATAAAGGAAGTCAAATTGGTTGAGATACATCTTCACGATCTCGTCCTTACTGTAGTAGCGTTCAAGTTTCACCGCAATCATCCACTCGATAGGCTTCTGGAGCGCACGCGACAGCAAACCATTGCTTTCAGGTGAATAGAGCTGTTTTGCAAGTTGCTGGGTTATGGTAGAGCCACCGCCGGCATTGCGTTGTCCGAGCAGGAGGGTCTTTATGAGCACACGCGACAAAGCCTGCATGTCTATACCCGAGTGATCGAGATAGCGGCGATCCTCCGTAGCTATAAGGGCATCAACCACATTCTGCGAAATTTCATCGAAATCAGCATATACGCGGTTACCCGTATTGCGGAAATAGCGCCCGAGCTCTTGGCCGTCGCTGCTGTAGACCACAGTTGCAAACTTATCCGAAGGATTCTTAAGCTCCTCGATAGGAGGCATGTATCCTACTATGCCGTTGTAAATGAGCACAAGAAGAAGTATTACTGCCACAAAACCGGCAATGAAAATAAACCAAAGCCCGCGTATCAGCTTACGCTTCCAGCCCGGCATTCCTTTCTTCTTAGTCTGTTCGTTATTATTGTTTTCTGTCATTATTGTCATTTTTGATCCCTGATTGGAGGGGGGGGTGTAAAAACCAGATACAAAGTTATAAAATTACTCCCGCTTCAACAAGCGAATTTGGCTATTCCCGCAACCTTGCTACGGTTAAACTATGTAACTTAGAGGTTGCGCCCGATTGCACTGAGTTTGGCCTCGGTTTCGTCCCATTCCCCTTCGGGGGTGGAGTCGGGCATGATACCGCTTCCGGCATACAACGTCATACGTTCTTCATTAAAATGTACGCATCTGATATTCACATACGCGAGTAGGCGTTCAGGCGTCTCGATGGTGATATACCCACC
>CAMWSY010000143.1 GCA_947176995.1 uncultured Porphyromonadaceae bacterium | reverse complement strand
AAAATGGCAGAACTCCACACCGAGATGGTTGAGAAGTATGGTGCCGCTTGTTCTGGGTTTGTCTGCGACAACGCCAAGCTCCGCGAGTTTATCAAGTCCAGCGTTTCAGAACAGAGCGCACGCAACTACGACGCCGCTGTTGCATCCGTCCGCGCCGAAAACATATCCGCCGACAACGACGGCATGGTCATGAAACGCGAGGAACTCAACTCAACCGAGACGACCACCAATCGTGTCAACGGCTTTATTGTGGGAGTTGCAGTAATTGTTCTCTTATTCATTATCATTGCCCTCCTGCGACGTCGCAGACTCAAGAAGTAATGGAAACAGTTGTTATGATAATTATGCTGATGGTGAGCTTCAGTTTCTTGCTGAAGCTCACATATCATCGGCTTCCCGGCATACTCATTCTTAGTCTTATACCGCTGATATTCCTCGGTTTGACCCATGAATATGCCGCCATGCAGTCAAAGACTCAGATTGCCCAATGGCTTGAGCAACCGGCTCTCATGCTCGACACATCGGTTTTGCTCACTGTCGATGTGGCGTTTCAGATCGCATTTTGCATCCTTATGGGCAAAAAAATCTGCGGCACACTCTCTCGCCGGGAATCACTATTCCTTACCGTCGCTCTTTGGTTTCCGGGACTGTTGATCTTCCCCGTGCTCTTTTCCCTGTTGGTTGAGGCCGTCTTCGCCCTACCGGGCACCGACTTCGCCACAATCGGCTGGGGATGCGGCATCGCAGCCTTTATCCTCATTCCGGCACTCGCATTTGGACTTCGCTATCTGTTGCCCGAATCCGACCTGAGGCTCGAACTGATGTTTCTCGTGAACCTCATTACTGCCGCTCTCGGTATTGTGGCAACCGTCAACGGTCGCACCGCAGCCATTGGCACCGACTCCGTCGGGTGGCAGGCGCTTGTTGCAATACTCGCTCTGCTCATCATCGGTACTGTTGCCGGACTATTCCTGAACAGAATCCTCACTGCAAGAAAAATAAAAAAACTTATCAAGCAATGAATACAATCTCCAACATCCTCTACTGGATTTCCACCGGGCTGCTTGTGCCGGTCATCGTACTGCTGATTTTCTTCTTTGTCAGAGCCATCATTCTCATCGGAGTATTCTTTGGGCAGTATCTACAGAACAAAAAGACTACCGCAGCACTCTATCCGAGCATTACAAAGCTCACCCCCGACAGTCTGGCTGATTTCACGGCAACTCTCCCGGCTATGCCTAAATCCGTTGTGGCGGCCTACGCCCGGCAGATAATCGACAACCGTGGCAATCAACCCAAGATCGATCTGCTTCTTTCCGAGTATGAAATCGAAGCCGACAAAGAGGTGGCGACATCCAAGGTTCTCACAAAGATGGGCCCTATCCTTGGTCTGATGGGAACACTTATTCCCATGGGTCCTGCGCTTGTCGGTCTTGCATCCGGCGATATAGCTTCCATGGCCTACAACATGCAGGTGGCATTTGCGACCACCGTGGTAGGTCTTGTTGTGAGTGCGATCGGATTCATAACCCAGCAATTGAAAGAGCGGTGGGCTGTAAAGAACATCACCATGCTTGAGTATCTTGCCGAAGTCATAAAACAGTCAAACGCAAAAGCCGCATGAGACGCCGCCGTTCACTGCTTCGCCGAAGCGAAGACTCCGACCCGATGAGCGTCGTGAGCAATCTCTTTGATGTCGCAATGGTGTTTGCCGTTGCTCTCATGGTCGCTCTTGTAAGCCGCTACAACATGACCGAGATGTTTTCACAGGAAGACTTTACAATGGTGAAAAACCCCGGTAAAGAAAACATGGAGATCATCACCAAAGAGGGAGAAAAAATCAACCGCTACACCCCGTCAGAGGACACCGACCCTTCATCCAACAAAGGCAAGCGCGTCGGCATCGCCTACGAGCTCGAAAACGGCGACATCATCTACGTCCCCGAATAGGTCACCCCTCCCCTCCGGGTTCTCCGTGTACTTTATTATTTGCGTTAATTGCACCGTGCCTGTGCCGGCATGGTGCAATTTTCTGTCCTCATCACTTCTTCTTCGCCATCTTCTGCACGTCAGCCGGAGTGAGTGTTCCCTCGATCAGAATAGCGTTGAAATCGTTAGGCGAACCATTGAGGATTATATACTCATTCATTCCCTCCTTATCGCTCTTCATGTAGATATTGGTTTTCTCCTTACCCTCGCTCACCTTCACCAGAAGTTCATATTTACCCTCCTTGACGACCTTGTCGGCATCCGTCCTGAGCTTGCCTGCGATCTCAGCACGATCCGCGGTCAGGACCCTGATACATTCGATCTTACCGGACACACCAGAGAAATCCATGTCACCTGTACTTATATCCGGCATCATCCTTAAAATAGCCTTCGACACATACACCGAGGTTACATCGTCCGCATCCTCATACTTCTCGAAGAACTTGACAGCCTGAGCCGAGACCGACATTGCTGTCATGGCGATCAACATCGCGATAATATATATTCGTTTCATAATAATCTTTTATTTACTTCGTTATTCATAATTATAATTATATCCCCATGGCGGTGCTCATTGCCTTATCCGAAACCTGCTCGGCAAACTCCACGCCGTCCATCCCCTTGTTAAGTGCCCTTGCGAAAATCGTCAGAGCCTTCTCCGTTGCAGCGTATGCTTCGACATGATTACCCGAAGCGTCAGCCATCTCAGCTTGGTCAACGTGCGTCCCGCGGCTCATTGTCATTCCTACGCCTACAAGCAGTGCAACAGAAGCAGCAATTCCCGCCACGCGTCGCCACATCACCGGTCTCAGCAGCCATCTTCTGCGCTCTGCTGCCCTCTCCGCAGCATCCCAGCCGTCAATCGCACTACTCAGACGTTCCTCAAAGTCATCAGGCACCTTCACGCTCTGCTCCAGCCCCCTGAGAATTAACCTGTCTGTCTCAAACTCCTCAGCGGTCGTCTGCTCCAACAGCTCCCGCAGCTCTCTTTCTTCAGCCTCGGTGGCCTCACCGCTGTAAAAACGTTCAAGCAGACTCCTTATATCTTTGCTATTATTATTCATTGTTCATAATTGCCAAATACTGTTCCTTTATCCTTTTCCGGGCACGACTCAGCAGAGTCCTGATATTTCCGGGTGACAATCCAGTCGACATCCCGATCTCCTCAAAGGAGCAATCCCCCACATCCCTCATCCTTATCACATCGCGTTGTCGCTCAGGCAATCGTTCGATCAGTGCTGCTACAATCCCCATGGCATCGCGCGACTCAATCTCGCGCCCCACATCCGTCTCGGCAGCCACATCCTGCCGTTGCCCGCTGTCGATCTCCTCATCCTGTCGACGGTTTCTCAGCATGTTCAGGCACACATTCTTCACGACCGTCACACTGAACGCCTCCAGATTATCGATCCCGTCAAGATCGGCACGCCTTTTCCAGATTCTCAGATACGCGTCCTGAACCATGTCCTCGGCGTCCTCCTTGTTACCCGTTAGGCAGAAAGCAATGCGATAGAGCTTGTGATGAAGAGGAAGGAATTTCCTTTTGAACTCACTTGCCTCCATTATACTTCTTCACTTCCGTGTCCATTATATCCGCTAAATCCCCCATTTCAAACTTACCCTTTATCTCCACCAGCACACAGTCACCATTTCTGTCTCCGCAAAACACAAGCAGATCCTTAATATCCTCCCCCTTTACGTTGCCGTATATTCTTACCTTCTCGCCCGAATCATTCATCCGCACGATCTCCTCAAGTCCACCATTCCGCAGTCCGTTCACGCGGTCACAGAACCGGGCCTTCACAGCATCGTCACATTCACTCAGCTCAAGCACTCTCACCCCCTTTATCTTCTTTGCGATCCTGCTCCCCGGTTCATCCCCGCTTGCAAATGCTGTCCCGACCCACATCAGAAACCGCGGTACCCGTACATACTCGGCCGACTTCTCCGTGGCAAAATCCTTAAACAGCCTGTCAACATTATTTTCTTCATTCCCGGCACATGCCGTAACCCCAACTGCAATCACAGTCATCAGAGCAAGTATAAATTTCTTCATCATTTCGTCGTTTTATAGTTTCTGAGAATTATCATTTCCGAAGCGCTTACAAATATACAGACCCACCTCGGCCAAAAACGTTACACCCATTCTCAAAAAATCTTAAAAAATTTTCTCCCATCAACCGCATACTCCACTCCCCTACCCGCCATTTCCCCCTTTCCACAAAAATTACTAACTTTAGGCCGTGGAAACAACAGACAAAATATATTGCATACCCGGTGACCGATTCCCGGCCAACTTCATCCTGTCAGCATTCGCCGATGCCAATGCTCAACTTGCCGACGACGCTCCTAAAGCCATAGTCGTGATTCCTGACCAGTCCGGCACGCTGCCCGACAAATTCAGCGCAGCACTCACCGACCTCACCCCACGTCAGGCCTACATGCTGAGCTCCTCCGTTGTCTACGGAGAAGAATACACCGACGCATCCGAGGACGACACCCTTGTCCCCTCCACCCCCGAAGCTCGCAGCTGGCTAAACGCCGAAAAAGACTTTACCGACCTTTGCCGTCAGCACAACGTCATTGCAACCATATTCCGTCTCCCCCTCCTGATCGGCACAGGCATGACCGGCGAAATGCGCCGCCGCATCAACGCCATCCATCGCGGCCTCTATCGCCACATCGAGGGCATCGAAGCTCGCCAGTCCGTCCTGCACGCCCGCGACCTCCCCGCGCTTATCCTACAGCTTCATGGCATCGGAGGCATCTACAACGTCAGCGACCGCACCGATCCCACAACCCATGAAATAGCAGAAGCGCTCTCCGCCCGAATGGGCGCAAAGCGCATCTACACAGTCAAAGCGAAATGGGCACGACTCGCAGCCCGACTCGCCGATATATTTGGAATAAAAG
>CAMWSY010000142.1 GCA_947176995.1 uncultured Porphyromonadaceae bacterium | reverse complement strand
CTCCCCCCCATCCCCCCGGTAGTGAAAGCTGCTCCTGCTGCTGTGACCGTGACGGAGGAAGTCAAGGAGGTCAAAGAAGTTGCAAAGGAAGAGCCTATTGCTGCGGAAAGTATCGCCGAAGTGAAAACGGAGGTTATCAACGAAACTCCTAAATACGCCGACCCGGAGGTCAAGCCCGAAATCAGAGAGGAAAACGTGCCGAGCCAGACGGAGCTTGACGAGGCGCAGGCCGAGGAGGATGAAGCAGACAGCGCCGCCGCTGAGGAAGCTATAGCGCAAGAGAAACATCAGCCCGAAATACAGGCAAGCGAGGAAGCCGGTGCCAAGATGCTCAAGCTGTTCACACTCAATGACCGCTTCAGATTCCGCCGTGAACTGTTCGGCGGCAGCGACACGGCTATGAAAGCTATTCTTGCCGTAATCGCCACAATGCCCACACTCGATGATGCCAAGCGTTATCTGACGGAGGATCAGGGCATGGATCCCGAAAGCGAGGAGGTGAGCTACTTCTTTGAGATCATCGCGCCCTACTACAACAAGTAACCGATGGCCGGGAAACTATATGTGGTGCCGACACCTGTGGGAAATCTCGGCGACATGTCGCCGAGAGCCATAGAGGTGCTTAAACAAAGTGATCTGATACTTGCCGAGGACACCCGCACAAGCGGAACTCTGATGAAGCACTTCGGGATTACTACTCCTATGTCGAGCCACCACAAGTTCAACGAACACTCGACGGTGGGGCGCATCACCGAACGCCTGAAAGGGGGAGAAACTATTGCTCTGGTGACAGATGCAGGTACTCCGGCGATATCGGATCCGGGCTTCATGCTCGTGAGGGAATGTGCGGGTGCCGGTATAGAAGTGGAGACGCTTCCGGGCCCTACGGCATTTGTCCCGGCACTCGTCAACTCCGGGTTGCCCTGTGACCGCTTTCTTTTTGAAGGTTTCCTCCCAGTGAAGAAGGGGCGGAGCACCCGACTCACAGAACTGGCAGCATCGCCTGTGACTTTCATCATCTATGAGTCGCCTCTGCGTCTGGCAAAGACTCTTGCAGAACTGCGTGATGCCTGCGGCTCTGACCGCCTTGCATCGGTGAGCCGCGAGATATCGAAACTGCATGACACGACAGTGAGGGGAACTCTCGGCACACTCGCAAGCTACTTTGAAGAGAACCAAGCACGTGGAGAGATTGTTATCGTGACAGGAGGATGCACATCGGCAACCAAAAAGGAGAAACGGGTGCACACCAACAAATACCGTAAGGCTACCGATGAAACCGGTGAGGTAGAATAATAATATTTCTCAAATAACCCAAACACGGATTATGAAGATAAAGCAGATAAGTCAGCTCGCAGCAGCGATAGCCATAGCCGGCACTCTGTGGAGTTGCGGCACCAAAACGGGTGAAAGCAATGTGACGGACAGCACCACAACAGCCCTGCGCGACTCTCTGGAAACCGCGCTTGCAAATCAGGACTCACTTCTGATGCTTATAAACGATATTTCGACTGACATGGCATCGATCAAAGGGCTGGAGCAGATTCTGGGTGATCCGACCACACTGCGCGGCGACTCCCCGTCGAAACGACAACAGATACGCAACGACATGGCAGCCATACAGGCTACGTTGCAGCAGCGTCGCGAACGTCTGGAGGAGCTTGAAAAGAAGCTGAAATCAAGCGGAGCAAGCAACTCGACGCTGAAAAAGACTATCGAGACCCTAAAGGCTCAGATCGCCGATCAGGAGAGCACAATCAGTGATCTCAAAGAGAAACTATCCACAGCCAACATAAAGATCGCCGACCTGAACGAAAAGGTGGATTCGCTCAGCACTACAGTAGCGGCTGTCACCGAAGCCAAGGATCAGGCAGAGGAGGAGAATGTGAAGCTCTCGGATGAGCTCAACATCTGCTACTACGCGATAGGAAGCAAAAAGGAGCTGAAACAATATGACATAATCAAAACAGGCTTCCTGAGAAAGACGAAGGTTCTACCAGAGGATTTTGATTCTTCTTATTTCCACCGCGCTGACAAACGCACACTCACAACTATCGAGCTTCACAGCACGAAGGCCAAGGTGGTGACAGACCAACCGACCGATTCTTACAAGATCGAGGACATGGATGGACAGAAGGTGCTGAAGATAACAAATACAGCCCGATTCTGGGACAAGAGCAACTATCTTGTGATTCAGACGGATTAAGAGCTATAAAAAATTTGTTTGTTTTTCATGGAAGGGCAACCTCGGAAAATATGTTTAGCAAGGCAACTTATTTCCGGGGTTGCTTGTTTAATAGACAAAGACTTTATTAATCTAACACAACTGCACTATGAATAAGAAAGAACAGATGGAACAGGCCGTACGCGAATATCCCGGCGCAGCCGTGAACATGGCCGACCATGAGAAAGACACCACAAAGCTTGAAAAGGAGCGCACATGCACTCTCAACAATAATCCGCGTAACACAGACATGAAAATGCCATAAGTGAGGCGACAACAGGAGGAATACAACAGGCGTGCCACAAAGGTGCGCCTTTTTTATCTTTTTTGGATGGGTTTAGAGATTTTTCGGTGTATTTTAAGCGTTAAATCATAGAAACTCCATATCAATTACAGGAGAATAGGATTTTATTCGTATCTTTGCATGTGATTGCATCGGGATGCACCTGCTGTTGATAGGTTTTCAGTGGGCCGGCAGCCGATGCATTCAGTGTAGTTATCATCTATTAAACGAGAAAAAGTTTCTTTATAAACGTAAATGAACGACGTAGTTGACATCACTTCATCGTCGGCCGAGCAGCTTCGTGCAGAGGATGTAGAGGTTATTGTTGCTTCAGACGAGCACATCAAATACGTTGACGAAATTCTTGACACGATTAATCGTGCGGCGAAAGTACGCGGAACTGGTATCGCGAAAAGATCACCGGAATACGTCAGTCAGAAAATGCGTGAGCGGAAGGCTGTAATCGCCCTCAGCAAAGAGGGTGAGTTTGCAGGTTTCAGCTACATCGAGAGCTGGAGCAACAAGCAGTTTGTGGCCAACTCAGGTCTCATAGTCGCTAACAAATTCAGGGGAATCGGGTTGGCGACCCGCATCAAGCGACGAATATTCCAGCTGTCGCGTGAAATGTTCCCGGCAGCAAAGATATTCTCGCTCACAACCGGTGCCGCAGTGATGAAGATGAATTCGGAACTCGGCTACCGTCCGGTGACTTTTGACCAGCTAACTGATGACGCTGCATTCTGGAAAGGGTGCGAGAGCTGCGTGAACTACGACATACTTCAGCGCAACGGCGGTCACAAGTGCTTGTGCGTGGGTCTGCTTTATGATCCAGCCGACGAGAAATTCCACTCAGAAAACCGATTTAACAACGAAGCTCCTGCGGAAGCCCCTGCCAAGACCGAGGTTCCCGACGGAAAGCTCATAGAAGAACTTGAACAACTCCTTGCCACATGGAAAAAAGGAAAGTAGTGCTCGCCTTCAGCGGCGGCCTTGACACGTCGTTTGCAGTAAAATATCTCTCGGAAGACTGCGGTTATGAGGTCTATACTGCAATAGCCAATACCGGCGGATTCTCGGCCGAGGATCTCAAAAGGATCGAGGAACGCGCTCTGGCTCTCGGTGCCAAAGAGCACGCGACACTGGATATCACCCACGAGTACTATGACCGCTCGATCAAGTACATGATCATGGGCAATGTGCTCCGCAACGGCACTTATCCTATTTCGGTTAGCTCGGAGCGTATCTTCCAAGCTCTCGCAATCATCGACTACGCCAAGAAGATCGGTGCAGATGCCGTGGCTCACGGTTCGACCAGCGCAGGCAACGACCAGATAAGGTTTGACCTGACGTTTGAGATCATGGCTCCTGAAATCGAGATCATCACTCCGACTCGCGACATGAACCTGACACGCGAGTATGAGATCGAGTATCTGAAGAAACATGGCGTTGAAGCCGATTTCAAGAAGCTCGAATACTCGATCAACAAGGGTCTGTGGGGAACGAGCGTAGGAGGTAAGGAGACTCTGCACAGCGATCAGACTCTGCCTGAGGAGGCATACCCCACTCAGATGACCGCTACCGAGAACTCACAGATGACGATCGACTTCGAGAAGGGTGAGATCGTGGCTGTGAATGGCGAGCGTTTTGATGACAAGGTGGCTGCAATTCAGCGCATCGAGGAGCTTGCAGGCCCATACGCCATAGGCCGCGACATGCATGTGGGCGACACAATCATCGGCATCAAGGGACGCGTGGGCTTCGAAGCTGCCGCTCCCCTGCTCATCATCAACGCACACAAGGTACTTGAGAAGCATACACTGACAAAGTGGCAGCAGTATTGGAAGGATCAGCTCGGCACATGGTACGGTATGTTCCTCCACGAGGCACAGTATCTTGAGCCCGTGATGCGTGACATCGAGGCTTATCTCTTGGAGTCGCAGCGCAATGTGACAGGCCGCGTGATCATCGACCTCAAGCCATATCACTATGTGATCGTGGGTGTCGACAGCCCGTTTGACCTGATGAAGACTTCATTCGGCGAATATGGCGAACTCAGCCGCGCATGGACAGCTGATGATGTCAAAGGATTCACCAAGATTCTCGGCAACCAGCAGAAAATCTATCACGACGTGCAGCGCCGCAACGGCCAGGCCGACTTAGGAGAAACAAAATGATCAAAGCCGGAATCATAGGAGGCGCAGGCTACACTGCCGGCGAGCTAATCAGGTTGCTTATCAACCACCCTGATGTGGAACTGACATGGGTAAACTCGACATCAAACGCGGGCAACCCTATCTCGGACGTACATCAAGGTCTTGTAGGCGAGGACGACGGGATGTACTTCACCGCGAAAACTCCGCTCGACAAGGTGGGTGTGGTGTTTTTCTGCACCCCCCACGGA
>CAMWSY010000141.1 GCA_947176995.1 uncultured Porphyromonadaceae bacterium | reverse complement strand
CGCGACCCCGAAGGAACTGCGCGAACAGGTTACTGCCGACGGAACTCCGTTCACTAACGATCCGAGCAACAAAGCTAAGTTTGAGGCAGCCGCCAAGAGCGCTGACTATCTCAACACCTCGGCATTCGTGAAATAATTACCTGTCAAAGACAGGTGCTTAAAAAAGCAGGGACGCACAAACCGTGCGTCCCTACTTTTTTAAGTAAGTTGCGTGTTTAGATCGGCCATTGTATTAAAAAACACAATTTTGACACAGCCCCGCCCGTGCAGCGGGCGACACAACAATAGCACCGGGTGACCGAAGGGAACCCGGTGTAAGCGGCATATTTCCTATGAGCTGCGGAGCTGCGAAACAGCCATAGAGTAGGGACGCATTGCACGGTTCGTGCGTTCTATTGATTATCAGCGTGCAACGCACGCGGTTTTTGTAGTAACCGCGCCTGTCAGGGCGCGGATACAGTGACACTGATGCATGAGCACGCAACGCGTGCGGCTTACTCTTCGCCCATCTATCCCAGCTACAGGAAACAAAACTCATGTTGGCTTCGCTCGCTGCCATAGCTGAACCGCACTATGAATAAGCAACGCATTGCACGAATCTTGCGTCCCTCTTATTTTCAGTGTATTAGGTGCTTCCCAATTTAGAGGTCGACGCACACTCTTAGTTGATATCAAAATACTCCTTGTATCTGTCGTACAGGTGTCCCGCCTGTCGGTAGGCCGATTGCGGGCTCATGAAGTGTGGAAATTCAAAAGTGATAGCCTTGTCATATCCCGCACGTTTGGCGGCCTCGAGTTTCAGCCTCAGCTTGTCGAATTTTATCGGTAAAAACTTGATCGGCATATCGCGGTCAAACGACTCTGCGTTTGTCCAGCATTGCATCCCATGTTTGTCGGCAAGCCTCTTGTTCACTTCAAAGAAAGCATCCAGTTCGTCATAATCAATATGACCGTCCTGAAAAGCGCAGGCGTCAACTACATCATGTATTCCGGCAAAAATTTCATCCCATTCCCGCTCATGTTCTGCCACTGACACAGCCTGCTCTTTTGTCAGGTTGCCTGAACCGGCCCACACAGCCTTTTTGCCGTCGATCCACGGTGAGATAAACGTAGGCAGTCCTCCCGACACATCCTTGCACTGCTTGCCCATGTCGTGGAAAGCCCCGATCACCCCCTTGGTGCTACGGCTTATCTCGCCACTGATATACCATCCGCCGAAGCAATCCTTGTATCGCTCCCCATACATCTTCCACACTTCGTCGATCACATGCCGGTTACTTTCCGTTTCCACCGACATATCCCCGGTATCCCAGTATTTTCCCGAGTCGTAAAGACCGAAATAGAACTTCATGCCATGCTTTCTCGATAGGCGCAGAAACATGTCCACAAGATCCACCGAAGGCATGTAGCAACCCTGTTTCAGCAGATATGGCGACGGGTATGTGATGAACTTCCGGTAGCCAGAGCGTATCATTATCACCGTGTCGATTCCTATAGCCTTCATGTAGCCGAAATCGGCATCCCACTCCTTCTCACCCCAGTTCTGATGCGGTATGTCATGCGATATCTCGTCGAGAAACGTACCGGTAATAGCGAGTCCATTGTTTTTCGGGACGATAAGCTGGCTCTGCGCCTCCTCCGTAGTCTCCTCTGCCGTGGCTCGGCTGCACCCGGTGCCCGCAAGTCCCGGAACGGCAACCGTCGTTGCCATTGCCGCCGCCTTCCTCATAAATCCTCGTCTATCCATAGCCGTAATTTTTTCATGGTTTATTGTTCTATCCGAGTTCTCCGGGATCTCCGCGCTCTCTCAATTCACCTTTCACCCATGCACTCGGTCAGCATCTTGCGCCATTCACCGTCTATAGGCACACTCTTCATCGTTTCCTTGCTGTAAGTTGCCATTATCGTCTGAGCCACGCAGTTCACCACGCCGGTCTCAAGATTCACAACTCTTTGCTCGATAGTGAAGCTCTTGTCAGAGATCGACACAACGCCAGTCAGCACTCCCAGTTGCTCACCCATGAAAGCTTGGGCATAAAACGAAACGTTTATATTCACTATCACCACCCCCGGATTGCGCCAGTTCAGATCGCCGTCCACAAGATCAGCAAAAAAGCGTGTCTTGGCAAGATCCATCAGTTGGAAATACGCGTTGTTGTTCACATGGCCGAGCATATCAATGTCGGTGAATCGCAGTTGCACATCCGTCAGATGTATCAGGTGGGCGGCCGGCCCCGGCACTTTCGGGTTGGGGCAAGCGGGTATATTCTCTATTGTCTTTGAAAAATCCTTCATCTTTAGTGTATTATTACGTCAGTGATTATTGTCTTTCCCGCGCCGCGGTTTAGTGCATCCGTGAGTTTGTCGCGGTGAAATGTCAGTTCATTTTTCAGTGCTGCCGACGATATTACCACATGCAGCTTCTTGTCGTCGACCCATCGCCGTGTCGTGTAGCGGTTGATGCCTTGTCCCACGATTTCAGGCCATAGGGAGCATATCAGTTGGCGGTCGGCAAGTCCGTCGAGATTATTTTCACGCAGAATCCGTTTCACCAGATCGCCCACTTGTTCGGGATCAGTGCGTTTCATCCTTCAGTCGAAAACGGTGTGAATACTCCCTTCTCCACGTGCCACATAGCCCGTTCGCCGCCGCTTTCGCGCAGGATGTTGTCAAGATGGTCGCGGTTGGTGTCCGTGATAAATATCTGACCGAACTTGTCGCTTTTCACTATCTCCACTATCCGTTGCACGCGTGTTGAGTCAAGTTTGTCAAAGATATCGTCAAGCAGAAAAAGCGGTTTAAGTCCTGTGGCTTCACGCAGGAAATCATATTGTGCGAGCCTCATACCCAGTGTCACGCTTTTGCACTGTCCCTGCGACGCCGACCGTCGCGCCTCGAGGCCGTCCACCGTTATGGTCAGGTCATCGCGGTGAGGGCCTACCGACGTGTAGCCCACAGCCTCATCATGGCGTCGTGCGCCGTCAAGCAGTTTCGTCAGATCAGGTTCTTCGGCCTGATGCGAGCGTAGCGTTACGGCCGCCGTCTCACCCTCGCCTGCTATTGCGCTGTAGTATTGCGACAGCAACCCCGAGAATTTAGGCAACCATGCCATCCTCGTCTCGTGTATGCGCTTGGCAGCCATTGATAGCGACATCTCTATTGCCTCATACAGATGGTGATCCACCACATGAGCCCTCAGCAGCTTGTTGCGTTGTTCGAGCGACCGCCCATACCTTATCAGCGCGTCGAGATATGCGGCATCACTCTGCGAGATCACCATATCCATCAGCCGTCGCCTTTCCTCTCCCGGCCCTGTTATCAGCTCGATATCACGAGGAGCAACCAGCACTGCCGGAAACACCCCGATATGTTGCGAGAGCCTTTCATATTCCTTCCCCTTTCGCTTTATTACTTTCCGTTTCCCCCGGTTCATCCCTGCGCTCACCTCCTCGTCTGTGCCGTGCCGCTCATATTTTCCGTGAAGCGAGAAGAAGTCCGCCCCACGCCGCATCACGCCCTGATCGGTAAGTCCCGTGAAACTCCGGCAGAAACTCAGGAAATAGATCGCGTCAAGCAGATTGCTTTTTCCCATGCCGTTGTTGCCGAGCAGACCGTTCACGCCCCGGCTGAAATCCAGTCGGGCTTCCTCTATGTTTTTGAAATTGGTGATCGAAAGAGATTTTAGATACATTTACTGCAATTTGTGTTATCCGCATTGTACGGACGCTCACGGAGCGTCCTCCGTTTTATATAATTTATATAACGTTTTTCACGTCGTATGAGGGTGTGTCATCATTGACTTTTCACCGGGAGAGTACGGACGCACGGCTCGTGCGTCCTCCATCCTTCATTTTATTTGCTGTTTTCCTCTAAATACGTCTCACATGCCAGCACAAGCTCCTCATACCATTCCTTGCCGAACCGTCGTGTCAGCGGTCCTTCGAGAAACTTATACAATCGCATTCCGATTTTCTTGCCATACTCCTCGGCTGGCCGGCAGATACTCCAGCGGTGATAATTTACCGCGGTGAAAGTCGGATATTCCGTCAGTCGCAGCGGGTAGAGAGCGCATGAGATAGGTTTCTCCACAGCCGTTTCCCCCAGTCGGCGGGCTTTCTCTATAGCGCAGAGGCATATTCCCCCCTCTCCGCGGCAGGTGAACGCGCAGTCGCGTCCGTCCACTATCGTTGTCACAAGATCACCCTCGCAGTCTATGTAACTGCATCCGGCCTTCTCCACCTCCTTTATCCCGGCGGGGAGCATGTAGCGTTTCACCACAGGAAGTGCCCCCTCGATCTCCTTCACCTCATCTTCGGTTACAGGCGCGCCTGCGTCACCATCTATGCAGCATTGCCCCTTGCACGCTTCAAGATCGCAGCAGAAAAAACGTTCTGCCAGATCGAGCGACACCAGTGCGTTTCCTATTTGCAACATGATTTCTTCTTCCTCCATTTGATGATAAATCCTTTTAGCGGTTGGCTTCGGCCTTTATGGTTGTCACACCTGCCAGCCGGTCTGTCCTCTCACCCGGGATGCGGTAGTACACCCACACCGTGTAGACATTTTGCGTCTGGTGATGATCCCCCTCGATCGCACTTCCGCTTATTTCACCCGTAGCATCGTTTTTCTTCAGGTAGCGGTAGTCGTAGGCTCCCTGTTTCAGTAGCATCACTTTCCGCCACACATCGCTTTCGCTGTCATACCTCATCTCGGCATCTGCATCCCTCCGTCGTCCTGTCAGTGCGCCATCCACCATCACCATGTCCGGCGGTCTGATCCCTGACGCCTCGAGAGTGAAATGTACCGCAGTATAGTCCGCCTCCGTGTCCGAGGGAACTGATTTCCCTTCGTCTGCCTCTCTCACTGTGAACTCACCCCCTTGCGTCTGGTCGTAGCTATATGCCTTACCGTGGCG
>CAMWSY010000140.1 GCA_947176995.1 uncultured Porphyromonadaceae bacterium | reverse complement strand
GCCATCTTGTGCATGTCTTCCTTGCGCTTGAATGCGCCACCCTGCTCGTTGAACGCATCGACGATTTCAGCGGCCAGCTTGTCGGCCATCGTCTTGCCGCCACGACGGCGAGCGTAGGAGATCAGGTTCTTCATCGATATCGACTCCTTGCGATCCGGACGGATTTCTGTGGGCACTTGGAAAGTTGCGCCACCTACACGCCTCGACTTAACCTCAACCTGAGGAGTCACGTTGTCGAGAGCCTTCTTCCACACCTCAAGCGAAGTCATCTCCTCATTGGGCAGCTTGGCCTTCACCAGCTCGAGAGCCGAGTAGAAGATGGTGTAGGATGTGTTCTTTTTGCCGTCATACATCAGGTGGTTCACAAATTTCGACACCTTGACGTCATTAAACACAGGATCGGGCAATACAACCCTTTTCTTGGGCTTTGCTTTTCTCATTACTGTTTGTTTAGTGTTTTTGCTTCGCGCATGGTTGCTGCCTATGGTCTGTCACTCCGTGAGAGAAGAGTTCCTGACCCTTGTCGCTTCAACGTTGCCGGGATTCCTAATGAGACGGCTCTCTGTCATTCGCGCGGGGAGCCTTTCTCTCAATTCATCCGCCACGCTTGAGCCTCAGCCCGGACGTTTACTCAACCTTTCTTTCTAAAGTCAGCTTGCAATTGTGAAAATCAAAAACGGATTTTTTATTATCCCGCCGCACAGGAAGCAACGTGTCGTCGGGAATTTTAAAATCGCTGGTGCTTTAAGTTTAGCTTCACCGGCGGGAGTCACAAAAAGACCGGAAAGGCCGACTCCCTGAAATTTTCTACCGATTACTTCTTGGCTGCACCGGCCTTGGGGCGCTTCGCACCATACTTGGAGCGGCGCTGAGTGCGATCCTTCACACCGCTGGTGTCGAGTGTACCGCGAACGATGTGATAACGCACACCGGGAAGGTCTTTCACACGACCGCCGCGAACGAGCACGATCGAGTGCTCCTGCAGGTTGTGACCCTCGCCGGGAATGTAGGAGTTAACCTCCTTGCCGTTGGTAAGACGCACACGCGCCACCTTTCGCATAGCCGAGTTAGGCTTCTTAGGAGTTGTGGTGTAAACGCGAACGCACACACCACGACGCTGGGGGCATGAGTCAAGTGCGGGAGACTTGCTCTTGTCCACTGAAGCCTGACGACCTTTTCTCACTAATTGCTGAATAGTAGGCATCTTAGTTCAGTTAATTATACTATTGTCTTGGGTTTTCAAGTTTTGTATCTGATACTCTCTTTCAGGGAGCTGCCCTGCAAAACAACCATCATCTGACTAAACGACAGGAGTTTATGCATCCCTTCATGGTACAGCAGTCCATAAAAGCGACGCAAAATTAAGCATTTAATTCATTTTTACCAACTTCCCGCCAATCCCCACGGGCAAATATGCCCCAACTTCATGGTTAAACTTTGTTAAAAATAATATTTCCGGGCATTTTTCATATCATCCCCTGCTCCACAGCCACGCACACGCGCTCGATTATCGCGTCATCACTGTTGCTCTCCGGCCTGTATTGCCCCTTGAGATTGACGCCGAAAAGTTTCCCGAAAGCCTGCCAGAATCCGGCCCTGAAAGTCCCGAGAAACGCTTTCAATATATCATAGCTGCTCTGATTGGTCTCACGCTGTATAAGCTTCACAAGCAACCGCGCCTGCCCCTTCGTGAAATGTTTAAGAGCCGGCTTGTACTGCTCGAAAACCTCCTTTTCCATCTTTTTCAGATACTCCTCCTTCTCCTTCTGGGTAGGGAATGTCTCGATGTACTCATAAGTTTCGAGAAGAGTAGAGCATATAAGTTTGGCATAAGGCAACGTTTTCTTCACATCGCGCACTGTGCGCCAGTAAAACTGCTCCTGCTTCTTGTTCTTGAATTTCAGCGGCGGAAAAACCGTGACTTCATTCATCACCAGCATCAGCACCGAGTCGCCGTCGGCAGTCGCCATGTGATATTTTCCGCGATACACCTTCTGACGGGCGCTTCCTTCCACTCCCACAGAGTCAAGCAGCACATTGTCGTCAGGAGTCATAACGACACGCGTGTCACCGTCGGAGACATTCCCCGCCACGGCGACACGCGCAATCAGCATTATCAGTGTTATGACCAGAAATCGCATTATATACTTCCTTAAATTCAGTTGCGGGACGGAATATCAGCCCCTTGTTGTATATAAACGCGTTGCCGGCCCCAAGAGTTGTCATTCGCGCAAGCGAAACGACACGTCTACATTTCTTTATTTGTTGTAATCGGCAAGAATCTTGTATCCGCGGTCGGCAAGACCCTTCTTGATGGTCTCTATATGCTCCTTGTTGCGGGTCTCCATCTCGATGTGGAGCAGACAGCCGTTGACCTGCGTCGAAGTTGTCGTGCGCTCATGAGTCACCGAGAGGATATTGCCGCCGAGTTCGGCGATTATGTTCACAACACCGCTGAGTGCTCCCGGAGTGTCGGGAAGGTCGAGTGTCACTGAAGCAAGACGTCCGCTTGTGGCGAGACCGCGGGTGATGACGCGGTTCAGGAAGTTAACATCAATGTTACCGCCCGATACAAGGCAGCACACCTTCTTGCCCTCGAGAGGAAGTTTGTGAGCCATCACAGCAGCAACAGCAACAGCACCGGCACCTTCGGCAACCATCTTCTGCTTCTCGAGCAGTGCAAGAATAGCAGCCGCAATCTCGTTGTCGTTCACAGTCACGATCTCGTCGACATACTGCTTCACCATTTCAAAAGTGAGGGCACCCGGCTCTTTCACCGAGATGCCGTCGGCGATAGTGCCTACTTTGTCAAGACAGATACGCTCGTTTTTCTCAATGGCAAGTTTCATCGACGGAGCACCCTCGGCCTGCACGCCATAAACCTTTATGTCGGGGCGTAGGGTCTTTATCACGAATGCCACACCCGAGATAAGTCCGCCGCCACCGATAGGCACGACCACTGCGTCGAGTTCCTCCATCTGCTCGAGAATCTCCGCACCGATAGTACCCTGACCGGCTATTACCAGCGGATCATCGAAGGGATGCACAAATGTGTAGCCCTTCTCATCGCGGAGCTCGAGGGCACGGCGGTAAGCATCGTCATACACACCCGGAACAAGACACACCTCGGCACCGTAGCCCTTGGTAGCCTCGACCTTCGACAGAGGAGCTCCGGCAGGCAGACAGATCACCGACTTGATGCCGTTGTGGGTAGCTCCGAGAGCCACACCCTGCGCGTGGTTACCTGCCGAGCAAGCGATAACGCCACGAGCCTTCTCCTCGTCGGAAAGCTGTGAAATCTTGTAATAAGCGCCTCGCAGCTTAAACGAGCCCGTCATCTGCATATTTTCGGGCTTAAGATACACTTGGCAATAATCTGCCAGCTTTGTCGGACCGATGATACGGGTCTCTGTGGCTACTTCCTTGAGCACTTCGCGGGCGCGGAATACTTCTGAAATATCAAGTTCCTGCATGACTTAATTTTAGATTGATCTATTAACTGGTCTCCGAGAGGCCGCTTTAGGTGACTGATGTAAGTTTTTAATCCGTGACCTGACCGATGGAATTATGCTGTGGTGACACAGCGTCGGCCAAGTCGATTCTTTGAAGCAAATATAGCGATTTTTTATTTACATTTGCAGTAAATAATCTCGCTAAAATAAGTGAGGCCACTATAATGACAGTTATCACTGTAATACTCGTCGCGGCTCTTGCCGCCGCAATCATCTTCCTGCTAAGAAGTACAGCCCGCACCGCCCGTCTGGATGCAGAGAATTCCATGCTGCGTCACGATGGCGAACGGCTGATGAAAGAGTGTGACCGGCTGAAAAGAGAAATCGACGACAACAACCGGGCATGGCAGAGCAGGCTTGACAAAGCCGATGCCGACGAGAAGGAAAAACGCCGCCAGTTTGAACTCCTCACATCACAGGCTCTGCTCGACGGATCACGCACCATGACCGAGCATCAGAGCCAGCGGCTCGAGCAACTTCTCGCTCCGCTGCGCAGCGAGCTTGAGAACTTCCGCAAGCGCGTCGACGAAGTATATACCCACGAATCACGGGAAATTTTCTCCCTCAAGGATCAGATCGAGAAGCTGTCGGCCGAGAGCCGGAACGTGGGAGCTGAAGCGCGTCAGCTCAGCGTGGCGTTGAAAGGAGGCAATACAACCCAGGGCAACTGGGGCGAAATGGTGCTTGAGGAGATACTTGAGCGGAGCGGCCTCACCAAAGGGCGTGAGTTTTTCGTTCAGGTGACCCGCGATGACGATGGGCACACCCTCACCAACGAGAGAGGAGGGCAGCTCCGTCCCGATGTAGTCGTGAGATATCCCAGCGGCCGATGCGTGGTAATTGACTCCAAAGTGTCACTCACGGCCTACATGGACATGACCGAGGCGGCTTCGGCCGACACACGCAAAGAGGCTTCGGCACGCCATGTGCTATCTGTAAGGACGCAGATGCGGAAATTGCGGTCAAAAGGTTATGCCGATATCGTAGGTGACCAGAAACTCGACTTCGTGGTGATGTTCATCCCCAACGAGGGAGCCTACATCGCCGCCATGCAGGCCGAACCAGCCCTGTGGCAGGAGGCCTACGACTCGGGGGTACTTATCGTCTCACCCACACATCTGATTTCCATATTGAAACTTATCGAACAGATGTGGCGTCAGGACACCGTCACCCGCAACGTGCTCGACATAGCCCGCGAAGGCGGAGAACTGCATCACAAATTCGTAGGGTTCATCAACGACCTTCAGGGAATAGACAAAGCGATTGAAGCTGCCCGTAAAGCCTACGACAAGGCTTTTGTGAAACTTCAGGGCAAAGGATCGCTCGTGGCACGCGCAAAACGCCTTGAGACTCTCGGCGCAAAGATAAAGGAACCACTCCCCCTTTCGCTCGACACCGGAGAGGATGACGAGCCCACACTGCCGGAA
>CAMWSY010000139.1 GCA_947176995.1 uncultured Porphyromonadaceae bacterium | reverse complement strand
AAATGTCCGGCCTCCGGCCGGATGGGCGCTCCCTATGGGGGAGCACTCGGAGGACGCGGAGATCGCGGAGGGTGGGCGTGCTGTCGCAACGCCCCTACACCGAAGTTGGGGGATGTTTCGCAGCTCCGCAGCTCATGGGGGTGTGCCGGGTTACACCGGGTTCCCTTCGGTCACCCGGTGCTGGCACGTGTGACGCCCGTTTCACGGGCTTGTGGCTGGAAGAGCGATGACTCGGAGGACGCACGGGCCGTGCGTCCCTACGCTTATGGGTGTTTCGCAGCTCCGCAGCTCGTGGTGGTGTGCCGGGTTACACCGGGTTCCCTGCGGTCACCCGGTGCTGGCAGTTGTGTCGCCCGTTTCACGGGCGAGGAGGACGCACGAGCCGTGCGTCTCTACGCTCGATGAAAGGTGCTCTTGAGCACAAACTATCCTTGAAGTAATCTCAAATCATGGAATATCACAGGTTTAGGCTGTTTAATAAACGTAATCAATAAAAAATGATGTATTCCCGCTTGCTTTATTTTCTAATCAGTGTTGTGACAATGACATCGTGCTGCGGCGCCAGTGCCGGCGATGACAAGATAGATCATTCCGGGCTTGACTCGACGATGATAGTCCTGGACAATATGATGGACCGGCGGTCGGTACGCGCTTACAAGGAGATGCCGGTGGAGAAGGAAAAGCTGCTGGCGGTGGCCAGGTGCGGCATAAACGCTCCGAGCGCACTCAACGGTCAGCCGTGGCAGATACGCATTGTTGATAATAAGGATATTATCGATGGCGTGACAGAGGCTTTTGTGAAGGCGAACCCGAAGGCTGCCAGTGAAGCCGGATTCAAAAATGCGTTCAGGAATGCTCCAGCGTTTATGGCTGTGCTCAGTCCGTCGGATGGCTCTGGTGTGTTTGACTGCGGATTGCTGACGGAGAATATGCTTCTGTCGGCCCGCGCGCTGGGGTTGGGAACATGTGTGCTTGGAAGCACTACGCGATTCATGAACTCGGATGAGAACGTACGCCCCTATCTCGAGCGTCTTGACATCCCGGAGGGGTATCAGCTGCTCATGATCGTGGCGATAGGCTACCCGGATGAATCGCCTGAGGCGAAGCCGCGTAACGAGGAGGTGATAAGTTTCGTGGAGTAATGGCCAATTTCGCAATTTCTCTGCGGAGATTTCACTAAATTTGCAACTTAGAAAAACCAATCAAAATTACGGATAATGAAAGCATTTGTATTTCCCGGACAGGGTGCCCAGTTTGTGGGTATGGGCAAGGATCTCTATGACAACAATGAGGAGGCCCGCGCTATGTTTGAGAAGGCCAACGAGATTCTTGGCTTCCGCATCACTGATCTGATGTTTGCGGGAACTGATGAGGATCTGCGTCAGACCAAGGTAACTCAGCCGGCTATTTTCCTTCACTCGGTGATTCTGGCTAAGTCGCTCGGCGATGAGTTCAAGCCTGATATGGTTGCCGGTCATTCGCTCGGTGAGTTCTCGGCTCTCGTTGCTGCCGGTGCAATGGCATTTGAGGATGGTCTGCGCCTCGTGGCAGCCCGCGCCATGGCCATGCAGAAGGCTTGCGAGCAGAATCCGTCGACTATGGCTGCGGTGCTTGCACTCCCTGACGAGAAGGTTGAGGAAATCTGCGCCGAGATCCCGGGTGTGGTTGTCTGCGCAAACTATAACTGCCCCGGTCAGCTTGTGATCTCGGGCGAAGTGCCTGCTATCGAGGCTGCGTGTGAGAAGCTTCTTGCCGCCGGCGCGAAGCGTGCGCTCAAGCTCAAGGTGGGGGGTGGTTTCCACTCGCCGTGCATGGAGCCGGCACGCGCGGAACTTGCGGAGGCTATAGCCGCAACGGATATCAAGTCGCCGATCTGCCCCGTATATCAGAACGTTGACGCTCTCCCCCACACTGATCCCGCCGAGATCAAGGCTAACCTCATCGCGCAGCTCACCGCCCCGGTGCGTTGGACTCAGTCGGTGAAGAACATGATCGCCGACGGTGCTACCGAGTTTGTTGAGCTCGGCCCGGGCAAGGTGCTTCAGGGTCTCGTGATGAAGATCGACCGCTCGATGGCTGTCTCGGGACAGCAGTAAACCACTATATTGAAAAACACACACGCAAAATAATTCAGATGTTCAGAAAACTAAATATATTCAACCGCCTGCAGGGGATGGCTCTTGCCATTGCCTGCGGGTTTGTCTTTGTTTTCGCTTCGTGCAGCAAGGGGAGTGATGTGCCTGAGCCGCGGCGCACTTCGGAGCGTGCCGTACTGGTGTATATGGTGGCATCGAACAGCCTCGGATCGTACAAATATGATGACAACGATATATCGGAAATGCTTGCTGCCGCCCGTGCCGGGGATCTTCTCAACGGCAGTCTGCTGATATACCATCAAAGCTACTCGGGCTCTCCTGTGCTGAAGGAGGTGACCGCAACCGGGATCGACACGCTGAAGATTTATGACAACTCGGTGTCGTCGCTGTCGGTGGCCCGGATGAAGGGTGTGATTGGTGATGTGAAGGCCACTATCCCTGCAAAGGACTACGGCATAATCCTGTGGAGCCACGGAAATGGCTGGCTCCGCGCGGGTGAGGGTCACACGGGTGAGACTCCGATAGGACGTGCTTTCGGTCAGGAGGGTGGAATCGACGGCGTGACGCGCTACATGGATACGGAGTCGCTCGCGCAGGCTCTGACTGGCACAGGACTGTCGTTCGCTTATTTCGACTGCTGCTATATGGGTGGCGTGGAGGTCCTGTATGACATGAAGGGGGCAGTCCCGAAAATTGTTGCGAGTGTGGCTGAACTTCCTGCGGCCGGTATGCCTTATAATATTACACTCCCTTATCTCATGGCTCCGGGTAAGGCCGACCTCGAGGGGGCAGCAAAAGCGACATTTGATTTCTACGATTCAAAAACGGGTGTGGACCGGACGTGCACAATGTCGGTCTATGACATGGAGGGGATGGATGAACTGACTGATGCGGTTAAGGAGCTGTATGCCTGGCATCCTGTGACTCCCGCAAATTTCACGCCACAGAAGTTCATGACGGAGTGGAAGTGTTATCACTATGACTTCAAGCACTATGTGGAGAACCTCCAGCTGCCCGGAACAAATGACGATGAGCAACTACAGGCTTTTGAGTCGACGCGTGAGAAGGTGCTTGCCGCAATAGAGCGGGTGGTCACCTACAGTGAGGCAACTCCTTTTATCTGGGATAAGCTCGCGGTGAGGCATCACTGCGGTATCTCAACCCAGTTTCTGACCGATGAGGCGGGGTCAACGACGCAAGGATATCAAGAAACGGCCTGGTGGCGTGATGTCGCGTCGCAGTTGTTTGAATAATGCAGGACGCTGTGTCATAGTCGTGCCCTGACAGGCGGAGGACGCACGGGTCGTGCGTCCCTACTATGGGGTGGGGAGCACTCGGAGATCGCGGAGGGTGGGCGTGCTTTCGCGCGCCCCTACACTGAGGGGGATGTTTCGCAGCTCCGCAGCTCAATGATAGAACGCATGTTTTCACCGGGTTCCCTCCGTTCACCCGGTGCTGGCAGTTGTGACGCCCGTTTCACGGGCTTGGAGTTAGGATAAATCGCGTGCGTTGCACGCTGATAATCAGGAGGACGCACGGGCCGTGCAATGCGGTTTAAATAAGGTTGATAATCTTGGGTGCGTCCCCGCCGGGGACGATAAGTGATAAGTCGTGCTCGGCTATCCACGGGCGTAAACGCCCGCGGTTAACTATATGTCCGGCCTCCGGCCGGATGGGCGTGCTTTCGCGCGCCCCTACAGACAGGTTGTGCGGACTATGTGCTTATTATTGCACGGGCCGTGCGTCCCTACTCTCGAAAAGCATATAATTTATTACAAATATAAAAGACACACACAAACCATGTTTCAACTGAATGCCGCCACAACTACCGAGGTCGCCGACACGCTACAGACGACCGGCTCGGAAATAAAACAGGGGTTCGCCATGCTTACTCCGGACACAATAGGTGATTTTGTGAACAAGCTTGCATCGGGGACGGTGCAGCTTGTGATAAATGTGGCTATCGCTATCGCGGTGTTCTATGGCGGACGGTTCATAATCAGGAAGATTCATGCGATCGTTGCGGGAATACTCCTACGCCGCCACGTGGAGGCGTCGCTGACAACTTTTATCCTCTCGCTGATCAGAATTGTGCTTTACTTCCTGCTTATCGTGACTGTGATCGGTATTCTTGGTCTGGAAACGAGTTCGTTTATCGCTCTTTTTGCCTCGGCCGGTGTTGCGATCGGTATGGCAATGAGCGGCACGTTGCAGAATTTTGCGGGTGGCGTGCTGATCCTGCTTCTGAAGCCCTATAAGATCGGTGACTATATCGAGGCTCAAGGTTATGCCGGTACGGTGAAGGAGATCCAAATTTTTTCAACTCTCATAACGACGTCGGACAATAAGGTTATAATCATTCCGAACGGACCGCTGTCGACTTCGTCGATCAACAACTGGAGCCGTGAGGGTTACCGTCGCGTCAGCTGGGATGTGGGTATCTCGTATGGTGACAGTGTGGAAAGGGCGCGTGCAGCTATTCTTGAGATGTTTGCATCGGATGACCGTATTGAAAAGGGGCTTTTTGTGAGCGATGAGATTGCTGTGGCTCTGAGTAAGGAACTTTCCAAGCCGATTAAGGAGGAGGTGAAGGAGAATCTAAAGAAAATCGACGGCACTCCGGCTGTGCTCGTCTCATCACTCGGCGACTCGGCTGTGGTGCTGACGGTGAGGGCGTGGGTGCGTACCGGGAATTACTGGACGGTGTTCTATGAGTACAATGAGCGCTTCTATAATGAGCTGCCGAAGGTGGCAGGTATATCGTTCCCGTTCCCGCAGATGGATGTGCATATCAGCTAAGCGGGTATGTCGCCTCTCCGAGGCTCTGGTGGATAGGGACGGTGTTCGCGTCCCCAGACTCCCTATCGGTCGTCAGGGGTTTACGATAACGGCGCGCCTCA
>CAMWSY010000138.1 GCA_947176995.1 uncultured Porphyromonadaceae bacterium | reverse complement strand
AACCTTGGTATCATACTTCATCTCTTTAAGCACCGGACGAGATTCCCATTCATATTCGCTGCCTAAAAACGGGAAAGTCACCGTAGCGTTAGGCACAACCGGTTCTTCGGGAGGCATAGCGCCTTGATTGGCAACTATATCAAACATACGCAGATATATGCGGCGCACATCATGATCTTTCAGAAAATCAATCTCGGCGCCATCGGGGTCAAACGTTGTCTTCCAGAAATAGACAGCATTAGCAGCCTTATGCGGCAACTCTGCCCGGTAGGAGAGATTGAAGCCCACCCCGGCCAGTATTATGATGCCAGCACACAGCGACACGAGATAAAAAATCGACATGCGGCTGCGCGGTATATGTAATCTATGGTTCAATTAAATTCGTCTGAAATAAGGTTACAACTTTACAAAGATACCCAATAAGCGGCTCACGTCCAAGAGCCACACCTCCATGCAACCAAATTTAACGCGTCATTGGTCAGCTCTTCTTTTTCTCTCCCCTTTTAGGAAACCATCCTTTTGACACACGCTTGCGCTGCTCATAGAGTTCGCCTATCGACCAGAATGACGAAGCGCCCCAGACGGCTAAAAGCGTTGACCATAAGATTTCATGCACAGCAATCGAAGCCGCGACAGCTCCAAGCCCCATCAGCAGAAACACCCACCAGCATTTTACTCCGAAATAATATTCACCTTTTATCACCAGCGGGTGGAAAACACCAATTATCAAGAAAGTAGCTATACCGATTGCAAGACCGGTAAGATTGTAGTGTGCGAGAAAATCTGTCATTGCCAATCTTTTGACCTTTTTTATTTCTTAACTTCTCCGCGACAGGCATGGACGCTCAGCAGCCTGTGGCCTATGCGACAATACAGGCACTTACGCGGCGCACAATAGGCACGGCGCAACTGTATCAAAGCCTGCGACGTGAGTGCGTCGCGACAAACGACACCCGCCTTGACAAAAAGCCCGACAATGCTGTTGTCTTCTGCCGGCATCTGCTCAAGCAATGCCATGGCGCGGTCCTGAAACGCATCGGCTTCAGGCGTCTTCACCACGCAGCCGTAGGTGTAGACCAACGGTGCCGCCACATTTATCACCAGCGACTGCAAAGCACTGCGCCCCAAAGCTCTGCCGGGTCGGCCGGGTGTTGCGCCGAATGTATATCTCGTCTGCCAATAAACCGATAGTTCCGCTTCAAACAGGCGCGCGATTTCTTCAGGTGTCTCAGCCTCAAGCAACCGGGAGACCAGCGAGAAGCCGCCTGAAATGAGTGCGGCAAGAAGCGCAACCCGGCGGTGAGGGAAACTCTGCGGGCGCATCCCCGACGTCTGCCACGCTATGGCACGCGGTTGCTGCAAACCGAATTTCGCACGGTAGAAGCCGTATTCCCGCCTGAGAGTGGTGTAGTAGGCATCACCCTGCATATCCTTTTCAAGCATTCCCGCCTGCCCGAAGAGCATCGCTTCAAGAGCTACCGTCGAGTCGGAGTGTTTGCGCAGAAAGCGCAGCGGAGCCGCCAGAGCAAGCTGTTCCATCGCCTGACCGTTGACACCGCGCCCCAACGCACGGGCAAGCGTCACGTAGGCGGTCTCCTCCCAGTCACCGTTGAAGCGCTTGAGCAGACCGGCTATGCGCTCCGACTTCTCGATCATGCGCTCATGCACAAGCGACGATATCCAGTCGGCAAGATGTAGCCCCGACATACCGGCAAGCACGGCAGAGCATGGCAACTCGGTGGATGCATTCTCTACAAGACGGGCATAGCGTGCGGCAAAATCGGCCACACACGGCATACGCACCTGCGGGATGCGTCCGCCGCTCACAGGGCGCTCCACAGGGGCATCATCGGCATCCACAACGTGGAGTATCACCGAGTCGTATGCCGGATCAGTGTGATGACCGTGACGGTACCAGTCCGACGCCCTGACGTGGATCTCGACATTGCCAGCCCACATCTCATCGCCGATTTTCACCTTTGCATTGAAGAAGTCGGGCCCTGAACCGTTGTTGGGCTGTCCCGGATCGATCACCGTGACGCGACGTCCGTCGACTGTCGCCATCGACGGGCTACCCCACAGCCTGTGCCGCCACACGTAGTGCATCACTTTTTCCATCTCTGCAAAAGTAAAAAGCTACTTCGGCCGATCATCGGCGTTATCATTCTTTAACCGACATTATACATCTTTTAACATCCGAGACATGCAGTCATGCCCAATCACCTCGGTAAATTTGTAATCTCTTCAACCCACCCCACCGACATCATGGCACGCGATCAATTCTCACGCTATATCTGGATAGTCGACACCATACGCCGCTACCGCCGCATCTCATTCAGCCAGATCAGGGATCTGTGGCGCAACTCCCCTTTCTCGTCGCACGGCGAGACCATCCCCCGGCGCACATTCTACAACTACCGTCAGGCTATTCAGGAGATATTCGGTATCGAGATCAGCTATAATCCCGCCACATTCGAGTACTTCATCGAGGAGGACGACGAGCCCCGCCGCGGAGCGTCGATCACCGACTGGCTGCTGAACTCGGCCGCCACAAGCAGCGTGGTCAGCGAGTCGCGCCTGATAGCATCGCGCATCTTTCTTGAGGACATCCCCTCGGCGCGTGAGCACCTCAACGTGGTCATCGATGCCGTGAAGTGCAACCACCCGGTCTGCTTCGACTACGCCCCCTACACCCGTGTCAACCCGTCGCGCGGAGTCGTTGTAGAGCCTTACTTCCTCAACCTTTTCAGGCAGCGATGGTACATGACCGGCCGCAACGTAGCCGACGGGAAGATCAAGACATACGCTCTCGACCGCATCGTGAAGGCCTCCATGCTCCCCGAGACGTTTGAGATACCCGAGTGGTTTGATGCCGCGCAATATTCATCGGACTCTTTCGGCGTGATATTCACAATGGGCGATCCACGCGACATCAAGCTGCGCGTCGAGCCGAAGCGTGCCAAGTATCTGCGCACACTGCCGCTGCATCACAGCCAGAACGAGTATATCCACGACGGATTCTCGATATTCACCTACCGCCTGCGTCTCACACCCGACTTCGTGTCGGAAATCGTAGCCATGGGTGCCGACGTGACAGTGGAGTCGCCGGGCGAGCTCCGGGCAATGGTGGTCGACCAGCTACGCAACACACTGAAAAATTATGACTGAACGTCTGCGCCACACACTGCTACTGCTCCTCCTGCTGCCTGCCGCGGTATTCGCCGCTCCACTCCGGCAGGGGGTACAGAACCGCCCGTACGCCGATCTGCGCCTGTGGCATCTCGGTTTCTCCGCCGGGATGCACCTTCAGGACATGACTTTCGCCAACTCGGGAGCCGTGGCCTACGACGGCACGGAGTGGTATGTCGAGCAACCCGCCTACTCCCCCGGATTCTGCGTCGGCGCCGTGGGCGATGTGAGGCTGAGCCGATGGTTCAACCTGCGCTTCGCGCCGGGACTTTACTTCGGAAGCCGCGACGTGAAGATGCGCGAGAACAACTCCGGCGACACCCGCCAGCAAACCCTGAAATCCACCTTTCTCGTTCTACCATTCGACCTGAAATTTTCAGGACAGCGTTACCGCAACTCGCGCCCCTACATCTCGGGCGGCATCATGCCGGCGTTTGATGTGGCGAAAAAACGCGCCGAACCCATCATGCTGCGCACAACCGACGTCTACCTGACCGTGGGGCTCGGGTGCGACTTCTACCTCCCCTACTTCAAGCTAATCCCAGAAGTGAAATTCTGCTTCGGCCTGTGCGATGTGCTGCGTCACGACCGCCCTGACCTCACCGACGACCCGGCCACAATGCGCTTCACCCACGCCATAAAGCGCGCCACCTCCTCCATGGTCGTCCTCACATTCTACTTCGAATGATCCACGCCATTTCAGCATCATGTAGTCATTCCGTAGTCAGAAATCACCTACCTTTGCCATGTCACAACTTTAGATTCCAGCCATGGCAACTACCAGACGCGAACTGTCCCGCAAAGTCAACAGCACGGGTAAATCAGAGATAATTCTGCGCCTCACTGTCGGGCGGGGAATTCAGCCTCGCATCCACACCTCCCTGTTCATACGCCCCGAACGCTTCCGCAACGGCACGATCATAAAACCGCGCGCCGACCGCGCCGAAGCAGCCGATCTGCAACACATCGAAGCCGAGCTCACATCCATCGAGCAGTTTCTGCTATCGATAGCCACCTCAGTCCCCAAAGAGATGATGAACCGGCAGTTCTTCTGCCGCCAGCTCGAGATGCGCCGCAACTCCCGGAACCGACCAGCCACAGCCCGAGAACCGTTCTACACCCTGTTTGACAGCTTTCTCAACAGGCACACATTCTCGGCGTGGAGGGTGAAACGCTATCATGTGCTGCTCCGCACCCTGCACCGCTACGAAGCCTACCGCACGGCGCGCGACGGCAACCAGTATGCACTCGACGTCGCCACATTCACCGCCGACGACATCACTGACTTCGAGACCTTTCTGCGCACCGAGCATGAGCTGCACACACGCTTCCCACATCTCTACGGCCGTGCCGACAGGCGTCCGCTCCCAAGGGGCAACAACACCATCGTGTGCACGCTCAATGCCCTGCGCGCCTTCTTCAACTGGTGCTACAGCCGCCAGATAACCGAAAACCGCCCATTCGCACGCTACCACGGCATAAAAGCCGAGATCTACGGCACACCCTACTACATCACCATAGCCGAGCGCAACATCATAGCCGAAGCCGACTTATCGCACGATGCGCGGCTCGCCGCACAGCGTGACATTTTCATCTTTCAGTGCCTCGTGGGGTGCCGCATCTCCGACCTGATGCGTCTCACGCAAGCCAACATCATAGCCGGAGCAGTAGAGTACATCGCTGGAAAAACACGCCAGAACCACCCCGACGTGATACGCGTGCCGCTCCACCCTCAGGCCGCAGCCATCGTCGAACGCTACCGCACTTCCGGCTCGTCGGCGCTTCTCCCATTCATCTCCCCGCAACGC
>CAMWSY010000137.1 GCA_947176995.1 uncultured Porphyromonadaceae bacterium | reverse complement strand
CTTAAAGCTCTTAAAGTAAAACCGGTAGAGGCACTGCGTGACGAGTGACAAGCCAAACACACTGAGAAAGATGAAAACCACTTTTTTCGACATAGAAAACTGGAAGGAGATCGGTGCTACGCTCGCCCGCAACAAGACCCGCACTTTCCTTACCGCGTTCGGCATCTTCTGGGGGACTGCGATGCTTGCCATGCTGCTCGGAGGTGCCAAGGGACTGGAAAACATGCTCCGCCGCAACTTTGAAGGTTTTGCCACAAACACAGCTGTTTTGTTTCCTAACCGCACCACAATGAGCTATCAGGGTTTCAACAAAGGCACATCGTGGAAACTCACGGCAACCGACCAGAAGAACATACGCGCCGGAATCCCTGAAATCGAGGCTCTGACTGGCATCAATGACCTCACGGCCACCATAGCGCACGGAACACTATCCACCTCAGCCAATGTGTCGGGTGTCGATGCCGACTACACCAAGATTTTCGAACCCATAATTCAGGAGGGGCGTTTCATCAATGAGTCCGATGATATACTTGAGAAAAAAATCTGTGTTATAGGCAAGAATATCGCAGGCACGTTATTCCCCGACAGTTCCCCAATAGGTGAATATATCGAGGTCAGCAATGTGTATTTCAAGATAGTGGGCATAGCCTACCAGACCAGCGAAATACAGATCAACGGAAAACTTGACGATTCGGTGATTGTGCCGCTTGGAGTCTTCCGCAAGGCATTCAACCGGGGCGAGGACTTAGGAGCTATGATGTTCACCGTGAAAAATGGAACGACTCCCACCGAACTGAAACCTCGCCTGATGCGCATACTCACCGGCAACCACAAGATGCTCCACCCCGACGATGAGAATGCAATGTTCTTCATGGACGTGTCAGAGCAGTTCAAGATGGTCGACAATCTATTCATGGGCATCTCGCTTCTCGCCCTCTTTGTCGGCGCAGGCACACTGATTGCAGGTATTATCGGAGTAGGCAACATCATGTGGGTGATCGTGAAGGAGCGCACGCAGGAGATAGGCATACGCCGCGCCATCGGAGCAAAGCCTTCCGACATTATCACTCAGGTGCTCTCCGAAGGTGTCGCACTCACGACCGTGGCAGGAATCGCAGGAATAACCTTTGCCACCATAGTCCTGAAAATCGTTGAGATGCTCACAACCGATGAGAAAGGTACTCCGCAGTTCATGCTGAGTTTCGACGGAGCTATGGAGATTGTGCTCGTCTTCATGATACTCGGCATAGGAGCCGGATTCATTCCCGCAGTCAAGGCAATGAAAATTAAGCCTATCGAGGCCATGAACTCAAAATGATCAGACTACAGAATCAGAGAAAAATAAATAGTAAAAACAGAACATACAGGACCATTAGCGATGAAAAAGTTTTTCAAAGTGCTGCTTTGGGTGGTGATAGCCCTTATATTCGTCGGCACGTTTGTCTATCTGTTCATTAATTCAAGTGAGAAAGACGTTGTTTATGAGCTCGTCAACCCCACACAGGACACTATCGAGCGCACGACCGTACTGACCGGCAAAATCGAGCCGCGCGACGAAATCGAGATCAAGCCGCAGGTTTCAGGTATCATTTCTGAAATCAACGTCGTGGCAGGCGATCTGGTAAAGGAGGGTGACATTATAGCCAAAATCAAGGTCGTACCCGACGAAGGGCAGCTGGCATCGGCCGAAAGCCGAGTGCGCATTGCCGAGCTGAACCTCGCCAACACCCAGACCACCTACAACCGCACGAAAGAACTGTATGACAAAAAATTTGAGAGCCGCGAGAACTTCGAGAAAGATCAGCTTGCGCTCGATCAGGCCAAAGAAGAGCTCGATGCTGCACGCGACAACCTTTCGATCGTACGCGACGGCATATCCACCTCCAACGCCACAAGCTCCAATACCCTCGTCCGTGCCACAATATCCGGACTCGTGCTCGAAGTGCCTGTGAAAGTCGGCAGCTCGGTCATTCAGGCAAACACCATGAACGACGGAACAACCATCGCCAAGGTCGCCGACATGAACGACATTATTTTCAAGGGAAAGATCGATGAGACTGAAGTAGCCTTGCTTTCCGAGGGTATGGATGTTGAGATCACGGTAGGTGCTATCTCCGACGGCAAACTCAAAGCCATGATTGAGAAGATCGCCCCGATGGCGACCGAGGAAAACGGCACCAACACCTTTGAGATCAAAGCTGCAATCAACGTCGATCACGACATGGTGCTCCGTGCCGGCTACAGCGCAAACGCTTCAGTGATACTTGAGCGCGAAGAGAATGCGCTCGTGATTCCCGAACGGGTCATCGAGTTTTCGGGCGACAGCACATTCGTCTTCGTTCTCGACAACGGTTCCGACGGGAAAAAGCAGTCATTCACACGCACCCCCATCAAGACCGGAATATCCGACGGCGTCAACATCGCTGTGAAGAGTGGCGATATAACAACCGAAAGCTCCCTCCGCGGCAGCAAAACCAACTAACCGACACACCACATGATAGCAAGAAAAGCCATATATGCGGTACTTGCAGCCATGCTTACGGTGCCGCCAACCCTCGCCGCGCAGGATGCCATCGAAACGGCACTCCCCGTTGGAACTCAAGGGGCATGGAGTCTCGACAGCTGCATAAACTACGCTATACTCCACAACCTCACCGTGAAGGAACGCGAGCTCAGCAAAACTTCCGGAGAACTCGATATTACCGAGGCAAAAAATGCCTTTCTCCCCACGGTGAGCGGATCCGCCTCTGAGTCGGTGAACTTCGGCCGCGGTCTCACAGCAGAGAACACCTATGCCAACCGCAACACCACCAACTTCTCTCTTGGCCTCAACGCTCAGATGCCGGTGTTTCAGATGCGCAGCATCAAGCAACTCAAATATGCCCGCACCAACCTCACCACTCTGCTCTATCAGGTCGAGGCAGCAAAGGACAATGTGACACTCAATGTCATCTCGGCATACCTGCAGGTACTCTACACCAACGAGCTTCTGGCAACAGCCCGCACTCAGGTCGAGCTCTCCTCCTACGAGTACAACCGCCAGAAAGCACTCGCCGAGGCCGGCAAGATCGCAGAGATCGATGTTGTTGAAGCCCAGTCGCAGCTTGAACAGGACAAACTTCAGGTCGTCACCTCCACCAACGACTACACCAATGCCGTTCTCGACCTCGCCCAACTGCTCAAACTCACTTCGATCGACAACTTTTCTGTACTTCCGCTCGACGACACAGAAATCCCAATCATCCCCAAGGCAGAGACCATCTATCGTGAGGCGATGATGAACAACAACAACGTTCTCGCCAACCGCAACTCCATCAAAGCAGCCGAAGACTACATTTCAGTAGCAAAATCAGGCTATCTGCCCACAGTCTCCCTCATGGGAGGCCTAAACTCAAGCTACTACACCGTCAGTGGCTTCGACAACAGCAGCTTCCGCACCCAGCTGCGTGAGAACTTCTCCAAGCTGATCGGCCTCTCGCGTCAGGTGCCCATCTTCGATGGATTTTCGCCCCGCAACGCCGTCAGAAAAGCAAAACTGCAACGGCTGCAGGCACAGCTTCAGCTTGACCAGACCGAAACCGAGCTCTACCGCACCATCCAGTCGGCCTACTATCAGGCCACGGGAGCGCGACAGACCTACCTGACCGCACTCGAGACCGAAGCTGCCAACCGCACCGCATTTGAAGCCATGCAGGAGAAATACAACATCGGGCGTGCCAATCCGCAGGAATTTGAGCAGAGCAAAAACACGCTTCTCCGCACCACACTTCAGCGCATACAGTCACACTACGAGTGCCTGCTCCGCTACCGAGTGCTCATGTTCTACCGGGGCAACCTTCGCCAATAAGCTCAACATAATGAAGATATTTGCCGCGCCGCTGCAAGGCTACACCGAAGCTCCTTTCAGGCATTTCCATGCCGGAGTCTACGGCACTTGCGGCGGCGCTGCCCACGCTTACTACACACCCTTTCTTCGGGTTGAGCACGGCGAGCCACGCAGCCGCGACCTTCGCGACGCGCTCTCCCCGCTCAACGACAACCATACCGTTGTCCCTCAGATCATCGCGCGCGACGCCGCCGAGTTCTCTATGCTCACCGACCTTCTTGTTTCCGGCGGTCACACCACCATCGACATGAACATGGGATGCCCCTTTCCTCCGCAGGTCAGAAAAGGGCGTGGTGCCGGATTGATTCCGCGTCGCGAGCAGCTTCTCAATATAGCCGACCTGATGCACGGGAAAGCAGAGGGGGGCACGAAATTCACCATAAAAATGCGGTTAGGTATCGACCGCCCCGACGAATGGATAGAGAACATTGATGTGATAAACTCAATGCCACTCACCCATGTGACCGTGCATCCACGTGTGGCACGCCAGCAATACAGTGGAGAACTTTATCTTTGTGAATTTGCCGATATCGTCAGCAGGCTCACGCATCCTGTGGTGTTCAACGGCGATCTGCGCACCCCTGCCGATATTGATACTATTGCTTCGCGCTTCCCCACCCTCGTGGCAGTAATGGCGGGACGCGGACTCCTTGCGCGTCCTTCACTCATAGCCGAGTGGCGCGAAGGGCGAGAGTGGGATAGAGACAAACGCATACGGCATCTCCTTGCGTTGCACGACGGAGTCCGTCAGCACTATGAAACCACCCTTTGCGGCGAGACACAGATACTTTCCAAACTAAAAACCTTCTGGGACTATCTGGAAGAAGAAATCGGCCACAAGACCACCAAAGCCATCCGCAAAGCCACCACCCTCCCCCACTACAACCAAGCCATCACCTCCATCCACTAACACAGAGAATGTGTTGGGAATACCTTTCACCCAACCTACTTCTTGCGCTTAACGGTGTGCTTGAGTTTGAGGACAGCGAAATTCAGTTCAATAGTGGTTTCTGTGTCAGTAGCGTGCATTCCGTCATCAAGCAGATCGGCGAGTATTTCGCCACTCTGCTGCATCAGCGACTTTTGGCTAAATTCATCAGAAGCACTTGCAAGCTCACCAAC
>CAMWSY010000136.1 GCA_947176995.1 uncultured Porphyromonadaceae bacterium | reverse complement strand
ATTGCACTGCATTAGAAACAATAGAGATTCCAAACTCTGTGACCAGTAGTATTGGAATTTTTATGTTCCAAGGGTGTAGCTCATTAACTAAAATAGAGATTCCAAACTCTGTGACCAGTATTGGAGAGCTTGCGTTCTGGAATTGTAGCTCATTAACGGAAATTGTTATTCCCAATTCAGTGACAAGTATTGGAGTAGGTGCGTTCAATGGATGCACTGCATTAACTAAAATAGAGATTCCAGACTCTGTGACCAGTATCGAAAAGGAGACGTTTGCGGATTGTAATTCATTAACGGAAATCGTTATTCCCAACTCAGTGACCAGTATTGGAAAGGAAGCGTTCTATGATTGTCGCTCATTAACGGAAATCGTTATTCCCAACTCAGTGACCAGTATTGGAGTAAGGGCGTTCTATGATTGTCGCTCATTAACGGAAATCGTTATTCCCAATTCAGTGACCAGCATTGGGAAGGAAGCGTTCTTTGGGTGTGACTCATTAACGGAAATGGAGCTTTTATCTGATACGATAAAATACGACATAGGCTATTATACATTAAAGAAACTTGTACTTGGAGCTTCTGTTGCAAAAATTGATGTTTCTTTACCCTCAATTGAAGAGTTATATTGTTATGCAAAGACTCCCCCTGCTTTGAAATATGGATTTGATGATAACTACAAGTTCGTTCTATATGTACCCAAAGAATCTGTTGACGCATATAAGCAAAAATGGTGCGGCAACGCCGAAAACATTACGATAAAAGCCATAGAATAAAGGTAGGGACACCACGCCCCGTGCGCCCCATCCCCGCGTGTAGGGGCGTTGCGACAGCACGCCCGCGGTTGCGTCACAACATCTGCCGTCGGAATGACGGCAATTAACACCAACCCCCACACTTTGCCGTAACCGGCTCGGTGTGGGGGCTATTCTGAGAGTAGGGACGCACGGTTCGTGCGTCCTCTTGATTATCAGCGTGCAACGCACGCGCCTTTTGTAGTAACCGCGCCTGTCAGGGCGCGGACACGTGCCACACTGTCAAGCGAGCACGCAACGCGTGCGCCTTATCCTCCGCGATCTCCGCGCTCTCCGCGTCCTCCCAAATCAATTTATCTCCGTGGTGACGATGATTGGTCGGTGATCCGACATCACCGGTTCATCGATCACTTCGGGATTGATAGAGCTGATGGTGTAATTGTCGCTGGCAGGAATCCGCTGCATGATGTAGTCGATTACCACGTTGGGTGTATCGGCCGGGAATGTCGGTGTAGTGGCGCCGGTCAGCGGGGTGAAATCCTTTGTGAAAGTAGCGAAGAAGGGTTCTGTTGGCTCGGCATTGAAGTCACCGGCAATGAAAAATGGCTTGTCATATTCCTTGGCGAGATCTGAAATGATTGCCACAGAAGCATCGCGGTCGGCCTCGGTGAGCGACAGATGCGTGCAAGCAAACACATACTCCGGGAACTCGGCGATGATCAGCGCCCTCTGCTCCTCGCGTCCCGGCAGCGCGTGCCGTGAGATAGCGATAGGCTCCTCCTTGCAGAGAAGTCCGATGCCATATTTGCCTCCACGGTAGTCGATAGCCGGGGCATAGTAGTCATTCATCCCGGCGACCTTAGCGATTTCGCCGAGCACATATTTTCCCTCGCTTCGGGTCGTTGCGCTGTCGATCTCTTGGATTGCCACCACATCCGGCGCATACTGCCTGATCAGTTCGCCTATGCGGGCATAGTCGGTCACCTCGTCAAGTCCGATGCCGTTGTGTATGTTGTACGACATCATTTTCACCGTCGTGGGTTTGGTGCATGATGCTAATGCGGCAAGCGCGATAGCCGCGGCAAAGATTAGCTTTTTCATTGAGTGGTATATTATAGTTTATTATTTCACCTCATGTCGTAAAGCATAGTTGTTGCGCAGGTTCTCAAACTCCTCCGGCGAGCGTTTGAGACGTGCGGTGTCCGCCGCAATGTCGTATGATTCGGCCACACTGCGCATTGTGACGCCATCAGCTGCTCCCTGCGGCACGTTGATCCATCGCCCATCGGCGTCACGTGCAATGTGCGACATGTCCGTCTCGGCGTTATCTTCGGGCAAAAGCACCTTCCCGATCTCCCTTGCAGCCATTGCGGTGGCCCTTATCTTCCCTTCAAGCGAGTATCCCGCTATGTGCGGAGTCGCTACGATAGCGCGTTCAAGCAGCTCCCGGTCTATTTCAGGTTCGCCCTCCCAGCAGTCGATCATCACCCCGGCTATTTTGCCATTGTCGAGCGCGTCGAGCATGGCGCGGGTGTCGGTCACAGGGCCGCGGGCGGCGTTCAGTATGTAAGGCTTCCTTCTGAGGGCATTGAAAAACCGCTCTCCTGCGAGATGATAGGTAGCATCCTCCCCCTCCTTGGTCAGCGGTGTGTGGAAAGTGATTATGTCGGCTTTCTCAGCTATTGTGGCTAAGTCGCAGAAACCCTCCGAGCCCTCCTTGCGGGCGCGGGGCGGGTCACACACCAGCACTTTCATCCCCATGCTCTCGCCCCACTTGGCCACGATCGACCCTACGTGTCCTGCTCCCACCACACCGAGCACCCGACTCTCCGGACGATCGGTGATTGAAGCTATTGCAGCGAATACCCACTGTGCCACAGCCGGAGCGTTGCACCCCGGGGCATTCGCAACCCTTATTCCCGCGCGTTCACACCATTCGCGGTCTATGTGATCCATCCCTATCGTGGCTGTGGCCACAATCTTGCATCGTGCGCCCTCCAGCAGATTCCTGTCGGCGCGTGTGCGTGTCCTGATTATCAGTCCGTCAGCATCCGCCGCACTCTCCCTTGTGATTTCACCGGCAGGAAGTGCCACAAGTTCGCACTTGTCACCGAGCACTTCGGCGACGTAGGGCACCTTCTCGTCGTAGACAATCCTTGGCTTCATACCGACACCTTTGCTGCGATGTGGGGATGGGGGTCATACCCCTCAAGCTCGAAATCCTCATACTTGAAATCAAAAATCGACTTCACGTCAGGATTGATCTTCATTTTCGGGAGTTTCCTCGGCTCTCGGGTGAGCTGTAGATTGGCCTGCTCGAGATGATTGAGATAGATGTGCGTGTCACCCAAAGTGTGGATGAACTCTCCCGGCTGCAGTCCGCACACCTGCGCCATCATCATGGTCAGCAGCGCGTATGATGCGATATTGAACGGCACGCCTAAGAATGTGTCGGCACTCCGCTGATAGAGTTGCAGCGACAATTTCCCGTCAGCCACATAGAACTGGAAGAAAGCGTGGCATGGCGGGAGTGCCATGTTGGGCAGATCGGCCACATTCCATGCGCTCACTATTATGCGGCGCGAGTCAGGATTATTCTTTATATCATTGACCGCCTGAGTTATCTGGTCTATCCTGCCACCGTTGTAGTCAGGCCATGAACGCCACTGGTAGCCGTAGATGTGGCCGAGATCGCCATCCTCGCGGGCCCACTCGTTCCATATCCTCACCCCGTTGTCCTGCAAGTATTTCACATTTGTGTCGCCTTGCAGAAACCACAGCAGTTCATAGATTATGGATTTCAGATGCAGCTTCTTGGTCGTGAGCAGCGGGAATCCCTCCGATAGATCGAACCGCAGTTGCCGGCCGAACACGCTCCTTGTGCCCGTTCCCGTGCGGTCATGTTTGTCAGTTCCGTTTTCAAGTATATCCTTTAGCAGGTCGAGATATTGTCTCATGAGAGTTGATGATGATTGATGTTCTTATGCTTCCCCTTGGGTGAGATTGTATTGACGCACGGCCCGTGCGTCCATGATGTTGTGCTGGCTATGTTGCCATCAGCGGTTTTTGCAGCCTGTGTCGGGTGCTGGTGTAGGTTATTGCCTTATTGGGGCACGCAGCCGCGCAGTTCATGCACATCACGCATCTGCTTGAATCTATCGTGTGGCTCGATGGGTCTATGCACGAGCTCTTGCACACCTCCACGCATTTCAGGCATCCCGTGCACAGGTCGGTGTTTATGTCCATCCGCATTATCGAGTGGCGGCTTATCAGGCCGAGCGCATTTCCCACCGGGCACACCGTGTTGCACAGCAGTCGCCCGTCGCGTCCCGCACTTATAGCCACGATGAGCAGTATTATCACCCCTTCCACAGCTGTTGCGGCGCCCGTTGCGGCCGCTCCCAGTGTGCAGGCAGGCATCACCGCCCCCTCTATTATGGCGTTGAAGTCAAAAAACGGGTCGAGCAGCGTCACGATGATCGTGTTGCCGATAACTATACCGCCCCCCATGATGATAAGGAATATGGCGCGCATCCGGCTGTTGGGGTGTCGGTAGTGGAAATAGCGTCTGCGGCGCGCAGTGCGTCGTCCTATGCACGACGCTGCATCCATCATCGTCCCGAGCGGGCACACGCTCGAGCAGTATATGCGCCCGAAAACGTATGTCACTATACCCCACGCGGCGAGCATCGGTATGCCGGCCGATAGGATTAGGCTGACTATCTGGATTCTGCATATCCAACCCGCATTTACGGCAATACCGGTCGTGGCAGAGGCGGCTGCCATGAAAGCAACCGCACCGAGTCCGATAGAAACGGCTACGCGTGTATTTTTTGCAAGAATATACATCTGTTCCTTACCTCCGTTTAGCAAAGATACATTTTTTTGTGGGTAATAGGAGAATTTTGCAGCCGAATACCGGGCACGTGAAAAATCTTTTCCATGGCGATTTAGTTTGCATATTTGTGTAAAAGGGCTAAATTTGTGTGTTTTTCGGTAGCAAAGATAGGGGATGTGTGGGCCGTAACCGGGGCACGCCGATGTTAAAATCTGTTAAAGGGTTTGCATGTTATAAAACATGTTTCTACCTTTACATCGCTTTTCGGGAGAGCAACACCGCCAAACGGTGCTCCTGAGAGTCCCAAAAGAGAAGATTGAAAAGAGTTACAATAGACGAAGTAGTACAAGAGAGAGCCGCGACGCTCCCGCAAGAGAGCCGTCGCAATCCACTCTGTCAAATTCTGTCAGCGCAATAAATCAAGACAAGCGGAACCATCCACTTTCGAGAGCACAGGCACAGCACCGGCGAAGTTGAAGGTGCGTGAAGACAAAATCAAAATTGTAAAAGATCTGAAAAGATATAAAAACAACGGAGAGTT
>CAMWSY010000135.1 GCA_947176995.1 uncultured Porphyromonadaceae bacterium | reverse complement strand
AAGAAATAATCAAATTATACACGTCAGCTGTCAGGAGATTCTTTCAACACGCATCCAACCGCAATTCCTACCGGGAAGGTGTAGGACTACTCAGAAACCTCATAAAATACGGAGGCTCTAAAGAGGCTGAATTAATTGCTGCAGAACAGAAATCACGTACACCACGCCGACCAGCACTGATTGATGAACTATCAAAACTTTGATGGTAGACATAATACTTTGTCCATCTTCCGCTTCCATTTAACCAATTGACATATCTTACATCAACCAACATTGCAGGGACGCTTCGTGGAGCATCCCCGCAATAATTTCAATACTTTGTGTCAGTATTTCCTATAATTGAATAGTTACTCACATTCCTTATACAGTATCTGAAGCCCACCGATATTCAAAGCTTTTCCAGCGCCTCAAAATCGATTTCAGGTTCTTTACCTGTGGGCTCACTGTAAAATTTTGTTCCCATCGGCACATTCTCATTGAAGAAACCGCCCATTTTCAGATAGAAACGATTGTCGTCTGTTTGACCTCCTTGATAATCAAGGCGGACTTGCGCCTTCGCCGTGGCATCATGCGTGAATCTCGCTTCGTTCAGCCGGGTCCATTTTCCATCTTTGCTACGGGCCCATTGATTGCCGAAGAACACCTTACGTGAAAGATATCCCTGTTCCGGGGCAAAGTTCTCGAGGAAGCTATGTGCATGTTTATACCATGTTTCGGTTTGAGGACGCAGGAAACTTGCAATAAGTCTCCACTCTTTATCATCCGTAGCATAGAAGTATGCGGTGTAAACCGTATTACCCTTTCCATCAGGCCTTACCTGCATAAGAAATTTATAGGTCTCACCAGCCTTCCAAGGATAATTCAGATAACTTTGTCCGCCGGACCCTTCGTTGCCAAACTCCCCTATATGCACATCTTTGCCACGGCGCAGCATTTTTATTTTCTGCTCATCGGGAATCAGGTTGGGATCTTCGGTATCAAACGGACTCCAAACCGAAAAAAGAATACGGCGTTCAGTCGGCGAATTATACTGCATACCGAAATAACCCTCCCCGAAACCGTCTGCCATATAGTAACTGCCCATGATCTCACCATCTTCCGGAACCGTTACTTCATTATAGAACCATTCGGTATCGCCCTCCGGCAATGTATAGCCCAGATGAACGGAAGGGCCACGACGCCCGAAGTAATTCGAGAAACCATTGTTGATGTAATTGCTTTCGCAGGTTACATTGTCCAGCAGCAAATCCTTTACCTCTCCGAACGTCTCTGATTTCTTGGAGACTCCCTGCAAATCCACACGTACGTAGCCAGCCTCTGAGACATTGATTTTGCCTACATGCACCTCTGTGAAGTCATCCGATTTCAGACGCACCTTGAAACTCTCATCTCCGTAGCTGACCTTAATCTCTGAATCGCCTGTGGCATACAGCGACAGATCAGTCGAAGTTGGCTGTTGCAGATAGAAATAAACACTTATTACCGTCTCCGCATTATTCCAGTGTTCAACTCCATCATCTGTGATCTCTGCACCGCCCTGCCCATTAGTCACATAGGCATTGCCTGCGAGTCCAACGACAAGCTTCTCAGAGTGCGCCAACAGACTTGAGCACATAATGACTACAAGCAAGCATAATTCCCTCATACACCTATTATTAATTTTACACATAAGTTTCCACCTATTAGCGGCTACACACAGCCTCTTGACTATATCCGATCAGTACAAATATAGCGCATCTCGCCGGAAAATAAAAGCCCCGTCAGCTTTAGCAGCTTATCACAAAGCCATCATCAGTGCATGTAAAAGACAATGCAATATAGCAGGCAGGAGAGCCCCCGTCCGGGATCTCTCCTGCCTATTCTTCTTTCCTTGAAAATATTACTTCACATCCTTCGGACGTTCCGGATCGTTGGTGAACGAGTAGGGATAAGCGTCCGGCGTAGTGCCGCGGTCAGTGGCCGGAGTGTTGGTCATGGTCATCTTTATGTCCGCGCCGTTCATCAGGTCATCGTGCATCAGATAGTTTTTGCCATAATCCTTTCCGTTGAGTTTCATGCTTCCTATGTAGCGGTTCTCATCGGAGTTGCCCGGAGCCTTGATCGAGACTGTGTTGCCGTTCTCCAGATTGATGCGGGCCGACTCAAAGAGCGGAGCGCCGAGCACATACTCGTTGCTGCCCGGACAAACGGGATAGAATCCCAGAGCCGAGAACACATACCACGCCGAAGTCTGACCGTTATCCTCGTCGCCGCAATAGCCGTCGGGATTGGCGTTGTACATGCGGTTCATCGTCTCGCGCACCCAGTACTGGGCCTTCCACGGCTCGCCCGAGTAGTTGTAGAGATAGATCATGTGCTGTATAGGCTGGTTGCCGTGGGCATAGTTACCCATGTTCATGATCTGCATCTCGCGTATCTCATGGATCACACCTCCGTAATAGCTGTCGTCAAACACCGGCGGAACGTTGAACACCGAGTCAAGCATGGCATTGAAAGTCTCCTCACCGCCCATCAGGTCGATCAGCCCCTGCGGGTCATGGAACACCGACCAAGTGTAGTGCCAGCTGTTACCCTCCGTGAACGCATCGCCCCACTTCAGCGGGTTGAACGGCTCCATGAAGCTGCCGTCAAGATTCTTGCCGCGCATCAGCTTCGTTTCCGGGTCAAAGAGTTTCTCGTAATTATAGGCGTTCTTGGCGTAAGGAAGCAGCTCCTCATCGCTCTTGCCGAGCTGTTTGCCCAGACGGTAGATGCACCAGTCATCGTAGGCATATTCAAGTGTGCGGGCCGCGCTCTCGTTGATCTTCACGTCGTATGGCACGTAGCCGATGCTATCGTAGTATTCCACTCCGCGGCGGCCGGTCGAACTTACGCGCGGATGCACCTTGTGTGCGCCGCTCGTCACAGCCTCCCATATTGTCTCCAGATCATGCTTGTCCACGCCCTTCAGTATGGCGTCCGACACAACCGAAGCCGAGTTGTTGCCCACCATGCAGCTGCGGTGGCCGGGCGAAGCCCACTCAGGCAGGAAGCCGCTCTCCTTGTAGGTATTGGCGAGTCCCTCCTGCATCTTCTGGTTTTCCGACGGATACACAAGGTTGAGCAGCGGGAAAAGGCAGCGGAACGTGTCCCAGAAACCCGTGTCCGTATACATGTAGCCGGGAAGCACCTCACCGTTGTAGGGGCTGTAGTGCACTATGTCGCCATTGGCATCCACCTCCCAGAACGAGCGGGGGAAGAGCACCGAGCGATAGAGGCAAGAGTAGAACGTGCGCAGGCGGTCCACATCATTGTCATCGATTTCTATGCGGCCGAGAGTCTCGTTCCACACATCGCGTCCATCCTCTCTGATCTGCTCGAAACTGCGGTCACCGAGCTCATTCAGGTTAAGCAGAGCCTGTTCGGGGCTGATGAACGATGAGGCCACGCGAGCCGTCACCACGTCGCCGCGCTTGGTCGAGGGGAAGCCCACGATCGCGCCCGCATGATCGGTCGTAGCGTCCAGTTTGCCGGTATCGATTGCGCCGTTGTCTGCGATAGCCGTGTAAGTGAACGGAGCGTCAAACTCCACCACGAAATAGTTGCGGAAATTCTCAGGCACGCCGCCGCTGTTGCGGGTTGTGTAGCCTGTGATACGGCGGTTTTCTGGATCTATCTCAATCGACGAGCCGCGGTTGAATGCGTCCACCACCACAAATGCGCTGTCAGTCTCCGGGAAAGTGAAGCGGAACATAGCCGCGCGTGAGGTCGGGGTTATCTCCGTCACCACATCATGGTCGGCGAGATACACGCGGTAATAGTTCGGCTGCGAGATCTCAGCCTTGTGCGAGAACCAGCTTGCGCGCTCATTCTCATCAAAAATAGGGCTGCCCGTCACAGGCATGAGCGAGAACTGACCGTAGTCGTTTATCCACGGCGAAGGCTGGTGAGTCTGCTTGAAGCCCCTGATCTTGTCGGCGTCGTATGTGTAGGCCCAGCCGTCACCCATCTTCCCCGTCTGAGGAGTCCAGAAATTCATGCCCCACGGCAGAGCCACTGCGGGATATGTGTTGCCGGTAGATAGTTTGTACGACGAGTGAGATCCCACAAGAGGGTTCACATAATCGATAGGCGAGAGATCGCTTTTAGCAGATTTCTCTGTCCCACAGGATGCAACGAGCATCATAGCGCCCGCAGCGAGTCCCGCAAAAAGTGTTTTTGTTGATAGTGACTGGAGATGCATATATGCTGAATTTTATTACAATGCAAAGTAAATAAATTTTAGAATATTTTTTGTACTTTCACACCATGAACATTAGCCAAAATCCAATTTTTCTTCTTCTCTCATTAATTGCGCCTTTCTGTCATGCCGCAACCGGTGCACCGGCGCGTCATTCTCTGTGGTATCTGCAGCCGGCCGATGCGATGGGGGCCGGTGATCCGTGGATGGAGTACGCCCTCCCCATCGGCAACGGCCAGTTCGGAGCCATGATCTACGGCACGCTCCCCGCCGAGCAGATTCAGTTCAACGAAAAAACACTCTGGACCGGCTCACCCACCCTGCGCGGAGCCTACCAGAATTTCGGCGACATCTTCATTGAGGATCTGTCGCCCGATGCCATTCCGACCTCCGACTACGATGCCATCGGCTACAGGCGTTGGCTCGATCTCGGCACGGCAGTCGCCGGAGTCGACTACACATCTCCGTCCGACACCTCCCTGACGTTCTCCCGACGCTACATAGCCAGCCACCCCGACGGCGTGGTGGCCGCTTCACTCACAGCCTCAGAGCCCGGGCAGATTTCCGTGCGGCTCAGGTTGCGCAACAACGTCGGCGGCGACTCCGTGAAAGTGCGCTACGCCCCCGACGCCTCCGCATCATTTGAGGGGAAACTCGACCTTGTCAGCTACCGCGCCAAGCTCCGGGCAGTCGCATCAGGCGGCACAGTGTCGGCCACCGACAGCTGCATCACCGTCACCGGAGCCGACTCACTCCTGATCGTGCTTGCCGGAGCCACCGACTTCGACCAGCATTCCCCCACTTATGTCGGCGACGCCACGCAGATGCGCACCCTCGTCGACACCCGTGCCGACAGTGCCGCGGCAAAAGGTTTTTTTTTTATTGTTACGGAGAATATCGAGTTCTACACACCCATCTACAAC
>CAMWSY010000134.1 GCA_947176995.1 uncultured Porphyromonadaceae bacterium | reverse complement strand
GGAAAAGAATTGCTCACACATGCCGGAAGCATATCGGCAGAAGTGGCAAAACTGAAAGCTGATACTGAGTATGAGAAATTCCGTGAACGCACACAGTATCAATTATCTCCGGTCGAAATCCACTTCATCGAAGCCTTCGAAGCCGAACAAAAGAAACTCCGAGAGAACAAGAGATAGCATACATAAGTTTTGATTTTGCAACTGTGCGCCGACGTCCCCGACGGGAGGCGTCGTGCCGGGCCTGATAAAAAGAGAAAGGACCGGGTCTGTTGACTCAGTCCTTTCGGGGAGTTGCCTTGGAAGGATTCGAACCCTCACAGGCGGAACCAGAATCCGACGTGCTACCATTACACCACAAGGCAATTCAAACTTTTCAACGAACTCCCATTGTTGTCAGCAGCTCTCTGCCGTTTGGGGTTCGTTTTAACGACTGCAAAGTTACGTCTTTCTTTTAATTCTCCAAAATTTTTCTGAATTATTTTTGTTCTTTTTTACAGTGACCTATTTATTATATTAATCTACTTATATTTATATCCAGTACCAAATATTATGTAAGACGTGTCTCAATCTCATCATAAGGAATCGTGAGAATAATTTTCTTGCCGTCGGGAGTGTATTGAGGGTCACAAAGAGCAAACAGAGATGCAAGGAGGTGTTCGGTTTCCTCGACTGAAAGTATCTGTCCGTAGCGTATTGCCGCACATCGGGCTAATGACAAGGCAAGAATATGGGTCAGACTCTCCGATGAAGCTTCGTCGTCCTCTGTCGTTCCATCCATGACCTGCTGGATAATATCAAGGAGTGCTTCGCTTCCGTCGGTATCTTTAAGCACCGGCGGTATGCCATGTATTTCCCAAAGTCCGTCGCCGCATGACTTCAGGCGGAATCCCAAAGGCTCAACGCTGTCGATGATGCTGTCGAGCACGATCGACTGTGATGCGTCGAGTTTCACTGTTGCCGGAAACATGAGTGTCTGCGTCGGGAATTCCCCCTCCGAAATCCGGCTCATGTAATTTTCATAAAGGACTTTGATGTGTGCGCGATGCTGATCCACAATTGTCAGCCCCTCACGGTTGTAGGAGATCACATATTTCCCGGCAGCCTGAAGATTGGCAGTAGAAGCCATTGCCGGCTTGTCACCACCCATACCATCAAACTCAAGCTGGCCGGCAGTATCTCCACCATTGATTTCAAAGTCAAGTTCCGAAATATCGGACGATGCGGAGGCAGGGGAATAAAGCGTCTCCCATCCCTTGGTCTCACGCTTGGCGGAATCGCGCATCCAGTCGAAACTGCCGCCACCGCCTCCTGCAACCGAAGGCGTCTCGCGAAATGGGTTGTAGGACGACGCACCCGCTCCCGCCGAGGGCATAGCGATGTGTTTACCTGTTCCCATCGCAGGTATTTCAGGGCTATCGGCGAGATTAAACTCAAGAGCTGGACCTATGTTGAAACGTCCGAGAGCCTCTTTCACTGCTGCCACAAGGATCTGCCATATCTGCTGCTCGTACTCAAACTTTATCTCATTTTTTGTCGGGTGTATATTCACGTCGATCGTGGCAGGCTCGACCTCAAAAGAGAGGAAATAGTTGGGTTGAACCTCTGGCGATATAAGCGGCTCATAGCAGGTCATGACCGCCTTATGGAAATAAGGGTGACGCATATTGCGGCCATTGACAAAGAAATATTGCAGAGCATTGCGCTTGCGGGCATTGGACGGATGCCCGATAAAACCCGAAATCTTCACAATGCTCGTGGAGGTTTCGACCGGGATAAGCTGATTCTCAACCTGACGGCCAAAAAGATAACCGATGCGCTGCTTCAGTGGTACTTTACCGAGACGGTGAAGGAGAGTGTCGTTGTGAGTGAGAGAAAGCTCAACGCCGGGATTGACGAGAGCGAGACGCTCAAACTCATGCACTATATTGCTCAGTTCAACCGAGTCTTTTTTCAGGAATTTGCGACGTGCCGGAACGTTGAAAAAGAGGTTTTTCACCATCATGTTGGTACCGGGACGGCACACCTCGGGCGTCTGGGACTCAACCTTCGATCCGGCAATGACAAGCCGCGTGCCGAGACTCTCACCATGCTGCATCGTGCGCACGTCAAGCTGAGCGATAGCAGCAATCGAGGCAAGTGCCTCCCCACGGAATCCCATTGTGTGGAGCGAGAAAAGATCGGCAGCCTCCTTTATCTTCGACGTGCTGTGACGCTCAAAAGCGAGACGCGCATCAGTTGCCGACATCCCTGTGCCGTCATCGATAACCTGAATGAGAGTGCGTCCGGCGTCTTTCAACACGATTTCAATAGAAGTTGCACCGGCATCGACCGCATTTTCAACAAGTTCCTTTACCACCGATGCCGGACGCTGTATGACTTCGCCGGCAGCGATCTGGTTTGCCACAGAGTCAGGGAGGAGTCGGATAATGTCGCTCATGCTAAGAAATTGAGATCAGTTTATTTAAGAGGAGTAGAGAGTTCTGTCTCCTTCTGCTGCAAAGTTACATCCTTTTCCACTGCCAGATGCCACGGAATAGCGTGACATATTTACATATTTCCCCATTTATCAACACCAGAGGCGGTTTGCCTCAGCATAGGTAGCGGGCTTCCCGGCGTCGATCCATCGGGTGCCATCCGGTTGCCGCCATGCCATGATGCGATGCGATGCACACCGCGCTATGTAGAACGGAGTTATCGAAAACACCTCACCTACCTGTGCCGCATACTCATTAAGCGATGTGAATATACGCGGATTCACGACATGAATACCTCCGAAAGCAAGTGGTGTCAGCCCGTCGGTATTTCCGGCGATCTCCTGCGGTTTTATCTCGCCGGTTGACGTGTTCACCCACCCGCACATGTGGTCGTCGGCGTCAAAAAGCAACTTACGTGATGTATGGCGATCGGCCGTAAGCAGCGTGACATCGGCATCTGAGCGCATATATGCATCAAGCATAGCCGCCGGATTTATATCGGTCACAATATCTGCGTTATAAAGCATAATAGGCTCACCGGAACCATCGTCAAGCAACGGGGCAGCCTTCAGCAGTCCGCCACCGGTGTCGAGCAGACAATCACTTTCATCAGAAATCAGAATCTCCACGTCAAGTCTTCCGGCATTATCCGCAACCCATCGCCTCATCATATCGGCATGTGAATGAATGTTCACCACTACCCTATCCACCCCGACGGTGTCGCGCAGAAGCGTCATGGCACGCTCAAGCATCGTGACTCCACCTACAGGCAGCAATGCTTTCGGGCAGTCATCGGTCAACGGAGCAAGCCGCGTGCCGAGTCCGGCCGCAAAGATCATGGCATTCATCGTGCGGGAAGAATCGCGTGAATATTGCGCTCGCGATGGCAGAGTTCTACTTCCACCCCCAGCTCCCGGTTGATGCGTTCCGCAATATGCTGCGCGGCGTAGACCGAGCGATGCCGTCCACCTGTGCAGCCGAACGCAACACTCAGGTCGGTAAAACCGCGTTCAAGATATCGCCTCACGCTTGCCGAGACAAGCGCAAAAGCATTGTCAAGGAAAAACTGCATCTCACCGTTCGACTCAATAAAGTCAATCACAGGCTTATCAAGACCGGTCAGGGGCTTGTACTGGTCGAAGCGCCCGGGATTTGTCACACCCCGGCAGTCAAACACAAAGCCTCCCCCGTTACCCGAGTCATCGGCCGGATAGCCGACCTTATATGAGAAACTCTGCACCTTCACACGCAATGTCGTGCGCTGCTTGCTCTCCTTATTCTTGTCCCTTTCTATAACCGAGCGCATAACTTCCCGTATATATGGCAGATGCAGGAAATCGCATTGCTTAAATAATTCATCAAGATTCCTGAGTGCCGGGGCTATACTCTTAATGAAGTGCGATTTACGCTCAAAATATCCGCGGAAGCCGTATGCACCGAGCACCTGTAGCGTTCGGAAAAGGACGAAATCAGGAAGATTATTACGGAGTGTCTTTTCCGACATACCGGTTTTCTCACACACCGCCTTGAAATATACGTCAAGCAAATGCCCGCGCACTGCATCAGAATAGGCTGCCCGTGCCTGCCACAGGAACGAAACTATATCATAAAGACATGGCCCACGACGCCCCCCCTGAAAATCAATATACCACAGAGCTGAGTCATGCACCATGACATTGCGTGACTGAAAATCGCGATACATGAATCCCCATGGAACATCACCCGTCAGCACGGAGTCGGCGATCTTCTCAAACTCAGCCTCAAGACGCGGCTCGTCGATTTCAGGCAGCACAGCTTTGAGGAAACAGTATTTGAAATAGTTAAGATCCCACATCACCCCACTGCGGTCAAGCGATGCCAACGGGTAGCACATCGAGAAATCAATATCTCCAATACCATCCAGCTGCATATCGGCAAGGTCTTTCACCACCCCCTCAAGCAGGCGCACATCATCAGCCTTCCACTCCCCGCTCCTACGGGCACCGGCAAGCTGGTCAAAGAGGGATGTATCACCCAAATCGGTCTGCAAATACGCCATCCTGTCATCTGCGACAGCCAGAATTTCAGGCACTTTGACACCCTGTTTCGCAAAATGGCGGTCAAGCATGATGAACGCTTCATTTTCCTTAACGGAGTTACCGACCGTAGCTATCACATGACTGCCGTCAGCACCTGTCATCCTATAATAGCGGCGTGACGATCCGGCCCCTTCAAGCTGCCTGACCTCTACCGGGGAAGCACCGAATCTGCCGACAAACAATTCTGATATTATATTGAGATCCTGATTTTCCATATTTACAAAAATACGAAATTCAGGGCTCATTATGAAATCATCTGCAAATATTCGAACCGTTTAATTGACAGTAAGTTTATAACCCACAGCACGCACGTTGATTATATCGAGCGACCGGGAGCCCGATAGATACCTGCGCAACTTGTGGATGAAACCGTGTATGCGGTTATGGTTGCCGTAGTCATCGTTCTGCCATATACTCATCATTATCTTTTCTGCCTCAACAACACGATTGGGGCTTGCAAACAATATCTGAAGTATTTGCGTCTCGATATGCGACAGGTCGATGACCGATGTGCCCACAGTGAGCCGCTGGCGCACGATGTCGAGCGCACAATCGGCAAGCTCAACTATTGCAGTCTCCGGCACTCTCTGTCCCGGACGGTTCAGCAGTGCTTTTATACGCACGCTCAGTTCGTCAAGCTGAAACGGTTTGCGC
>CAMWSY010000133.1 GCA_947176995.1 uncultured Porphyromonadaceae bacterium | reverse complement strand
CCGGTGGCATAGACGGGCGCACCTACGGGCGATGAGAAGTCCATGCCTTCATGGAACTTACCGGTGCCATAGATGGGGTCGACGCGATAGCCGTAGCCCGACGCCATCTTGCGGAGCGACGACTCGGCCACAGGCATGATCGACGGAATGTGGGTAAGGCGTTCCTGCTGCTCCGAGGCAATCACCCGCAGGGAGTCGAATGACAGTATCTGCGAATATAGCTGGCGGTCGAGCATATCCATTTTATCGGAAATCTCCGATGCGAGTCCGGCATCGTCGAGCGAGTTGAGACGGCGGTAGGCCGACGAGTTCTCAAGCCCGGCATAGCGGCGGGAGTCGGAGATCGGCTCGGCCTGCATGATCACGCGGTAGAAATTGTTGTCGCGGTCGGCTATCGCCTCCATCACCGCTATCGAGGCATCGAGGCGGCGGTTGAGGTCGTTGAGTTGCTCGTTGAGTTGGGTGTTTTCCTCGCGCAACCGCTTTTCACGCGGCAGGTCTATCCAATAGTAGAGCAGGAGCAGAATGAAGCCTCCTATGCTTATCCCCTCAAATGCCTGCTTCAGGGCCGCAAGAATGCGCTCCCTGCGAGTGGGATATACTCTCTCGTAGGTTTCGGTGACGGTGTTGAATCTATAGTAGACTTTACGGCTCATTTGCAACCTTTATAGGGATAAACAAATTTAATCGCCTTAAAGGTCACTGTAAAGTTAATTTTTTATAATCTTGAGTGATATGTCGCCCAGCATGGCGGCTGCCTCAGAATAGGAGCTGTTGAATGAGCCTAAAATCGACTGGCAGCGGGAGAGTACAAACATCTCGGCAGCTCCGTCGATCATGCCCTGACGTGATGAACGCGAGGCAGTGGCGGGCGACGTGAAGATATTGGCCGGATAGAGTGAGCGCAGACGCTCTTTTGTGGCATCGTCGTCGGTGGCCAGATAGAAACGGCGGTGCGGGTCGGCGGCAACAATATCTTTCAGCTCTTTCTCAAAAAGCTCAAGCGGGCTGCTTTGTATCGACTGGATGTGGTCGGTGCGGCGTATGTGGAGTCCCACAGGGGCGGCTGTGCCCCGCACGGTGTCGGGCATCAGATCGCGCACACGTTTCTCCACGTTGGGCGACGGACGGAAGAGCGAGCGGTATAGATCGGCTGAGAAAGGATAGAACTGGTGGCAGGTGTCGACGAAAACCGTGCCGGTGCCTACGGAGCGGAAGAACGCATAGACCGTTTCGGGCTCGGCGTCGATGAGGTAATGGCGGTCACGTCTGCGCTCGTCGCGCAGCGTCGAGGAGTATCTCACCGACTGCCATAGCGTGGGGAGATAGAGATATTTGCCGCGGTGTGGAAGATAGGCGAATCTGCGGCGCTGAAGTTCGGTGAGCCGGAAAGGGAGATTGTCGGTCAGAAAAAGGTCGGAATACAATGCCGCAAGGTCATCGGTGGCTATCCATACGACATTGAGCTTTGCCCCTATACGGGTTGCGAGAGCCGATGCCGAGGCGACGGCCCGCATACGGTTGGCAAGTCCGCCACGCGGAACAAGGGTAATTGAGACGTTCACCTTTCTGCAAGTTTTAATATCCCCTTCGCCACCTCGAGAGGGGCGTTGCCGTTGCCAAGCACTTTGCGCATATCGGCGTACTGCTGCTGTTGGCGCTGATAGTCGCAGTTGCCGGGTAGTATCCGGTTCAATGCTTCGGCCACGGCATCAGGCGTGCAGAAGTGCATGACAAGTTCTTTGACAACCTCCTCACCCATGATGAGGTTGGGAAGTGAGAAGTATTTTACTTTTAGTAGATTTCTTCCGAGGGAATAAACGATGTGTGACCCTGAGTCGCGGTAGAGCATCACCTGAGGAGTGCCGATGAGCGCCGTCTCGAGTGTGGCGGTGCCGCTCGTGACCATGGCGGCCTCGGAGTGAGCTATCAGCTGTCCGGTAGCTCCGAAGATTATGCGTGTGTCGCCGCGCAGGGAGTCGTACAGTTCCACCGGGATGGTCGTGACACCTGCTATCACCGGCGTGTATTGCGGGAAACGGCGCATGGCTGAAAGCATTATCGGCAGGTTGGCCTTGATTTCGGCCGGACGGCTGCCCGGAACAAGCGCTATCCATTTTTTTGCGGAATCGAGACCATGGGTGCGGCTGAACACTTCGCGTGAGGGTAGTGTGGCAAGCATCTGGTCGATCTCGCTCACCGACGGGTTGCCCACATACTCCACTTTCCAGTCATGCCGACGCTCAAACCAGCGCGGCTCAAATGGGAGAATGCAGAAGAGCCGGTCGATGACCTTGCGCATCGCAGCAACTCTCCACTCTTTCCACACCCACACTTTTGGGGAAATATACCATGCAACAGGGATGCCAAGCGAGTGGGCGTAGGAAGCGAGCTTGAGGTTGAATGAAGGATAATCGACAAGCACAACAACATCAGGGCGGATGCGGTCGATAGCTTTCTTTGCCGCGTCAAGCTGGCGCATGATGCGTGGAAGCGATGCGATAACTCTCGCAATGCCCATCACCGACATCTCTGAGATGTGGATAAGGGGCAGTGTACCGGCTACGGCGGCCATGTTGTCACCGCCGAGATATACAAACCGTGCCGCCGGGTCGAGACGCTTCACCTCTCGCATCACGTGTGATGCGTGAAGGTCGCCTGAAGCCTCGCCTGCCGACACGAAACAGATCATCAGAATTCAGAGGAGAAGTGGAACCTGATTTTAGGAAAGTCGTTCTGAGCCATCTGAAGCACATAGTTGCTGTCGGCGAGAAACACATCGCGTCCCTCGCGGTCGGTGGCCATGAACTGATGCTTGCGGCGCTTGAATGCAGCCAGAGCATCCTCGTCGTCACTCTCGATCCAGCAAGCCTTGTAGAGAGATATCGGCTCCCAACGGCATTGCGCGCCATACTCATGCAACAGACGGTACTGGATTACCTCAAACTGAAGCTGCCCGACGGTGCCGATAATCTTGCGGCCGTTGAACTGATTGGTGAACAACTGCGCCACACCCTCATCCATGAGCTGCTGTATGCCCTTTTCAAGCTGCTTCGACTTCATGGGGTCGGTGTTCTCGATGTACTTGAACATCTCGGGGGAGAAGCTTGGGAGCCCCTTGAAGTGCAGTTCCTCACCGGCAGTGAGGGTGTCGCCAATCTTGAAAGTGCCTGTGTCGGGGATGCCCACTATGTCACCGGGCCATGCCTCATCCACAATGCTCTTTTTCTGAGCCATGAAAGCGGTCGGAGCGGCGAAACGGAGCACCTTGCCGCTGCGTATGTGCTTGTAGGGCGCATTTCTCTCAAACTTTCCGGAGCATATTTTCACGAAAGCGATGCAGGAGCGGTGGTTGGGATCCATGTTGGCGTGGATCTTGAACACGAAGCCCGAGAAAGCTTCCTCAGCCGGGTCTATGCGCCTCTCCACAGCCTCGATGGGCTTAGGCGACGGGGCTATCTCCACAAAGCAGTCAAGAAGCTCCTTGACACCGAATGTGTTGAGTGCCGAGCCGAAGAATACCGGGGCAACCTGCCCTTTGAGGTAAGCCTCGCGGTCAAATTCAGGATATACGCCGTCGATAAGTTCAAGATCCTCACGCAACTGCGCGGCTTCTTTCTCGCCCACAGCCTCATCCACGGCAGGATCATCCACGTTGTCGATCTCGACGCGCTCGCTCACCTTTTGTTTGTCGGGTGTGAAGAGGTCGAGAGTATTCTCATAGATGTTATATACCCCCTTGAATTTCGCACCTATACCAATCGGCCATGAAAGCGGGCGTACCGATATCTTCAACTCGGCTTCAAGTTCGTCGAGGATATCAAATGCGTCGCGTCCCTCGCGGTCGAGCTTGTTGACGAAGATGATGACCGGAGTGTTGCGCATACGGCACACCTCCATGAGTTTGCGCGTCTGCTGCTCGACACCTTTTGCCACGTCGACAACGATGATAACGCTGTCGACAGCTGTGAGTGTACGGTAGGTGTCCTCGGCGAAGTCTTGGTGACCGGGGGTATCGAGAATGTTTATTTTGTAGTCGCCATAGTTGAACCCCATGACCGAAGTTGCAACAGATATACCGCGCTGCTTCTCGATCTCCATCCAGTCGGAAGTGGCGGTCTTCTTTATCTTGTTGGACTTTACTGCTCCGGCAATGTGTATGGCACCGCCGAAAAGCAGAAGTTTCTCGGTTAGGGTCGTTTTACCGGCATCAGGGTGTGAGATGATGGCAAATGTGCGTCGGCGCGCTATTTCGTCGATAAGTGTTGACAAGGGTGGATCGTGTGTGATGTGATTATTTCTTCTGTTCCTTCTCCCAGCTGTCCTTCAGCGCGATTGTGCGGTTAAACACAAGGTGGTCGGGAGTAGAGGAGTAGTCGGGGGTGAAGTAGCCTATGCGCTGGAACTGGAATTTCTTTCCTATTTCAGCGTTCTTGGCAATGAACGGTTCGACTTTGACACCATCGATCACCACAAGCGAGTCGGGGTTGAGCATATCGCGGAAGTCACCCTCCTCGGCAGCCGGATTCTCTACGGCAAAAAGACGGGCGTACATTCTCACCGTTGCATCAACGGCAGTGTCGGCAGCCACCCAGTGGAGAGTGCCTTTGACCTTGCGCTGGCTTCCGGGAAGACCGCTGCGGGTCTCGGGATCGTATGTGCAGTGCAGTTCCGTGATATTGCCATCGGCATCCTTGATCACTTCCTCGCACTTGATGATGTAAGCACCTTTCAGGCGCACTTCACCGCCGGGGAAAAGTCGGAAATACTTTTTGGGCGGATTCTCCATGAAGTCGTCGCGCTCGATGTAGATCTCGCGGGAGAAAGGCATCGAGTGTGTGCCCTCCGATGGATTCTCAGGGTTATTCTCCATCTCCACGGTCTCGGTCTGCCCCTCGGGATAGTTGGTGATGACAACCTTCAGAGGTTTGATCACAGCCATGCCGCGGGTAGCGATGTTGTTGAGATCTTCGCGCACAGCGTGCTCGAGAAGTGAAATGGAGTTAAGAGCCTCATACTTGGTGTAACCGATCTTGTCGATGAAGTTGCGGATGGAAGTGGGAGTGAAACCGCGGCGGCGCATACCGGAGATAGTCGGCATACGGGGATCGTCCCAACCGTCGACAAGGCCCTCCTTGACGAGTTGCAGCAGTTTGCGCTTGCTCATCACCGTGTAGGTGAGGTTAAGGCGGTTGAACTCGATCTGACGCGGTCAGTAGATGTCGTCGGCAAGCTCTTTCACAAAGTACTCGTAGAG
>CAMWSY010000132.1 GCA_947176995.1 uncultured Porphyromonadaceae bacterium | reverse complement strand
GGTAATGAGCTTGTTGAAAAATATTTTGGAAAACTTCTCGGCGCGAAGCTGTTGATAAAGTTATTTTATTCCCCAACCGGCGAGCTTCTTCATATCGCTGTCGCGCAGACCGCTTTCGGCAAGCGGAACCGACTGGTTTCTATCGGTCAGATACAGCAGCGGATAGGATGATAGCGAGTCGGAGAGCAAAGATTTGTCGCTGCGGAATACAGGGGTGGTGACTCCTCCGAGGTCAAGAGCGGTGTGGAAAAAGGTCTCTGACGGCGACTGCACCGCGTCGGCATTGTTGCGTAACGCCTGCATGGTCTTACCGGGCAGAAAGCCGGGAGTGGTCCAGACAATCATAGGAACGTAAAGTTGCCAAGCTGTGGGGACGGGTGAAGCGTGCAGGAACTTATTGCGTGCGTCATCAAAGATGTCTTCGCCATGATCGGCGGCATAGATCAGTGCGCCGGGGCGGTTCTGGGCCGAAATGACCGAGATAAGCGAGTCGAGCGCAAGATCGACAGCAACGGTCGCGTTGTCGTAGGCGTTGTAGAGTGATTCGCGGTTGGAGGATTGGGCCGAAAGAGGGGAGTCGGGCATGAAAACCGCCTGATCAGGGCTGTAGTGGTCGGTGTAGGGGAAATGCGCGCCATAGGTGTGCAGCACTATGAGCTGATGCGATGCAGTGTCCTGTGCCAGCCACTGCGAAGTGAGCCGGACAAGTTCGGCATCCTTCTCTTTTACTCCGAGCTTGCGCTCAAAGAAGAATGTTGTGTCGGCTTCTTCGCCTATATGCTGGTTGTAGGAGCCGTTTGGCGGCTGATTGGAGAAATAGGCAGTGGAATATCCCGCTTCCTTGAATGCCGTAATGAGTGACTTGGTCTGCGGAAGCTGATTGAATGTCTCGGCATTGAGTGCGGTGAGCATCATCGGCACACTTTTGTGTGTGGTGTTGGACTGCGACACTGATTTCTTCATGGTCACGACACCGTCGCGCTGAGACAGTCGTGGATTGGTGTTGCGGTCAAAACCGTAAAGTTGCCAGCGGTCGGCTCGTGCGGTTTCTCCTACCACCGCCACAATAATGCGTCCGGTACTGTCGGCGGCGGCAATACCGGGGCGCAGGGATGCATTGAAAGTGTAGTCTTTGGCAGAGGCCGGATAGCGGTTGGCTTCTCTGACACGCTGAACTGCTATGGTGATGTTTCTTATCACATTGACAGGGAAAATGTCGTTGCCGGGAACTACCAGACCGGTGAGTGAGCACACGAGAAGAATAATTCCTGAGATGAGGAACAGGATTGACGACCAGTAGATAAGCAGAAGCCGGCTGTAGTGGTTTATTGCCGCTCTCTTGCCTGCCAGTGAGATGATTGCCCATAGGATGGGGGGGAGATAGATGACTATTACCGCAAAAATAGCCGGCATGAGTTGCTCGAGCAGTGTGGCCGCTTCCTGCACATCGGTCGTGGTGACGTTGATAAACATATCGACGGCAATTATCGACTCCCCATAAAGATACAGCAAAACTATCTGAAACGCACATAGAACCATGAACGGGAGCGTGCAGAGCACGCCGCGGCCGGTGCGTTTCCAGAGCGATATGATCAAAAGATAGGCTGAGAAAGGAAACAGCACGGACAGCACACCGGCGATGACCGACTGGTGATCGGCAAAAATAAGCAGTATGTTGGGGATGACAAGCAGAATGGCAGTGGCCACAGCAAGTATCCGTAGGCTTCGTGACTGCCGTTCAGAACGCTTCATTTATGGCAAAAATAAAATTAGACTCGTGGAACCGGCCGATTCCATAGTCAAGTCGTATGTTGATATTCTTCTTGAACTCCCAACGGTAGCCTATGCCAAACGACGGGAGGATGCGGCGCATCATCAGGCGGCTGAATTTCGGGAAAACTTCCCCAGCGCCTGCCCATGCAACCAGTCCGTTGCGGCGCCACACATGCTGCCGCAGTTCCACAAGCACTTCCATCTCGTTTTTGTCGCAGAACCGACGGCCATAGTAGCCGCGTAGAGTCTCGCCGGAAACGGCAGGAAGCAGTCCCCATGGGATTTCTTTGCCATGAGCCATCGAGAGGTAGGCGCGTGTGGCAAGTGTGCCGCCTTTCCATAATCCCTGATACAAACAGGCTTCAAGCGAGGTAATGCCAAACGGACGGCTGTGTGATGCTATGCGTGGATAACCGATGCTCTTGACCATGAGCATTACACCGCTCTTGGGGGCTGTGAGATTGTCGCGTGTGTCGTAGCTAACGGCTGCTCCGGCTCCGTAGCTGTAGGTCGTGAGCGGATAACCTGTCCACGGGAGCAGTGATGCGGGTTTTATGGCCGAGAAATAGTCAAATTCAAGAATCGGGCCGATGTAGACCGCGGAGTTCACACGATATTTCATCTCGACGGTGAACTGCGCCTGACGTTTCTTGTATTTTGTCTTGTTGCCGGCTATCGATCCTTCATTAAATCCAACACCCCAGAAGTAGGAGGGAATGGAATAGAAATAGGCTTTGTAGTCGAGACGGATGCGGCTGTCGGTCATGTAGTGATTGCCGCGTATGCCTATCAGGTAAGATCCGACAGTAGCAAAGTCGCTGTAGAGCGTGACGTTTGATACAGGAGCTTCCGGCTGATTTGCGTGGCGGTAAAGTCCGGCAGCGAGTATCCCTATGCCGAATTGTGTTTCTTTTGAGTAATGTGGCCCTCCGATGAAACTTATGTCGAATTTTCCGGGCTCTTTCTCTTTGTTGCTGTCCTTAAAATAATCCCCGATTTTTGTGAAAAGACTGCGTCGGGGTGTGATTCCGATAGTGTCGGTCGATGATGATTCCTGTCCGGTGGCCTGAAATGCAGCGAAAGCCAGCAGGATTATCCCGCCGGCCAGTCGCCGATATTTCTTAAACAGTACAGTCATCAGTCGGTAGTGTTCACATAGAAATCTATAAGGCGTGAAATAGCACGCTGACATACCGGGCAGAAGCCTTCGGCGTTGTTGAAGCGCATCCGGCATGTGGTGTCGACCGGACGGTAGACACCGTGAGTGCGGTAACCACCTCCTTCAAATACTCCCAAAGTTCCTTTTGGTGTTCCTTCGGTCGGTGTAGGGATTGCGGCGTCAGGCACCATATCGGCCCATTTGCTCTGGAAATCGGTGAGGGTGGTGATGTTAGGTTCCCACGGTTCGATATCGAGCGGATAAGTCTCATCCATCACATCGCCTCCGGCATAGAAATACTCGTCGGCGAGTCCGCCGAAGCTGTGACCGAACTCATGCGTCACAACAGGCCAGAACTGCGGGTTGCGTGCAGTAGTGAGGGTGTAGAAATTGAAGATACCACCGCCACCATACTCATATTCATTTGCAAGAATGATGATGTGCTCGTAGGGGATTCCGCGCAGTGCATCGTGAATCGATTTTACAGCTGTGGTGGTGAGATAACGGTCGGAATAGAATGTGCTGTAGTGTGAACTGAAAGCAGTGTCTTTCCATTGTCCTTTCTTGGGAACAGAAACTCCGCTCTCTTTTGATGGTGAAGCTACGGCTACAAAATTGAACTCATCGGCACGGCTCTTGAAAGGCTCATGAGATAGGATACTTGCCACCGCTTTCTCGGCATGGATGTAGAACGAATCCATTTCCTCTGTGGTGTAGCCTTCGGCGAGTATCGCAACGTCAATCTTATCGGTCGGCGAACCGCTCTTGTGCAAGTATCGGTGTTCGACCGGGTGCGTCGTGTCGGGCCGACGTATGAGTATATCGCCGGGAGTGACATGGTGAGTGGTCGATGCCATGGGTTTCCGTCGGTTGTCGAAAAGAGTCACCGTAACATCGGCCTCATGCCTTGGAGCGGGCACCAGAAAGGTGTTCTCCATCGACACGGGGTGCTGCTCTGCCTCAGGAGTGTGAAGCCACTCCTGAAACAGAGAGGAATAGCTGTTGAGGTAGATTGTGTCGCCTGATGCGGAATCTTTGACTACAACCTGAAGATTTCCCTCAAAGGGTACATAATCGAGTTTGTGACGGCGTCCCGCCCATCCCGGCTGATACTCAAGCTTATCGACGCTGACCGATGGCGAGGCGGCATTACCGCTAAAGATGTAATCAATGCGAAGTGTCGAGTCGCTGAAATGTCTGTCAAAATCGACACCGGCCCACGCAGGGACTGTTATGCAGGCTATTGCGGTGGAGAGTATCAGTTTCTTCATCGGAAATCGGGGTTGTCGGGATTGGTGTGCTATGAGTTGCCTTGAGTGTCTTACTGCTTTGACGCCTTGGATTGTTTGCCCTTGCTCTCGCGTGGCTTTTCCTCGTCGACGTCATTTCTGACAGGAAGCGCGCGGCTGAAGCTCTCTTTGAGGATTATGGTCGTCTCGGTGCGTGCGATACCGAGAGGCTGTATCTTGTCGCGGAGTACCTGAAGCAGATGCTCGTTGTTGTGGGCGTAAAGTTTTATGAACATGTCATATTTGCCGGTGGCAAGGTGACACTCCACAACTTCGGGTATTTCTTTGAGCCCGGCAATAACCTCGTCGTAGCGCGTGGGATCACCGAGGTAGAATCCCATGAAGGCGCATGTGTCGTAACCGGCCTTAGGAGCATCGATCATCAGTTTAGAGCCGGTTACAACTCCGGCGTTCTGCAACCTCAGCATACGTGTATGGATCGCAGCACCTGAAACTCCGCATACTCGTGCTATCTCAAGATAGGGCTCACGGGCATTGTCGGCAAGGAGAGAAATTATTTTCTTATCAAGGTTGTCCAGTAACGGTTTAGCCATGAATATAGAAATTTTTAAAATGGTTTGTAATTTTTCTTACAAATTTAATCTTTTTTGGTGAAATATACAAAAACAGATATTGAAGTGATTTGAACTTATTGTCATATTATTGGCATATATGTCTTATCGTGCAGCCAAGAAATGGTCATTTAACACAAATAATAGGAATTTTTATATTATCTTTGCTTCCGATACTCCGCACAATCAACTACATGCATCACTTATGCCAAGCGGAGAAACAGGGATGTAACGTTTTATAAGCAGGACGTTTTTTCAAATAAGATATGATGAAAGCAACCATCGGTAGACCGACAGGAATGCGGCTTGTGAAGCAGGTGTTGATGTGCTTTGCCGTGATGCTTGCGGCTGCTCCGCAATCGTTTGCGCAGAAGGAATTTGAGCGTAATCTTGAATCAGTTTGTTTTGTTCCGAAAGGGCAATGGATATCGGGCCTGAGTGTGAGCTACACACAGACAGATCTGAATCATTATCAATTTTTTATCGTAGAAAAT
>CAMWSY010000131.1 GCA_947176995.1 uncultured Porphyromonadaceae bacterium | reverse complement strand
AAGCAGTGTGATACGGTCGATTTCAGTGTTGATCGACTGAAGGTGATAGAGGGTCTTGAGACGCTCCTCCATGGTCAGTGACTCGCTTTTTGTCTTTTCAGCTGACATTTATTCTATAGATAGGTTATCGGGTTTTTTTCTGTCTCGGAATAATAGAGTGCAAATTTAGGAAATTTTTTATGAATTAGACCATAAAAAATCTCTTTTGCGCAAGATTCTGTCTCGTAATGCCCCACATCAACCGTCATGATCGAGTGGCAGTCGTCGAGAAACTGGTTGTGCTTTATATCGGCGGTGACTATCGCGTCGGCACCAAGGCGGGCTGCCACTGCGATGTATTCACCTCCGGCACCCCCGCAGAGAGCTACGCGTTCTATCTTGTGGCCGGGGATACCCGAGCAACGTGCGACTTTGGCATTGCACACCTCCTTCACATTCATCACGAAGTCAAGCGGATCAAGAGGGGAGGGGAGAAAGCCTATCACACCGAGACCAACTTCTCCGCGCCTTTCAGCTTCGCAGTTGCGGTCAAGAGTGCGTGTATCTTTCATGCCGAGCTTCTCAGCGAGCACCCACGATATACCTCCCGGGGCGCTGTCGAGTGCCGTGTGCGATGAATAGATTGCTACTCCGGCGCGCAGGGCGGCTATGGCGGTTTGATCCACCCTGTTCTGCCCCGTAAGCTGTTTGGTCGCCCTGAAAAGGAGCGGATGATGGCTTATGATGAGGTTGCACCCTTTTTCCACCGCCTCGTCGACAATCTCAGTGGTTGCATCCACACACAGTAGAGCACCGGTGCAGGGCGTTTCACTCTGTCCCGGCAGCATAATCTGCCACCCCGTGTTGTCGTACGATTCCTGCCAATCGGGGTGGGCGAACTCTTCTACAGCTTCTATTATCTGCGCAATAGTGGGCATCAGTCTATTTCAACTACAGCGAGTGATAATTCGTCGAGTTGTTTTTGGTCGAGAGGTGCCGGAGCGTCGAGCATCACATCGCGGCCGCTGTTGTTCTTCGGGAATGCGATGCAGTCACGTATGCTGTCAAGACCTGCCATGAGCGAAACCCAACGGTCGAGACCGTATGCGAGTCCGCCATGAGGGGGAGCGCCGTAGGTAAAGGCATTCATCAGGAAGCCGAACTGTTCGCGGGCTTTCTCCGGTGTGAAACCGAGTATATCAAACATCTTGGCCTGAAGTGCAGAGTCGTGGATACGTATTGATCCGCCACCTACTTCCACGCCATTTATCACCATGTCGTAGGCATCGGCTCTCACTGCGGCAGGATCGGTGTCGAGCAGCGGTATATCTTCCTCTTTGGGGTGAGTGAACGGGTGGTGCATAGCCATGAGGCGTCCCTCCTCCTCGCTCCACTCAAACATCGGGAAATCAATCACCCACAGGCATGAAAATACATTCTTGTCACGAAGTCCGAGGCGGTTGCCCATTTCCAGACGAAGTTCGCCAAGCTGCTTGCGGGTTTTCATGGCATTGTCGCCGCTCAGTATCAGTATCAGATCGCCCGGTTTGGCGTTCATCTTCTCTTTAAGCTGCTGAAGCACCTCCTGAGTGTAGAACTTATCAACGCTCGACTTCACATTGCCGTCGGCCTCGACGCGGGCATAGACCATACCCTTGGCGCCTATCTGCGGACGCTTCACCCATTCCGTAAGCTGGTCTATCTGCTTGCGGGTATAGGATGCAGCACCTTCCACGCATATTCCACCGATATAGGCAGCGTTGTCAAACACGCTGAATCCATGTCCCTTCAGTACGTCGTCAAGCTCTACGAAAGTCATGCCGAAACGTGTGTCGGGCTTGTCGCTTCCATAGAGGCGCATTGCATCGGCCCATGTCATGCGCGGGAATTGACCTTCGATTTCTATGCCGCGAATTTCCTTGAAAAGATGCTTTGCCATTCCCTCGAAGAGGTTGAGCACATCTTCCTGCTCTACAAAACTCATCTCGCAGTCGATCTGAGTGAACTCTGGCTGACGGTCGGCACGCAGATCTTCGTCACGGAAACATTTTACAATCTGGAAATATCGGTCCATACCGGCAACCATCAGAAGCTGTTTGAGCGTCTGTGGTGACTGTGGCAGGGCGTAGAACTGACCGTGATTCATGCGCGAAGGCACCACGAAGTCACGTGCACCCTCGGGGGTTGAGCCTATGAGCATCGGGGTCTCGATTTCAAGGAAGCCTTTGCTGTCGAGATAGCGGCGCACCTCCATTGTCATGCGGTGACGGAGTTCGATATTCTTGCGCACCGGGTTGCGGCGCAGATCGAGATAGCGGTATTTCATGCGCAGATCGTCGCCGCCGTCACTTTCGTCCTCGATTGTGAACGGGGGAATTGCGCTTGAATTAAGAACCTTGACTTCCGAAGCCTCAATCTCGATGTCTCCTGTAGGAAGTTTCGGGTTCTTGCTGGTGCGCTCTGTTACGACACCCTTTATCTGGACCACAAATTCTCTGCCGAGAAGGTTGGCGGCATCCTTGAGGTCTGAATTTACTTCAGTGTTAAATACGATCTGTGTGATACCATAGCGGTCACGAAGGTCAATGAAGGTCATACCTCCCATTTTGCGGATGCGCTGCACCCAGCCGGCGAGCGTAACGGTTTCTCCGACGTTGGCGATGCGAAGCTCGCCGCAGGTCTTGTCGCGGTACATATATGTCGCTTTATTTCGTAAATCATTGATTGCGTTGAAGTATTACCCTGCAATAGAATGTTTTGCTTGCATTGATACTTCAAGGCATAATTTCTGCTATGCAAAAATAATGATTATTAGTGCAAATTGGCAACATTATCCCGAAAAAATGCACCATATCCCAATCATCAACTCCTCGGCGTGCTACCGTTCCTGTACCTCCGATAAATGCGACCAGCGGCCGGAATATTATATTCCGGCCGCTGTCAGTATCTTGATTCGGGTATTTATTTTACCCTTAGTTTCTTGCCTATCTGTAGGGTTGTCTTGGTCGATATGCCGTTAAGCTGGCATAGCTTGTTGACTGTCGTGCCTTGGCGTGATGCTATGCGGCCGAGGGTATCACCCGATTTCACAGTGTAATACTGTGCTCCCGATGCAGCGGCTTTTGCAGCTTTCTTTGCTGCTTCGGGGTGAGCCTTCATGTATTCGGCATACTCGGCGAGATACTTCTTCTGATATTCCGAATTTGCGGCCGGGTCATAGTTGCGGGCAAGCTGATAGGTGTCTTTGTCAAACGTGTATGTGTCGGTGTGAACCGTCTGGTTTGCAAAGTCAAAGATTGCCGAAGGGTTGATGGGATAGCCCATGAAACGTGTCTCGAAGTGGAGGTGCGGACCGGTTGATCGACCGGTGTTGCCGCCGAGGGCGATCGGGTCACCTGCTTTAACCACCTGATCAGGCTCTACGAGGAATTTTGAGAGGTGGCCGTACACGGTTTCAAGGCCATTAGTGTGACGAAGGATTACGTAGTAACCATAGCCACGGCGCTCAAACTTAGTGAGACGCACTTTGCCATCAAATGCGGCGCGGATAGTGTCGCCGATATGTACTTTAAGGTCTATTCCCTTGTGCTGGCGACGGAAACGTTTGCGGTAGCCGTAAGGCGAAGTAACGTAACCGGCATGGGGCATCACAAATTTGCTTACGTCTATTACTTGTGACTGAGGGACATCTGAGGGCTTGAAAGGATTGACAAGTTGGCTGTCCCATCCTTCGGTATAGATATCCATTTCCGGTTCTTCTTCCTCTTTGAAGAGCTGGTCGAGGAATTGCTGTGTGCCTTCAACCTTGATCTGTTCGCCTATGTTCTGCTGCTTGGCTATCAGCTCGGCGTGTTCCTCCTTGTGGGCGCCGGGCAGATGAAGTGCCTGACCGAAAACGGCGGGAGCCGCAAGCAGACAGGTAAACATCAATATTTTTCTTGAAATACGTCGCATTGTATTTATGTGATGCTCTGATTGGTAGAGCCTGTATAAAGAGAGAAATGTGTTTCTGTTGGAGTGGTTTGGATGGCCAGTGTTGCAATGTCTGTCAATGTCCTTCAGGATCATATAGATACCTGAAATACCCCGGTGTGTAGTCAAAGATCTCCTCTTCTTTGAAGAAGCGCTTGATCTCTATGGCTGCATTTTCGGGGCTGTCCGAAGCATGAACGATGTTCTCCTGATTGCTCAGGCAGTAATCACCGCGGATCGTGCCGGGAGCGGCCTTTGAGCCGTCAGTTGAGCCCACCATATTTCTTACTACTTCAACGGCGTTTTTCCCTTTGACGCATACAGCGATAACAGGGCAAGCCATCATCGAGGCAAGCAGAAATGGGAAGAATGGACGGTCGACAAGATGCGCATAATGCTCACGCAAGATCTTCTCGTCAAGTTGCATCATCTTCAAACCAATGATAATGAGTCCTTTTTTCTGAAGGCGGCTGATTATCTCTCCTGTGAGGGAGCGTTCAATAGCCGATGGCTTGATGAGGATGAGAGAAGATTCCATTGACATTATGTTCTTTACAACTTTTTGGTCTTTACAAAAATAGTAAATCGAAGGGAAATACAAAAATCCGGCATTGTTTAAAAAATACTAAAATACTCCCGGATGATGATTTTGCCACTGCAAATACATGTGAATTAAAAATATATCTCAAAACATGTTTTACAACATAAAAGTCCCCGACTTCACTTCATGAAACCGGGGACTTTATTTGTTGATCCTTGACAGGGTGTCAGATCATCTGATGATTCTCCGCTCCTGTCAGGAGTTTTTCCGCTTATTTACGCATTTTCAAGATCAGGATCGAGGATTTCGAGCATCTTGATTGCCGACACGGGGATGCGTGTGCCGGGGCCGAAGATAGCGGCCACACCTGCCTTATAGAGGAAATCGTAGTCCTGAGCGGGGATAACACCGCCGGCTGTTACGAGGATATCCTCACGGCCGAGTTTCTTGAGCTCCTCGATTACCTGCGGAATGAGGGTCTTGTGGCCGGCAGCAAGCGAGCTTACGCCGAGGATGTGAACGTCGTTTTCCACAGCCTGACGGGCAGCCTCGGCGGGAGTCTGGAAGAGGGGACCCATATCCACGTCAAAACCGCAGTCGGCATAACCGGTTGCAACCACTTTAGCACCGCGGTCGTGGCCGTCCTGACCCATCTTTGCGATCATGATACGCGGCTGGCGGCCTTCCTTCTTGGCAAATGCCTCGCACATGCGCTGTGCTTTCTGGAAGTCGGGATCCTGTTTTGTTTCGCTTGAATACACGCCTGAGATTGTTCTGATTACTGCTTTGTAACGACCTACCACATCTTCAC
>CAMWSY010000130.1 GCA_947176995.1 uncultured Porphyromonadaceae bacterium | reverse complement strand
GCGGTAGGGTGCGCCGGGGAGGATGCGTTCGATCTTGAAGTATCCGCTTTTGTCGGGGACGATCTCGGCACCGAGAAGTCCCATGGAGATGCGGGCCGGCTTGTTGTATTCGCCGATGTTGACATAGGCGTGGCCACATGCGAGCTCGCTTATCAGTTCGCCGATGATGTAGTTGAGGTCAAGGCGTGTCTTGGCGTAGGGGACAAGAGCGGCATATTTCTCCCGGAGTGCTTTCCAGTCGGCTCCGTGCATGTTCTCAAGATAGAATCCGTCGCGGAATGCACGCCACACTTCGTCGTAGACCTGCGGCCACTCCTGAGCGTAGTCGGCAACGGCTACAAGATTGCTCAGATCAAGGCGGTCGTTAAGCGACACTTTTTCGGCGGGGAAGCCTGCCACATAGTAGTCGCCGCCCTGACGGAAAACGGCTTTCTTTCCGGCGGGTGCCATAGCTACAAGCTGCGCACTGGTAACTTCACTGTCCTTCTCGCCGGCGAAGTCAAAGACGCGGAGCGAACGCCCGGCCGAATAGTAGAGCTTGCCGCCGTCGCAGTAGAGAGGACGTGCGTTGCTGTTTTCGAGCGGGAGTTTGATGATGCGTCCGGCAATCCCGTCAGGGTCGATCTTCACGGTCACGGGTGCGGCTTCTTCCTTGCCCTTAGGCTCAGCTTGAGCGTCGGTGCTCTTGATGAGAAGGGGAGAGGGGGTGTCGGCGGCGAGCATGGTCATGTAGACGGCTCCCATGCTGCCGTAGGCGTAGTTCCACTCCACACGGCTGTAGATCGGGTTCAGGTCGCGGTCGGAGACGAAGATGAGGTATTTGCCATCTTCGCTGAACACGGGGGATGATGAGTCATACCATTTCTCGGTCACGGGATATTCCTTGCCTGTGGCGAGGTTGTGAATGTAGATGACCGACATATCGTTTTCGGCTGAACGGGTGTAGGCAATCCACTTGTTGTCGGGTGAGAAGCTGACGGAACGAATCTCGCCTTCGGGCTGGGTGATAAGCGTGCGTTTCGCTGCAGACACGGGGTCAACCTCGACCAGACGGTTGCGGCGGTCGGTGTAAAGAATCTTCTTGCTGTCGGGTGTCCAGAAGATGGAGCGGATGTAGGTGTCGTTGTTTTTGGTGAGCTGCCTGGTGGTTGCTGCTGCGACATCGTAGAGGTAAACCTCAGTCTCGCCCGTGCCGTCGCCGATGTAGGCTATCATTTTTCCATCGGGGCTCATCTCACCCTCGCGGTCGTTGGAGCCGGCTGTGCGGGTGAGGTTCTTCACCACACCACCTTTGACGGGGACATCGAACACCTCGCCGCGCGCCGTGACAACGACCCGGTTGCCTGCGTCGCCGATGCTGAGGTTTGTGACGTTGCGGCTGACGTTTTTACGCTCAGGACGTGCGTCGACGTTATCGGAGTTGAGGTAGACCGTGATTTTCTCGCTCTTGCGGGTCTTGGGGTCAAATTTGTAGATGTAACCACCGTTTTCAAAGACGATTATATTGCCGTCGGAGCTCGGGAACTTTATGTCGAAGTCATTGAAATCGGTAACTTTCTCGGTCTGGCGGGTCTTTGTGTTGTAGGCAAAGAGGTTCATGGTGTTGTCGCGGTCGCTGGCAAAGAATATCTCGTCGCCTATCCACATGGGGAAAATATCCTGTGCATCGTTCTTGGTGATATTCTCCACAGTCTTTGCGGCCGGGTCATAAATCCAGATGTCGTCGGCCATGCCGCCACGGTAGTATTTCCATGTGCGGAACTCGCGCATCACCCGGTTGTAGGCCATCTTCTTTCCGTCGGGGGAGAAGCTGCACCATCCGCCCTCGGGGAGTGGAATCTGCTCAGGCATTCCACCGGAGGGGTTCACCGTCCACATTTTGCCGGTGAAGCTGGTGCCGATGCGGTTGCGGTAAACTATGTTGCCGTCGGGTGTCCAGTTAACGACGATATTGTTGGGACCCATGCGGTCGCCGAGCTCATCGCGCGAGTTGGTGGCGGTGTAGGTGAGGCGTAAGGGTTCTCCACCGGCGGCGGGAATGACGTAAACCTCGCGGTTGCCGTCGTACTCGCCTGTGAAGGCGATCTGCTTGCCGTCGGGTGAAAACCGGCCGAACATCTCATAGCCCTGATGTGATGTGAGAGGCTTGGCCTCGCCGCCTGTGATGGGAACTTTGTAGAGGTCTCCTGCGTAGCTGAACACAACGTCGGTGCCGTTGGTCGCCGGGAAACGGAGCAGGCGGGCTTCGTCGGCACTCGCTGCCGTGACTGCGCCCGCTGTGAGGAGTGCAAAGATTAACTGTCTTCTCATTTTCGACTGGTGTTAGAAACAATATCCAAAAATACAATATTCCGACCATAAAATGGTCATTTAACACATCAGAAATACTGGTTTTATTATTACTTTTGGGGATGCGAAGTGATTTAAACTTACATGATCACTTCTACGAAAATAAACCTGCTTAAGATAGATTATGCTTAAAAATTCAGTTTTACTTCCCACGCTTATCGGACTTGGCCTCTTCACGGGCTGCAATGGTTCGTCGACACAGACAGCACAACATTCTCCCGACGAGGAAGTGTTTTTTGCCGATCCTACCGTCATTCTGCTTGACGGCAATTACTATATGGCCGGCACACAGGGATCGAACCCTCCGGGGTTCACGGTGATGCGTTCGACCGATCTACTTGAGTGGACTCCTGCATCGCAGGACACTATCCCCAATCTCACTCCGGGTGAAAACGTGTATGGCACCAAATGGTTCTGGGCACCGCAGTTTGTTCCGACCGACTCGTGCGTCTATATGTTCTACACTGCCAACGAGCAGATCGCGCTTGCAAAGGCTGATTCCATAAACGGCACATACAGATGGGACGGCACTGCTATCGATGACTCGGAGAAGAATATTGACCCGTTTCTGTTCACTGACGCCGACGGACGCCACTATCTCTATCATGTGCGTTTTGATCACGGCAACTGGCTGTGGGTAGGGGAGTTTGATTTCAATACCGGTCATTTTGTCGACGGCACTCTCACGCCGGTGTTCCGCAACGATCAGGATTGGGAACACACTCTGGCTTATGAAAGCGCTCCGATCATGGAGGGGCCTACAGTCATACGTCTCGGCGACACTTATTATCTTTTCTACTCCGCCAACCATTACATGAGTCCTGACTATGCAGTGGGCTATGCCACAGCTAAGTCGCCTCTCGGCCCGTGGACAAAGAATCCTGCCAATCCCATCATCCACCGCAACATAGTGGGGGAGCGTGGCTCGGGTCATGGCGATGTGTTTGCTGACAAAGATGGCAATCTCCGCTACGTCTACCATGTGCACAACAGTGATACCGTGCCCAATCCCCGCCGATCACGCATCGTCACGCTCAAGATGGACAACAGTGTTTCTCCTGTCGCTATCACAGTTGATACAACATCAATCATTTACCCGTCGGTGCGCTGACGGGTAAATGCCCTTAACAGATTTCATGCCATGAAACATTTTGTTCTTACATCGCTTGTTGCATCGGCTGTAGCTTTCACAGCCGCCGCCGATGATAGTCTTAAAAATCCGCTTCTCCCTAAGGTGTATGATTGCGGGGCACTGCGCTACAACGGCAAATATTATCTGGGTGGATGCAATACTTTCGGTGACCTCTACATCACTTCGGATCTCGTCAACTGGAGTGGTCCGATTCATGCCGTGGATATGAACAATCTATGGACTACCGGAACAGGCTGTGACAACAGTCAGATTCACTCAAATGATATCATATATCACAACGGCACGATCCACAATTACTGGTCGGTCAACTACTGGGGTAAGGACAAAATGCTTGTGCACACGGTTCACTCCGAGGCCTCTGACCCGATGGGGCCATACACTGAACCTGATCGCAACCGCTGGCTCGAAAGCCGCATAGACCCCAAAGTGTTCAGGGATGATGACGGCAGCCTGTATATGTATGTCGTGCGTTTCTCTGACGGCAATGCGATATGGGGGCGACGCATGAAAAACTATCGTGAGTTTGCCGATGACGATGTGTGCCTGCAATTCGCATCGCAGCCCCACACATGGGAGCGGATGGACAACAAGGTTGCCGAAGGGCCTTGGGTGTTAAAATACCACGACTGTTACTACATGATGTATAACGCCAACCACACGGGCACAGAGTATGGCAACTATCAGCTTGGTGTGGCGGTGTCGGACAGTCCGCTGGGATTTAACGGCGGCAGGAAGTACAGTCATCCTGTGGCTCAAAGCAATCAGGAGCGTGTAAATCTTCTTTACACCGATCTGCTCCGCTACACGGGTAAGGACTACTCGCCGGAGTTTCAGTACACAACGGCATCACCCGGGAGCGGCTGGCGCACGAAGGTGCATGATGACGCGGAGTGGAAAAGTGGTAAAGGGGGATTCGGTGCGAGGCGCTACGAGGGTTCGTCATCCTATCCCGTAGCTACAACATGGAATACTGACTCAATCTTCATACGCAAGAAATTCACGGTGCCTGATCAAAACAGCAATCTTGCGCTAAGAATGACCCATAACGGCCCGGTGAAGGTGTGGATCAACGGTGAAGAGATATATTCATCGCCAAGTGCCGACTACCGGATAGTCAATCTCACTCAGGAGCAGAAAAAGGCGATTGCCGGCGGTGAGAATGTTATGGCAATATCGGCTGCGGCACCGCGGCCGGATAATGCCTATATCAATGCCTCGCTGTTTGATATGCGCGACGAAGTGGCTGATCCCGATATTGTTTGGACTCCGGGACAGCCTAACATACTCCGTGGGCCAAACGGTTTCGAGTGGTGGATGATCTATATGGCGAACCGCAATCTCGAGCCCCGGGCACAGAATGTAGACCGCATCCTGTTTTTCGGCGACAAGCTGGTGGTTGACGGAATTACTTCGGCAAACAATCCCGGTTTCAAGCCGCTGCCAGCTTTACCGACTTATGGAGACACCTTTGATGACGATAACGGAAAGTCTAACTGGCTGAATTTTGACGATAAAAAATGGCTTATAGCCGACGGCGCACTGAAATCGAAGGCTCAGAGCCCGGCTGCAATGACACTGGGCAAGAACATGGCTGCCGCTTCTTATCTTTGGGAGGTGAACGTGAATCCCGCAGGGCACGATGCCGGGATAATCGTGGCGAAAAAAGATGATGCGAACTACCTCACTGCAGGGTTTGACAAGTCATCGGCGAGTCTTGTAATAAAAACCGTTGCCGGGGGGCGTGTGAGCGAGTCAAGGCAACCGCTGTATGACGGCTTCCGCTACGATGTGTACCATCAGTTGCGTTTTGTG
>CAMWSY010000129.1 GCA_947176995.1 uncultured Porphyromonadaceae bacterium | reverse complement strand
GGCATAAGGTTTGATCTCGCAGCCGTCGCCGATCTCCACGTCGGCTTCGATGTAGGCAAACGGATGGATTGTTACGTTGGCACCGATCTTGGCAGCCGGATCAACGTGGGCAAGTGGGGAAATCATAACGGTAAAGTTTTTAGGGTATCAGAATTTACTGCTGGCTTACAATACCACCTCCGCCAAGCGACTGGTAGAGACTGATGACAGCCTGAGTGCGCGCCAGATTGCAGCTTATAGCTCCCATCTGGGCGGAGAGGAGTCCGCTCTGAGCGGTGAGAAGCTCGAGATAGGTGGTCGTGCGGGTGTACTTGAACAGTTCAGCCGTGGCATCGACAGAGCGGTTCCATGCCTCGACCTGACGGGCAAGCCACTGTGCCTTGTCGGTGTTGCGCTGGTAGGAGTCGATGGCGTTGTGAACCTGCGAAGCTGCATTCATGAGTGTGTAGCTGAAGGTGTTGAGCGACTGCTCCTGCTGCGCCTTGGTAGCTTTGAGGCGGGCGATGTTCTGGCCGCGCGAGAAAAGCGGGGCCGTGAGCTGTGCGGCAAGCTGCGTGAACCACACGGCAGGGTTGTGGATCATGCCTCCCATCGAGTTGGTGAAGCCAAGCTGAGCCGAGAGGTTGAGCGAGGGATAGAATGCGGCACGCGCCGAGTTGGTAGCGTAGTAGGCCACTGCAACTGCACGCTCGGCGGCACGCACGTCGGGACGGTTGGCAAGCTCGACCATGGGAACGCCGTCGGAGAGGGCGCCCGGGAGCTCGAGGGCAAGGCCGGGAGCGATGTCCCACTTATGGGGCATCTCGGCAAGGATGAGCGAAAATGAGTTCATCGCCTCGTTGAGCGACACTTCAAGGTCGTTGAGCGACGCGCAGATATTGTAGTAGTTGGCTTCGCTCTGAGCCACACCTGCCTCGGTGGTGCGTCCGGCCTCTTTGTAGGCCTTCATTGTCTCGACGTTCTGGCGCCATATAAGCGATGTCTCGCGGGTAAGCTCCACCTGTGCCTCAAGCGAAGAGATGGCGTAGTAGAGGTTGGCAACGCCGGCGATGATCTGAGAGCGCACGGCCTGCTCATAGTCTTTTGACTGGGCGAATGTAGCCTCGGCACCTCGCTTGGAGTTGAGGATCTTTCCGAACACGTCCACCTCCCAGTTGAGCACCAGAGGTATGGTGTAGGTCTTGGTGAAGGGGGCATGATCGTAGGACACGGCTGCCGCATTGGGCGACAACGCTGCCGAAGGAAGATAGCTCATGCGCGCCCCCTGCATATTGGCGTGGGCGACTTCGATATTGAGACGTGCGTTCTCGAGGTCGATGTTGTTGTCGAGCGCACGCTGTATGTAGCCCTGAAGCACGGGGTCGGTGTAGACAGTCGGCCATGAGAGTGTGCCGAGAGCGCCCTCAGCGGCAGTCTGGTCAGCAGCCTTTACATACTCCTGAAGCAGAGGGTTGTCGCCTGTCTGCTTGGCCATATCAAACTTATTGTAGATATGGCAGCCCGTGAGAGCCGGGAGGATGGCTACCGCCACCACTCCGGCCACAAGGGTCTTGCGTATATTTGCAGTCATTGTGAAGATGATGCTGTTTACTTACTTTGAATACTGGACAATCTCGCTCTCGACAGCGTCGTTGTTGGTGTCTTTCCACTTGAGGGGCGAAATCTTCTCCTGAATGATCTCGAAGATCACAAACAGGGCAGGCACGACGAGCACCTGAAGCACCATGCCTATGAGCATACCGCCTATCGAGCCTGTGCCGAGCGCACGGTTACCGTTGGCACCGGCACCGGTGGCAAACATCAGGGGCAACAGACCGATGATAAGCGCAAGCGAGGTCATGAGAATCGGGCGCAGACGCGCGGTGGCACCGGCGATGGCGGCGTTGACGATCGACATACCCGTGCGGCGGCGCTCAAGGGCGAACTCGACGATAAGGATGGCGTTCTTAGCCAACAGACCGATAAGCATGATGAGCGCGATCTGCAGGTAGATGCTGTTGGAGATGCTGAAGATATCGGCGAAGATGAATGCACCCATAAGACCGAACGGAATCGACAGGATTACCGACAGCGGCAGGATGTAGCTCTCATACTGGGCCGAAAGAAGCAGGTAGACGAAAAGCAGACAGAGACCGAAGATAAGCGCGGTGGTGCTTCCGCCCGATTTGGCTTCCTCGCGGGTCATGCCCGAATACTCATAGGTGAATCCGGCCGGGAGTGTCTCGGCTGCCACGCGCCTCACGGCTTCAAGTGCCTGACCGGATGAATAGCCGGCAGCGGGCTGACCTGTTACCGAAATCGACTGGAACATGTTGAATCGGTTGAGAAGGTCAGGACCGTAGATCTTGGTGAGGGTGACGTAGTTGGAAAGCGATGCCATCTCCGATCCGTTGCGTATCTTGATCGAAGCCAGTGTCTCGGGCGACACGCGCGCGTCGGGCGAGGCCTGCATCATCACACGGTAGATCTTACCGAAGCGGTTGAAGTTGGAGACGTACATACCGCCGTAGTAACCCTGCAAGGTGGAGAGGATTGTCGAGGGTGAGATACCTGCCTGTTTTGCCTTGGCAGCATCAATGTCGATCATGTACTGGGGGAAAGTGGGATTGAACGTGGTCATTGCCACCTGCACCTCGGGCTGCTGATTCAGCTTGGCAAGGAATGTCTGGACGATAGCGAAGAAATCATTGATATCACCGCCGGTCTTATCCTGCATCTTGAGCTCGAAACCGTTGGTGAGCGAGTAACCGGTAATCATGGGCGGCGCGAAGCAAACGACACGTCCGTCCTTGATCATGGCACCCGCCATGCCGTAGATTTTTCCGAGAATAGCAGTCGACAACTGGTCGGCCTGCTTGCGGTCCTCCCAGTTTTTGAGCTTGATAATGAAAGTACCGTAAGTAGCACCCTGTCCGGCCATGAAGCTATAGCCGGCGATCTTCATTCGGTACTCGATCTCGGGGATCGATGCGAGAATATGGTCGACCTTGTCGAGCACCTCAACCGTGCGCTCCTGCGATGTGCCCGGGGGCATATCGACCATACAGAAAAGCACACCGGTATCCTCGGTAGGAACAAGCGTGGTGGGAGTGCGTCCCATGAGCCACACAAGCAGAACCACAGAAGCTGCGACAGTGCCAAACGAGATAATCTTGTGAGCAACAAACCATGAGGAAGCCTTGTGGTAAACCTTGAGCACGCGGCTGAATCCTGTTTCAAATCCTTTATGGAAACGCTTGCCGATAATTCCCAGCATCGTAATGATGGCAACCACAACGGCCGGAACAAACTTGACTATGTGGGAAGGCTCGCTGTACCAGCCAAGCACCATGAACAGAATCGTGGCGACAAGAGCAAGACCGGTCACAAGCGGGGGAAGATCGAGCGAGAATGACTTTTTGGCACGCTGAGCCATCACCTCGCCGGCTGCGCTGTAAGCTTCGCCAAGACGCTGCTTGAGGGGCTTCTCGTCGTGGGCTTTAAGGAACACGGCGCAAAGCGCGGGCGAGAGGGTGAGGGCGTTGAGCGCCGACAGACCGATAGCGATAGCCATGGTCAGACCGAACTGACGGTAGAACACACCCGATGTACCTGAGATGAACGACACAGGGATGAACACAAGCATCATCACAAGGGTAATCGAGATAAGCGCTCCGGCAATCTCACTCATGGCGTCGATGGATGCCTTGCGCGCACTCTTGTAGCCGGCATCAAGCTTGGCATGGACGGCCTCGATAACCACAATCGCATCATCGACCACAATCGCAATCGCAAGCACGAGAGCCGAGAGGGTGATAAGGTTGATCGAGAAGCCGATCAGGTTCATGAAGAAGAATGTGCCGACAAGAGCCACGGGAATGGCGATAGCGGGGATGATGGTCGAACGGAAGTCCTGAAGGAACACATAAACGACGAAGAACACGAGGATGAATGCCTCGATGAGGGTCTTGATCACCTCATGGATAGAAGCGTCAAGGAAGTCGTTGTTGTTCATCGGGATAGCGAAGTGAAGACCGTCGGGGAGCTCGGCTTTCATATCATCGCCCACTTTCAGACAGTCGTTGATGATCTTCGTCGCATTCGAGCCGGCGGTCTGGAACACCATAGCACTCGTAGCGGGATAACCGTTGAGCGAGTTGTGGAAGCCATAGGTCACACGACCGAGTTCCACTTCGGCCACCTCACCGAGACGGAGCACCTCACCGGTGGGCTTGGCTGCCACCACAATATCCTCGAACTGCTCGGGAGTGGTGAGACGGCCTTTGTAGCGCATGGTGTACTGGAAGCTCTGATCGCCCTGCTCACCAAATGCACCGGGGGCAGCCTCGATATTCTGCTCTGAAAGGGCATAGGAAATGTCGTCGGGCATGAGGTTGTACTGCGCCATGACATCGGGCTTGAGCCAGATACGCATTGAGTAGTCGGCACCGAAGCACATCACATCACCCACACCCGAGACACGCTGCAACTGGGGGATAACGTTGATCTTGGCGTAGTTGTCGATGAACTCCTCGGAGTATTTGCCCGATGTGTCATAGATAGCCACGTTGAGAAGCATCGAGGTCTGACGCTTCTGAGTGAGCACACCCACGCGGGTGACCTCGGCGGGAAGAAGGCTCTGCGCCTTTGCGACACGGTTCTGCACATCGACGGCAGCCATGTTGGGATCAAATCCCTGTTCGAAGTAAACGCTGATTGTTGCCGAACCAGTGTTGGTGGCGGTGGACTCCATGTAGGTCATGCCCTCGGCACCGTTGATAGCCTCCTCAAGCGGGGCGATCACGGAGTTGAGCACAGCCTGCGCATTTGCTCCGGTATAAGTCGTGCTCACCGAGATTGTAGGTGGCGCGATGTCGGGGAACTGGGTGATAGGTAGGGAGAAAAGTCCGATCAGACCCAGCAGGACGATGAAGATCGATATCACCGTCGACAATACCGGACGATTTATAAATCTGTCAAGTTTCATTTATCGCTGTGTTGATAAAGCCTGAAATACATTAACTCAGTAAGAGGGCTGCGATTTACTGTGCAGCCGGCTGCTGTGCGGGAGCAGCGGGAGCGGCAGCCGCATCAACGGGATTGATCTTCATGCCGTCGCGCAGCGACACACCAACGCCTTCAACTGCGATGCGCTCGCCGGGATTAAGGCCGGATGTCACCACAAAGGTCTTGCCGTCGTTGAGAGGATCGACTGTGATGGGGCGGCTAACGACAGTGTTGCTGTCGGTGAGGGTGTAGACAAAACGGCTGTCCTGAAGCTAATAATTGGATTTCTGCGGAATGATAATCACGCTTTCCTGCTTGACAGGGAGGAGAATCTGGC
>CAMWSY010000128.1 GCA_947176995.1 uncultured Porphyromonadaceae bacterium | reverse complement strand
CCGAACTCTCCCGTTTCCGCACTCCTGTTCTCGATCTGCTTGAGGATCGGCCGGCACGCACCGACATTGTTGATATCACCGAGATATCCGATAAGAAAAATCAGATCATCTACGCACTCGACAAACTCAATATCGGTGTAGCCAAGATTGATGCCACCGTCGGCCCGACTGTCACGATGTATGAGATTATCCCGGTCGAAGGCGTCAAGATTGCCACTATCAAGCGACTTGAAGAAGACATCGCTATGGCTCTCTCCGCAATCAGCACCCGCATCATTGCTCCCATTCCCGGTAAAGGCGCGATAGGCATTGAGGTACCTAACCGTGAGCCGCAGCCGGTGGCAATACGCACAATTCTCGGCTCACGCAAGTATCAGGAGTGTGATTATGAGCTCCCCCTCGCTGTGGGTGCTACTATTACCAATGATGTCTACATTGCCGATCTTGCCAAGATGCCACACCTTCTCGTGGCAGGCGCAACCGGCAAAGGCAAGTCAGTAGGCATGAACGTGATCATCAACTCTCTGATCTTCAAGAAGCATCCGGCAGAATTGAAATTTGTGCTTATCGACCCCAAGAAAGTTGAGTTTTACCCGTATCGTAAACTTGAGAAGCATTATCTCGCCAAACTCCCCGACGAGGAAGATGCTATCGTTACCGATATGAGTAAGACACTCGACACGCTTAAAGCCCTTGTCGTCGAGATGGAGCAACGCTACGACCTGCTTATGAAAGCCGAGGTCGTGCAGATCACACACTACAACAAGCTGTTTACTGAGCGCAAACTCAATCCTGAAAAAGGACACCGCTTCCTCCCGTATATCGTTGTGATTATCGACGAGTATGCCGACCTCTACATGAACATCGGCAAAGAGGTTGAGACACCTGTTGCACGTATAGCCCAGAAAGCTCGAGCCGTAGGTATTCACATGATTATCGCCACGCAGCGTCCGAGTGCCAACATCATTACCGGTGTGATACGCGCCAACTTCCCCGCACGCATGGCGTTTCAGGTATCAAGCCGTATCGACAGCAAGATTATTCTTGACAACAACGGAGCGGCATCACTCATTGGTAAAGGCGACATGCTCATTTCCCACGACAGTAAGCTCGAGCGCGTGCAGTGTGCATTCATCAGCACTGATGAGATCAAGACAGTGGCTGCCTATGTCAACAATCAGGTCGGCTATCCTCACCCCTACCTTCTCCCTCCGGTTGAGGCACCTGCGGCACAGGGAGGCGCAGCCCGTGGTGGAGTTACCGGCGAGCGCGATTCCCTTTTCAATGAGATTGCAAGAGATATTGTATCTTCGGGCATAGCATCCACATCAGGTTTGCAACGTCGGTACTCCATCGGATTCGCACGCGCTGGTAAGATTATGGATCAGCTTGAAGCTGCGGGCATTGTCGGCCCGTCGGTAGGCGGTAAGATGCGCGATATTCTCGTTGATACCTATCGCCTTGAAGAAATCCTCAACTCCTAAAACTAAACCATTTTTACCGTTTATGCGTTAAGCGTAATAGAGATGAAAACTGCGCTTGTTTCAATGATGTTGATGGTTATGCCGTTTATCGCATCCTCTCGTGATTTGCTCGCTGAGGCTGCCGACAAGATAGCATCTGCCCCCTCACTCAGCACTCGATATGAAGCATCTGACCCGACCGGTAAAGTCACCGGAGAAGCGGTTATGGCGGGAAAACGATTTGTCATAGTCACTGACGCAGGAGATTTTGAGACATGGTTTGACGGCAAAACACAGTGGACCTACAGTGAAGCGTCGGGTGAAGTCTCAATGACCGAGCCCACACCGGCCGAAATCTTTGAGGTTAATCCGTTAGCAATTATCACTGACGTGAAAGACCGCTACAGGATAAAGCCCCTTACCTCGACCGACTCCGCTGTCTCCAGATTCCGCCTTGAACCGGTCGGCGACAATCCCACCGTAAAGTCGGCGGTTGTCACGATCGACAACCGTTCAGGTTGGCCGATTGAAATTCAGGCGGTACTCTCCGACTCAGGCACTGTCTCACTCAGATTCTCTGAAACCACTGTCGGTGAAAAGATCGCACCCGAGCGTTTCCGCTACAATCCGGCGTTCCACCCCGATGCAGAAATCATCGACCTCCGATAACCCGATTCGACAATCTAACAAAAAATAAAAACTACTGCTATGTCTGACTCTTCGACAAAATGCCTTATTATCGGTTCCGGACCGGCAGGCTACACAGCCGCAATATATGCTTCACGCGCCAACCTCTACCCTATTCTGGTTGAAGGAATGCAACCGGGTGGACAGCTTACAACAACTACCGAAGTTGAGAACTTTCCCGGTTATCCCGAAGGTGTTACCGGTCCTCTGCTCATGGAAGACCTCCGCAAGCAGGCACAGCGCTTCGGCACCGATCTTCGTCAGGGCATGGTTACCTCTGTCGACTTCTCAAAACGCCCTTTCAAAGTCACCGTTGACGATGGAAGCACCATCACTGCCGAGACTGTGATTATCTCCACAGGTGCATCTGCAAAATACCTCGGACTCCCCGACGAGGAGAAATACGCCGGAATGGGTGTTTCTGCCTGTGCAACTTGCGACGGATTCTTCTACCGCAAGCGCACGGTTGCCGTAGTCGGCGGTGGCGACACTGCCTGCGAGGAAGCTCTATATCTCAGCGGACTGGCTAAAAAAGTTTATCTGATTGTGCGCAAAGACTATCTTCGCGCTTCAAAAGTCATGCAGCAGCGTGTGCTGAAGAAAGAGAACATTACCGTCCTTTTCAACTGCAACACATTAGGTCTTTTCGGCGATGAAGTTGTCGAAGGTGCAAAAATTATCGAGAACAAAGGCACCGACAAAGAGCAGATATTCGATATCGCCATCGACGGATTCTTCCTCGCTATCGGTCATAAGCCCAACACCGACATTTTTGTAGGCCAGATTGATCTTGATGAAACCGGCTACATCGTGACCGACGGAAAATCAACAGCGACCAACGTGCCCGGTGTATTTGCAGCTGGCGACGTTGCCGATCCTGTCTACCGTCAGGCCGTAAGTGCCGCCGGCATGGGTTGTCGTGCCGCACTCGATGCCGAGCGCTTCATAATGGAACAATCCTGATTCCCACTATTATACTAAATCTATAAGGACTTGGGGACGTCAGATCGCTCCGATATCTCCGAGTCCTCATTCATCTAAGCATAGAAAGTGTTTCATAAACGTTCTTTTCACAGAGATTAAGGACGCACGGCTCGTGCGTCCTTTTTAAGCTCAAGTAGTTACGTAGATAAGATCTCTATCGTATTCTAAGAAAAATAAGTTTGACACATCCCCCTTTAGTTTCAGACCCTTACAAAGCCTTTCTTTATCTCTTTGTCAGTTCCCAGAAAGCAATCGCTGAAGCAGCCGCCACATTGAGCGAGTCCACTCCGTGTGCCATAGGTATTTTCACCACATAGTCAGCCCCTGTAATCACTTTGTTGCTTAGTCCGTCCCCCTCCGTTCCCATTACTATTGCCAGTTTCTCCTCACTTCTCAGCCTTGCGTCATCTATCTGCACCGAATCATCCCGCAGAGCCATTGCCACGGTCTTGAATCCGGCATTCTTCACCTCATCAACATCATCTATCCATCCCCACGGCACAAGAAACACCGAGCCCATCGACACCCTCACCGCACGACGGTTCAACGGATCACACGAAGTGCGCGTCAGCAACACACTGTCAATCCCCAAGGCAGCGGCCGACCGGAATATAGCGCCGATATTTGTAGTGTCGGTCACTCCGTCTATCACGACCACACGCCGTGCACCGTCTGTGACATCGTTTATGCTACGTTCTGCCGGACGCCGCATTGCGCACAGCACACCACGCGTCAGCGTGTAGCCGGTCATCCTCTCGAGCACCTCCCTATCTGCGGTATACACCGGGAAGTCATCAGGCAGGCTGTCTATTATCCCTTTGGCATCACCAGTGATATGCTTCCGCTCGCACAATATCGAAAGCGGCTGCATACCGGCTCCTAAAGCCGTAGCAATCACCTTCGGACTTTCTGCGATAAACACTCCGTCTTCCGGCGAAAGCCTGTTGCGCAGTTGCGCCTCGGTCAGCCTGAGATAGACTGCCGTTTCCGGCTCATTTCCCGTTATTTCCGTCAGTTTCACGACTCAGCGGCTTAAAACAGCATATCCCGACACAGGCACTTTTATCTCCGACAGGCCGGGAGTCACACCCTCCGAGCCAACCTTCTCACCATAGACATTATAAATGTCCAGCAGACCGCCCTCCCCTTTGCAGTCCACATACACACCCTCATGTCCTGTGGCATTGATTATATAGGTCGGGAAGGCCCCCTTCTCTATAGTCGCCACACAACCGCTTTGATAAACAGCAATTATACGCTCCTCATCCGATGAAGCCTCAATCACCGGGTAACCCGCCTGCGGATGATAGGGCTTGAAATCCGAATCAAGCAGAGTCTTGCGGTGTGCGCCGAGAAAATCTATCCAGTGACGGAGCATTTTCCTATGATCTTCAGGCAGATCATTAAGCATCACCGAGTACTGCACCACGCCGAACATAGCCGAAAGTATATGACGCGCAGCACTTTCTGGAGTGTCAGCGGCATTCCATTCGAGCATATCGGCATGAACAGCCGTTTTTCCCGAAGTAAGCCTGAGATTTGCAATGCGCTCTCTGTTACCACGCATATCACCGGGACAGTCGGCAGCTCTGAGCATGTTTCCGTACTGCCTTATAGCCGGACCGATATATCTCTGACGGAACTCTATGAGCACTTCAGGGTTAATAGCTTTCAGCCGTGAATACACATCTTTCATCAGCACATTCACCGCCTCTGGCACTGTCTTTATATCCCTCCCAGCATAATTTTCTTCGATAGCCTTGTCATTACCCGACACCGTGAACTGGTCTATGAAATCAAGCTTAAACCCGTCAAGCCCATAGTTGCGCATGGCATCCTCATAGGTCTGGCACAAAAATTCACGCACCTCCGGGAAGCGCGGATCAAGCACTCCTATCTCATCAGTCTCCCTCAGATATTTCCCCTTGAAGCGCTCGTAATTCTTACTCTTTTTCCCCACAAACGGCACAGAGTACCAGAGCATATACTTCATACCTGTGTCCTGCACCTTCTTCACGTGCGATGCGAAATCAGGAAAACGGTTCTTACTCACCTCCCAGTCACCACAGAAAGCGTAACCTCGGTTATTGTCATCCGTTTGCCATCCGTCATCCACAATTATGGTTTTCATGCCGAGAGCCGCAGCCTTTTGGCATTCCTCTTCGATAGCCTTATCCGATACATCCTGATGAAATTGATACCACGACGAATACAGCGGTTCAAAAGCACCTGCGGGAGCTTCCACCGGAG
>CAMWSY010000127.1 GCA_947176995.1 uncultured Porphyromonadaceae bacterium | reverse complement strand
GCTCTGCCATGAACTCCCCTCGTTCTCACACATCAGCTGCATCATGTAGTAAGTCTTGGCGCGGTTCGTCTCAGGATAGATCGGGGCGATCTTGATGTAGTAGATCATCGACATGGCAAGCGTCGTGGCAATCGCCAGCGTCACACCGGCGATATAGATACCGGTGAACAGGCGGTCGGCCCGGGCGTGCATGAGCGCCGATTTTATGTAATGTTTTATCATATCTTTTGTTTTGCAGAGGCGCGCGACAGCACGCCGGAAAGTTTTTTCACATCACTCGTCGTGCAATGCCGTCGCGGGCTCGATGTGCATTCCCTTCCATGCCGGGATAGCCACACCGCACACGATCATGACCGCCATAATCGCCAGCACGATGCCGATGCAGGCCACCATGCGGGGCCACTCGAGATAACCGTAGTTGCCGTAGGCGTTCATCTCCATCACCGCCATGTTGATATCGACCAGTGCCGCAAGAGGGGTCACGAGCAACAGGAGCACAAGCCCCTCGCCCACCTGAGTCTTGAAAACTGTGGATGCCGTCGCGCCGGTGACTTTCATCAGAGCGATCTCAGGAGTGCGCTGACGGGTGCGGAACCAGAATGTGCCGAGCAGCCCGAGGAAGATGTTGACCAGCAGGAATGTCATCACGATAAATTTGTTGCGTGTGGCCTGCTGCCGCCCGAGAGTGTAGGCGTGTGCAATGCGGTCAAACGACTGCACGTTGGCGATATACAGGTTGCCTACACGGAACTGCTTTTCGCTGTCGGCAAGCAGATTTTCGATGAAATCCCTTGACATCCCCTCTTTCACTCTCACCGTGATCTCGTTGAACCATCCGCTACCCGGCTCGAGTGCCTCGACCATGCTGGTCGACCACACGGGATTGTCATACTCGGTGTATTTCACAGGGTTGAGTATAGCCGATACCTTGACCGGCTCATATTCTCCGTTGTACCGTTCCACCTCCTTGCCGACGAGCGACTGCATGTCGAAATCCTCGCCGAACACATTGGAAGAAAGCATGATCGCAGCGGGATTCTTCTCAAGCAGTTCGGCAAGCTCGTCAGGAGTCTCGCCGTTGGCGCCGCGGTAGCGGAACACCCTGATGAAATCGGGCGAAACCACACGATAGACCATCGAGCCTTTTTTGCTGATCGTGTCACCTTCCTCTGAGATATAGCGCACCGATGTCCCCGAGTTCGATCCGTCGTAAGGATAAGAGTTGCGCGACAACCCCACATACTCCACCTCGGGACGACGGCGCAGACGCTCTATCATCTCACGCCGGTTTTCGGCCCAAGCCGAGTCAGATGCGAAACTCGCATCAAACTCAGGCGAATTATTGTTGATGGTCTCTACCGATACAAGGAAGGTGTCTGAAATATCGAAACCCGGATCCTCGTTGACGCGCGACGTCTGCACATAAAGCTGATCGACAATCACCCATATCACCACCGAGACAATCAGCAGTTCGACGGCAAGCCACACATTGGCTTTCCACTCCGCCATCAGGCGTTTGAATATATATTTGAATCCCATCGCGTTATCCCTTTATAGCGTTTACCACATTCACTCTCGCCGCCTGCCATGCCGGGATGCCGGTGCTGAGCACGTTGAGAAGGAAACAGAACAGAAGCACCCACACGAATGTCGACATGTGTATCAGTATCGACATCTCGATCTTAGGCTCATTGGCAAGGATCAGATTACTGCGCGTAAAGAGCTCGGCACTGAACAGATAGGCGAACGCCACACTCAGCAGAAATCCTATCACACCCGCAGCAAGAGTCACAATCATGTTTTCGGTGAGAATATCGCGCACGATGCTCATGCGCGTTGCACCGAAAGCACGCTTCACACCGATCTCGGCACGGCGCTGACGCAGACGGCTGTGGGTCATGCTGCTCAGATTGATTGCCGGCACGAGCAGCAGTATCATCAGCAGCGTTATGCGCTCGCGGCGGTCGGCTCCCACATCAGGCTTCTCATTTGCCCAAGGTCCTACCGCCTCGGTCTCCTGATCGTAAGGGCGATCACGGCGGATGAACTTCCACCCCGTCGGTTCTATCTCGTCGTTGTACTTGTCAAACAACCGGCCACATTCCTCCTGCACTTCGGCAAGCTCCACTCCCTCTTTGGCGAGAATCACAGCCGAGAGCGATCCCATGTGAGTGTTCCATACCTGTTTGGCCTGCGCTGTGGTAGAATAGGGAATCCACGCATCGGCGTAGGCCTTGGTAGCGAGGGTGCTCACGTTTTTCACCACACCGCTCACCACGTATGGCACGCGCGACAGGCGTATCTCCTCCCCCACCACATCCGTGCGTCCGAAAAGCTTTCTCGCCAACCCCTCGGTGATGACGGCCTTCTTTATACCTGACTCGAAATCGCTTTCACTGAACGGCACTCCATGGATAAAGGAGTAGTTGAACGCCTTAAAGAAATCGGCGTCGCACGCACGCATATCCACGCTCACCGACGGCTGTCCCGGCAGCGATGCCGGCGCAGACTCGAGCCAAGCCAGATAGATCGAAACCGCCTCGGCCGATTCAAGACCTTTATAGAGCTTCTTCAGAGAAGCCTCACTCTGTCCGCCGTTGCTGTTCCAGTCTGGGCCGTCCTTGATCGAATAGATCGAACCATAGTCGGCATACAGCAGACGCTCGCGGTTGCTCTCCGGAGCAAACGGCACCACCTTAACCTCATAGAGCATCACCACGACCATGATGAGGAAGATCGCAAGCGCAGTGCCCGTGACCGAGACGCCCGACAATACCGGCTGCTCCTTGAGGTTATTCCATATATTCGTAATAAACTTCATCTTATCATTAAACTGGTTTTATCAGTATTATTCTCACTCTCTGAGTAGGGACGCACGGTGCGTGCGTCCTGTCCTCACTCGTCATGCAATGCAGCCGCCGGATCGACAAGCATCCCTTTCCGTGCCGGAATAGCCACACCGCACACTATCATCACTGCCATGATCACAAACACAATTCCCACACACGCCCACAAGCGCGGCCATTCAAGAAAGCCGAAATCACCGCGGGCATTCAGTTCCATTGCAGCCATGTTAATATCGATCAAAGCCGCAAGGGGTGTCACAAGCAAGAGAAGAAGAAGCCCCTCTCCTATCTGCGTGACGAACACGCTGCGCGATGTCGCACCAACCACTTTCATCAGAGCTATTTCCGAAACACGCTGACGCGTGCGGAACCAGAATGTGCCAAGCAACCCAAGGAATATATTGACAAGCAGAAACACCATAACCACTAATCGGTTACGCGTATCTTTGCGTGACTCCCGAGTCGAATTGCGGGCGATACTCTCAAACGACTGCACATCGGAAATGAACTGATTGCCAATCCTGAACTGAGTGGGACTATCAGCCATAAGATTATCAATGAAATCTTTAGCCATACCATCTTTCACTCTTACAGTGAACTCTGCTTGTTGAAGCAGATACACGTGTTCCGGTCCAAACAGACCTATTACCGAAGCTGAATTCTTCAGACTATGGTACTCGGTATATTTCACCGGATTACATATTCCGATCACCTTTCTGGGCGCATAGTCATTGAGTTGGCTGTCGTAGACATCCACATTTTTACCTATGATAGTATCTGTGTCAATCTTCTCACCGAAAATTCCGGAAGAGAGAATTACGCCGTCAGGCTCCATTTCAAGCATCGCTGCAAGTTCATCGGGAGTCTCACCATGTGCTCCACGATAGCGGAACACTCTGATAAAATCAGGTGTCACTATTCTTATCGGAATCCACGAAATCGCATTGCGTATGGTGTCTCCTGAGCCTGAGACATAATTAACATTGGTTGTATTATTGTTTGGATCATAGGGGTAAGCGTTGAATGAAATCCCTACATATTCCACTTCCGGCCTGTGACGCAAGCGGTTGACAATCTCCATCCGATCATGGCATGTAGAGGAATCATTATCCTCTTTTCCACGGTATTCAGGTGCACGTGGGCTGACTTTACCTATTCTTACAAGAAACGTATTGGAGATGTCAAAACCGGTATCCTCACTGACATGATTAATCCTCACATAAAGCAAGTCCACGATCACCCAAAGAATCACCGACACGACGAGCAACTCAATGGCAAGCCATAGGTTGGCCTTCCAATCCGCCATAAGGCGTATATAGATATATTTTATTCCCATTGCGTTACCCTTTTATCGCGTTTACAACATTGACTCTCGCAGCCTGCCATACCGGAATACCTGTGCTGATCACATTAAGAAGCAAACAGAACAGGAGTGCCCACATCAATGTCGACACATGAATCAGAACCGACAGATTGACCGATGACACACTAGTCATTATTTTCGGACTACTACTCGTGAACAATTCCGATCCATAGATTAGAGCAAAACCGACACTAAGCAGATATCCAACAAGACCGGCAACCAGTGTGACAACAATGTTCTCGGCAAAGATCTCACTTATGATTCTCGCACGGCTTGCGCCGAATGCACGCTTCACACCGATTTCGGCACGACGCTGATGCAGCCGACTTTGAGTCATGCTGCTGAGATTGATCGCAGGAACAAGCAGAAGTATTGCAAGTATGATCATACGTTGACGACGCACCGGTGCCACATCCGGTTCTTCATTAGACCAAACGCCTACTGACTCCTGCTCCTGAGCATAAGGACGTCCGCGCTGAATCATCTGCATCCCTGTAGTGGCAAGTTCTTCGTTGAACTTGACAAACAGACGATCGCATTCCTTCTTCACATCAGTGAGCTTCACACCCTCCTTAGCAAGTATGATTGCCGCCATCATTCCATTGGGTTGGCTGTCCCACATCTGTCGTTGTGTAAATGTGGTGTAGGGTACCCACATATCGGCATAGGCTTTGGTTGTCAGAATACTGACATCCTTAACCACCCCTGAGACGACGTAGGGAGCCATCGACAAGCCTATCTCCTCACCGACGACATCGGTACGGCCGAAAACTTTTCGGGCGACACTCTCTGTTATGACGGCCTTGCAGATTTCCGACTCGAGATCAGCTTCGGTGAACGGCTTTCCGTCGATAAACGTGTAATCGAAAACTTTGAAGAAATCCGCATCACATCCACGCACATCCACTTTCGCCGCTGCCTTACCCGGTGCTGATACCGACGCATTCTGCAACCATGTAGCATACACGCTAACAGCTTCAGCTCCCTCCAGATCCTTATAAAGCTTTCCGGCAGTCCTCGCGCTCATGCCGCCGTTAAAAGCTCGATCAGGTCCATTCTGTATCTCATAGTATGAGGCATAGTCGGCATAAAGCATCCGCTCACGATGACTCTCGGGGGGAAACGACTGGATCTTCACATCATTCATCATCACCACGACCATGATGAGGAAGATCGCAAGCGCAGTGCCCGTGACCGACCCGCCCGACAACACCGGCTGCT